>JAVVEZ010000002.1:0-78299 GCA_032250895.1 Pseudomonadales bacterium | reverse complement strand
TGGCCCAGGGTTACACCCTGGCGGACGCCGCCTGTCTGGGTGTGTGTGTGCATGCCCGCAGCGCCGATCTTGCCGCCCGTGCCGGCGGTGAGCGTGGCCTGCTGGCCACCGACCTGCTGCCCTTCGTCCGCACGCTGATGAACCCTTCCTGATTCGATTTCCAGGTTCACGGACATGGCTGAGCATAGGGTTTTTCTGGCAAACGAGGCGGCCACCGCCGCCTTTGGCAAACGCCTGGGAGAACTTGGTGGCTACCGGGGTCTGATCAGCCTCAGCGGCGATCCAGGGGCCGGCAAAACCACCTTGTGCCGAGGCCTGATACGGGGCGCCGGTCACTGCGGCAGCGTCAGAAGTCCCACCTACACCCTCGTTGAAGCCTATGAACTGGGGCCCATCCGCATCAACCACCTTGATCTTTATCGGCTGAGTGATCCCGAAGAACTCGACTACCTGGGCTTCAGGGACTATCTCGATGGCAACAGCCTGTGCCTGGTCGAATGGCCGGAACAGGGCGGACGCTTTCTGCCCGCAGCCGATCTGAAACTCAGCTTGCGTATCCGCGGCAGTGGTCGTGACCTGAGCTGGGTGGCCGGCACTCCGCGCGGTCAGGCGCTCAGCGCCGCCCTTGCCCACGACTACCCCTCATCCCTGACTCAGATCTAAAATCAAAAAAAGTACTGGCATCTCACTTTATTTAGATATAAATTAAGTGATATTCAAGTAGATACAGGCAAAAGCTAATAATGAAGGTGAGCTTTCGTTTTTCTTTGGCCATGCTCTGGGGGCTGCTTTTCAGCACCGCTGCCGCCCAGGCTGCCACGGTGGAAAGCATCCGCAGCTATCGCGCGCCCGACCATACCCGCCTGGTCTTCGACCTCAGTGCCGCCATCGAACACAAGGTCTTTACCCTGGAAAAACCCGATCGTATCGTCATCGACCTGAACAAGGTCCAGGCCCTGAACAATCTGCCACGACCGGATCTGAGCAATACGCCAGTAACCGGGATTCGCAGCGCCGTGCGTAATCAGACGGATCTGCGGGTGGTACTCGATCTCAACACGGCGGTGAAACCGCGCAGTTTCGTGCTCAGAGCGAACGAGCAATATGGCGAGCGCCTGGTGCTGGATCTTTATGACGACCCGCCCGCCAGTCCGGCCAGCGCCTCTTCTGCCTCGGATTCTTCTCCGGGTTCCGCTCGTTCCAACCGGTCCCGGCTTTCCAGCGCCGATCTGGATGCGGGCAAACGGGATATCGTGGTGGCCATTTCCGCCGGCCACGGTGGGGAGGACCCCGGTGCCATCGGCGTCAAGCGGCTGATGGAAAAAAATGTGGTGCTGGCCATCGCCAGAGAGGTCAACAATCTTCTGGCAAGCACGCCAGGCTACCAACCGGTGATGATCCGCAGCGGGGATTACTATGTGGACCTGCGTCGCCAGATCAAGATCGCTCACGAGCACCATGCCGATCTCTTCATTGCCATCCATGCCGACGCTTTTTCCACGTCCAGCGCCAGAGGCGCGACGGTTTATGCACTCTCCCAGCGCGGTGCCACCAGTGAACAGGCCCGCCGGCTGGCAGAAAAAGAGAACAGTGCCGACCTGATTGGCGGGGTCGGTTCAGTCAGCCTGGGCGACAAGGATCAGATCCTGGCCAGTGTGCTGCTCGATCTTTCCATGACCGCAAGCATTGCCTCCAGTCTTGAAGTGGGCAACAGCATCATTGCCGCGCTGGGCACCGTCTCTCATATGCGCCGCACCACCGTGGAACAGGCCGCTTTTGTGGTATTGAAATCCGCCGACATTCCATCTCTGCTGATCGAAACCGGATATGTCACCAATCCCACGGACGCCAAAAACCTCAACTCCAGTGCCTACCAGAAGAAACTGGCGCACGCCCTGGTGGATGGCATCACCAGCCACTTCTATCGGTTGCCGCCACGGGGCACCTGGGTTTACTGGCAGAAGCAGAATCAGGGCCTGTCCATTCCCTACACCGTTGCCAGGGGCGACAGCCTGTCGGAAATTGCGGCGCGTTTCGGGGTGACTGTGGCTCAGATCAAAACCCTGAACGGACTCAATGGCAATACCATCCGGGTGGGCCAGGTTTTGCTGGTTGCGGGTTCAGCCAGTCCCGAGGGGCGCACCGCTACTTTTGTCGAACATAAAATCGCGCGCGGCGAAACCCTCTCCGGCATCGCCGATAATTATTCCATCCCGCTGGCACGAATCCGTGAAAGCAACCAGCTGCTTAGTGATACTATTCGGGTTGGCCAAATCCTGAAAATTCCAGCCTCCTGACTTTTTACGACATGTCCCGCATTCAGCTCCTCAGCCAACGCCTCAGCAACCAGATCGCCGCCGGTGAAGTCGTTGAACGTCCCGCCTCCGTGGCCAAGGAATTACTGGAAAACGCACTGGATGCGACAGCCGATCGCATCGAGATCGAACTGGAACAGGGTGGGATCAAACTGATCCGCATCCGCGACAACGGCAGCGGCATTGCCCGTGAGGATCTTCCGCTGGCGTTGAGTCGCCATGCCACCAGCAAAATTTCGCAACTGGAGGACCTGGAACGGGTCGTCAGCCTGGGTTTTCGCGGTGAAGCCCTGGCCAGCATCAGTTCGGTTTCGCGCCTGCTGCTGATTTCCCGCACCGCAGAGGCCACCGAGGCCTGGCAGGTAGAAGCGGCAGGCCGTGACATGGATGCCCGGATTGCTCCCGCTGCCCACCCACCCGGCACCAATGTGGAAGTACGGGATCTGTTTTTCAATACCCCGGCCCGGCGCAAGTTTCTGCGCACCGAACAGACTGAATTCAAGCGCGTTGAAGACGTGGTCAAGCACCTGGCATTGAGCCGCTTTGATGTCAGCTTCAGCCTGCAGCACAATCAGCGTGTCATACACAAGTTTCAGGCGGCGCGCACGGAAGCGGAAATTACCCGGCGGGTGGCCCAGATCTGCGGACCGGCCTTCGTCGACAATGCCGTGACCATCAGCCTGGAAGCCCACGGCCTGCATCTGTGGGGCTGGGTTTCCCTGCCGACCTTTTCCCGCAGCCAGGCCGACTTGCAGCATTTTTATGTCAATGGCCGGGTCGTCCGCGACAAACTGGTCAGCCACGCGGTGAAACAGGCTTACCGGGACGTCCTGTTCCATGGCCGTCACCCTGCCTTCGTGCTTTACCTGGAACTGGACCCTGCGCTGGTGGATGTCAACGTGCATCCCACCAAGCATGAAGTGCGCTTCCGCGATGGCCGGCTGGTACACGATTTTCTGTTCAGCACCCTGCACAAGGCTCTGGCCTCGGTAAGACCGGGTGATCACTTGTCCGATAGTCTTTCCAATCCGGCTCTGCCAGAGCCGGACAGCGGGTTGCTGCGGGGAGAATTCGAGGCCCAGGAAAGCATCAATCTGAACCCGCAAAGCCGCTGGAACAGCCCAGGGAGTGTCAACCGCAGGCCTTCGCCCAGCCATATCAGCGACCAGTTGTCTGCCTATGCCGCCCTGCGCGGCGAGGGCTCCAATCCGCTGCCGGAAAGCCCGGATCAAAACATCCCGCCTCTGGGTTTTGCCATCGCGCAGCTGCATGGCATCTACATTCTGGCCCAGAACGCCCAAGGCCTGATCGTGGTGGACATGCACGCTGCCCATGAGCGCATCACCTACGAGCATATGAAGAACGCCAGCCAGGCCGAGGGCATCAAAATCCAGCCCTTGCTGGTTCCCATTACCATTGCCCTGAGCACGGGCGAGGCCGACTGCGCCGAGGATCATCGCGAACAGCTGTCCAGCCTGGGCCTGGGGCTCGATCGCCAGGGACCGGAAACGCTGAGTCTGCGCCATATCCCCGCAATTCTGCGCAATGCCGACCTGGAACAACTGGTCCGGGATGTGCTCGCAGACATCATTGCTCACGGCAGCAGTGAGCGGATTGCCGCCCGTCACGATGACATTTTGTCCACCATGGCCTGTCATGGCTCGGTTCGCGCCAACCGTCAGTTGAACATTCCGGAAATGAACGCCCTGTTGCGGGAAATGGAAATCACCGAGCGCAGCGGGCAGTGCAATCACGGCCGCCCCACCTGGGTGGCGCTCAGCCTGCACGAGCTCGACAAGCTGTTTCTGCGGGGACAGTGATCCCAACAGCCTGTTTCTTTATGCCGGCCCAGACTGCCATCCCACGCAGGTCCCTTACAGAAAAGCGTTTTTTCTGTCGGGTCTGATAAGGATACTGTCGACAGTGGCGGGGTGGGCCGGCGAGGAGCGCGAGCGAGCGGAGCCACCACGGTGCTGCCCTGCCCAGTGCTTACGATTCGGGTTTTTCCTCCCTGTCTCCGTCGACCATCGAGGTGGGGCAGGAGGATTATTCCAGACAGCCGCGAGTCTGAGTTTCAGGACCTGACGACCTACGCTGCGCTGACGGGCCGGGTATCCGGCAATAAGGCCACCTTCACCTCCCGCCCCCAGTAATGTGACATCAGCGCCTGCTGCTGCGCCGGTGAGCCGCTGGAATAAAAGCGGATTTGCCCGGTCTCCAGCCCTTCCTGCAAGGACCCCTGCTCTGCCAGCCTGCGTTGCAGCTCCCTGGCTACCGCAAAACCGGTATCCATGATCTGCACCTGGCTGCCGGCAATTTCCGCAATCAGACCGGTAATCAGGGAGTAGTGGGTGCAGCCCAGGACCAAGGTATCGGCACCCCTGGCCAGCAGAGGCTCAATATATTCCACCAGCAAGGCGCGCAGCGCCCGCCGGTCCGGAACCAGCTGTTCAATATGCTCCACCAGCCCGGGACAGGGCTGCGTGATGATTTCCACCTCGCTGGCAAACTGACTCTGGAGATGAAAAAACCGGTCGCTGCCAATGGTGCCGGCCGTGGCCAGCACCCCAACCACACCTGCGCGACTTTGCCGGGCGGCGGGTTTGAGCGCCGGTTCCATCCCGATGATGGGCAGGTGATGATCCTGCCGGAGCCGGGTCACCGCCGCCGCGGTGGCGGTATTGCAGGCCAGCACCACGGCCTTGACCTGCTCGGTGCGAAAAAAGGTCATGATGTGCTCGCAGCGCTGTTGAATATAGCTGTCGGTCCTGGCGCCATAGGGGGCATGGGCGGAATCCGCCACATACACAAGATTTTCCCGGGGCAGGAGCTCCCGGATTTTAGCCAGGATCGACAGACCGCCGACACCGGAGTCAAACACCCCTATTGGATTCAGATTGGACATGCGTCGCCTGCCAAGAATACCTCCTGCCCTCCCCGCTGCGACCGGGGGCTGACCCATGAACATGCACACGGCAGTATAATTCGCAGGCAAGACCAACAGCCAGAATTATTGCGCCATCGTCAAAAGGCTTATGGGCAAGACAGGTATTTCTGCCGTGCACACCAATGCTTGCCGGGACGCGCCCGGGGGAGTCCGGCGAGGAGCGCAGCGAGCGAGCGGAGCTCCCCCGAGTGTGGCCTTGCGCTGGAGTCCCAGCCCGCATCAAAAAACGTTTTCCTGGAAGAGACCTGCGCATGATGACCGGAATTATTCCGGACAGCTGTGCGCTTTCGCGAGGATGACGTAGCGTGATTGTCACGATATATTCTGATATCCGAGTAGGTCATAATTCCAGCTCTGTTTTTCCAAGGCCCAAGGTCTCTTGCAACAGTCATCGAGCACACTCCCGCCAGCCATCTGCCTGATGGGTCCCACCGCTTCGGGCAAAACCCGCCTGGCCCTCGAACTGGCGCGTCATTATCCCGTGGAACTGATCAGCGTGGATTCGGCGCTGGTCTATCGTGGCCTGGACATCGGCTCAGGCAAGCCGGATAAGGCCACGCTGGCACAGGTCCCACACCACCTGATTGACCTGCGTGACCCTGCTGAGGCTTATTCGGCTGCCGAATTCAGACAGGATGCGCTGGCTGCGATGACCGGGATAAGCCGGGCCGGAAAAATCCCCTTGCTGGTTGGCGGCACCATGCTGTACTTCAAGGCTCTGAGGGATGGTCTCGACCAGATGCCAAGCGCCGACGCCGCCGTGCGTCAGCGAATTGTGGCGCTGGCAGAAGAACAGGGCTGGCGTGCAGTGCATGAACGCCTGCGCGCAGTGGACCCCGAATCCGCCGACCGTATTCACGTCAATGATCCCCAGCGCCTGCAACGGGCACTCGAGGTTTACGACATCACCGGCCAGACCATGACATCCTTCAGAAACAGCGGAACGGCAGCCCAGCCGCTGCCCTGTGCGATGCGCTACCTGGCCCTTCTGCCCAGTGACCGCCATGTGCTGCATGGCCTGATCGAGCAACGTTTCCGACAGATGCTCAAGCAGGGTTTCGTGGAGGAAGTCCGGGTCCTGAAGGCCAGGACGTCCCTGCATCCGGCCCTGCCGGCTCTGCGCAGCGTAGGGTACCGCCAGATCTGGGACTATCTGGACGGCCTTTATGATTACGACACCATGGTGGCGAAAGTCCTGGCGGCCACCCGGCAACTGGCCAAAAGACAACTGACCTGGCTGCGCAGCTGGCCGGATCTGGACAGCCTCGATGCCCTGGATCCGGAACTTTATCGCAAATGTGTGAAACTTATCGACACCTGGAAGCTCTAACTGGACTGGTGCCCGTATGGGGTAAGCCCCTATAATGGGCAGCATCACAGAATTGGATTTTCTGTGAAGAGGCGTTTCAATCATCTATTATCATTTTTATATTGCAGGAGAATAACTATGTCAAAAGGGCACTCTTTACAAGACCCTTTCCTGAATGTTTTGCGTAAAGAGAAAGTTCCTGTTGCCATCTATCTGGTCAGCGGGATCAAACTTCAGGGACAGATCGAATCTTTTGACCAGTTTGTCATTGTCTTGAGAAACACCGTCAATCAGATGGTCTATAAACATGCTATTTCCACCGTGGTGCCAAACCGCCAGATCAGGGTTCCCTTGCTGAACCAGGCCGATAGTGTGGACGAAGAAATCGAAGATGAGGATGATTCCCCGGGCAATGCCGTTTAGGGGAAACCCCAAGCCACCCGCCCCGGGCATTTTCACAAGTTGAGGTCTCATTGTTTTTTGAACGCCCCGCAAGTGGCGATGTCGCCATTCTGGTTCACATGAATGTCGAGTCCGCCGGGGAAGATAGTGATCCCAGAGAATTCGAGGAACTGGCCCTGTCAGCAGGCGCCAGCCCTGCCGCATTCATCATCGGAAATCTCAAGAAGGTTTCTGCCCGGCTTTTTGTCGGCAGCGGCAAACTGGAGGAGATCAGACAGGCCGTATTGCTGCATCAGGCCGAGATCGTTCTGTTTGACCACACCCTGACACCCAGCCAGGAGCGCAACCTGGAAAAAGAACTGTCCTGCCGCGTTCTGGACCGTACCGGTCTGATCCTGGATATTTTTGCTCAGCGTGCCCGCAGCCACGAGGGCAAACTTCAGGTCGAGCTCGCCCAGCTCAGGCATTCAGTGACCCGCCTGGTCCGGGGCTGGACCCATCTGGACCGGCAGAAAGGCGGTATCGGCCTGCGCGGCGCCGGTGAAACCCAGCTGGAAATCGACCAGCGTCTGATCGGTGTCAGAATCAAGGCCATCAACAAAGGCCTTGCCAAGGTCAGAAGTCAGCGCAACCAGGGGCGGCGTGCCCGCAAGCGAGCCGAAATCCCGACCATTTCCCTGGTGGGCTATACCAATGCCGGCAAATCTTCTCTGTTCAACCGCCTCAGCCATTCAGATATCTATGTGGCGAACCAACTGTTCGCCACGCTGGATTCCACCCTCAGAAAAATCCAGATTCCCGACTACGGCACAGCCATCGTGGCGGACACCGTGGGCTTCATCCGCAAACTTCCCCATCAATTGGTCGATGCCTTTCACGCCACACTGGAAGAAACCGTGGAGGCCTCCCTGCTCCTCCATGTCATCGACTGTCACGACGAAAACCGCGATATGTTCAAGGAACAGGTCGATACGGTGCTGAAGGAAATCGGCGCCATCGACATTCCCACCCTGCTGGTCTACAACAAGGTGGACCTGCTGGACAGCCACCCCACCGGCATGGAACGGGACGATCAGGGCAAACCCTTGCGGGTCTGGGTATCGGCAGCCACTGGGGCAGGCCTTGGCGATCTGTTGCAGGCCATCAGTGAATTGCTGGGGAATGATGTCATCGAACCGCAATTGCAGATCCTGCCGCAGCAGGGCCGACTGCGCGCCCGCCTCTACAGGCAGGGCGCGGTTCAGGCCGAATCCGTTGACGACGAGGGCAAGGTGGAACTCAGCCTGCGCCTGCCCAGAGACGAATTCATCCGTCTGCTGCGCGCGGAAGGCATCGACCCGCTGCCTCTGTTGCCGGCCCTGATCTCCTCATGCGACAGCACGGCGCCACCGCTGCCGATATGACAAACCGGTGTTAATGCCTGCCGTTTTTCGTTAAAATCCCGCCCTGTGCAGATTGACAGCCTGCGACCTGAGTTTTTTCTGAATACAAAAGGATCCCGGAGCAGCCGATGGCTTGGAACGAACCCGATAATGACGACCGCAAGAATGATGCCTGGGGCAACAATTCGCGGGGCAGCAAAAATCAGGGCCCCCCGGATATCGATGAACTGCTGGGTTCCCTGCTGAAAAAATTCAGCAAGGGTTTTGGTGGCAGCAAGGGGAATCGCGATGGCTCCGGCTCCGCGTCAGGCGGCGATGGGCTGTCCGGCGGACTGATCATTGGTGTCCTGGTCATTGCCGCCATCATCTGGGCCGCCAGCGGATTTTATACCGTTGACGAACAGGAACGCGGCGTAGTGCTGCGTTTCGGCAGGGCCCTGGATGAGCTGGTGCCCCCCGGCCTGCACTGGAATCCGCCGCTGGTCGACGAAGTCAACAAGATCAATGTCACCCGGGTTTATGACAAAAGTTTCAGCAATACCATGCTGACGGAGGATGACAATATCGTGGATGTCACCATGTCTGTGCAGTATGTCATTACCGATCCCCGCAAATTCTTTCTTGAAGTAAGAGACCCGGAATCCAGCCTGGAACAGGCCGCAGAATCTGCATTGCGGCATGTGGTGGGCAGCTCGGTGATGACCAATGTGCTTACCGTCAGCCGGGCCCAGATCGCACAGGAGGTCAGAGACAGATTGCAAAGTTATCTCGATAACTATGGCACCGGCATCACCATCAGCCAGGTCAATGTCAACCGCTCACAACCTCCTGAACAAGTCAGGGCTGCCTTTGATGATGTGATCAAGGCCGATGAGGATAACCGTTCCCTGCAGAACGAAGCCAGGGCCTATGCCAGCCAGATAGTACCGGAAGCACGTGGTGCTGCCCTGCGCCAGATTCAGGAAGCCAACGCCTACAAGGAGCAGGTCATTGCCCAGGCACAGGGCGAGGCGGCCAGATTTGAGAGCTTGCTGACGGAATACCGGAAGTCTCCCGAGGTCACCCGGCAACGGCTGTATCTGGATACCCTGCAGTCCGTCATGAGCAGCAGCTCCAAAGTGATGATCGATGTCGAAGGAAGCAACAACATGATGTACCTGCCGCTGGACAAACTCATGGAACGACGGCCCGCGCCCGATGTCAGCGGTCGCATCGAGGGCCTCAACAATCAGGATATCCGTAATCTGAGCAATCAGGTGATCCGGGACATTCAGTCAAGACCCACGACGACGACCAGAGGAGCCGGCCGCTGATGAAAAACTCCAGCTTGTATACCCTCGCCCTGCTCGCCCTGGTGGTGATCATTGCCTATAACTGTCTGTATGTCGTGAAACAGACCGAGCGCGCCGTGCTGCTGACCTTTGGCGAGGTCACCAATTTCGATGTCCCTCCCGGTTTGCACGGTAAAATCCCCGGTGTACATGTGGTGCGGACCTTTGATGGCCGGGTTCAGACTCTGGCCGCCAATACGGAAAGCTATCTGACCGTCGACCGGCAGTACCTGGATGTGGATTCCTACGTCAAATGGCGCATTTCCAACGTTGCCGACTTCTACACCTCCACGTCCGGCAATATCGATATCGCCAACAATCTGCTGGCACAGCGGGTCAATACAGGTCTGCGAAACCAGTTTGCCCGGCGCAGCGTGCATGAAGTGGTCTCCGGCGAGCGGGACCTGCTGATGACGGAGCTGCGGGATGAACTCAATGAGATCATGCATACTGAACTGGGTATTGAGGTCGTCGATGTACGGGTCAAAAAAATCGATCTGCCGGATCAGGTCAGCGAATCGGTCTACCAGCGCATGAATACCGAGCGCTATGAAGAAGCCCAGGAATTGCGCTCCACCGGCCGCGAACTGGCCGAAGGCATCCGGGCCAATGCCGACCGTCAGCGGACGGTCATTGAAGCCGAAGCCTACCGGGATGCGGAGACCATTCGCGGCGAAGGTGACGCCCAGGCGACGGCTATCTATGCCCAGGCGTTTCAAAAAGATCCCGAGTTCTACGAGTTCACGCGCAGCCTGAACGCTTACCGGGAAACCTTCAGGGACAGCAGTGACATTCTGTTGGTGAGCCCCAACAGTGATTTCTTTAAATATCTGAACAACATTGACGCCAAGTAAATACGTTCTTCAGAGACCGCCTGATGTGGCATGATCTTGGGGTAGCCTTGAGCCTGATGCTGGTGATCGAAGGAATCATGCCCTTTTTGCAGCCGGCCCGCTGGCGGCGAATGGTGCAGCTGATGGCGGCAATCGATGACAGAACCATGCGCATTCTGGGCTTTGCCAGCATGATGGCAGGAATCATCCTGCTGTATTTGATTAACTGAAAGGTCTGGAACATGACAAGTGCCGATCGCTGGCTCTTACCCGATGGTGTCGATGAAATATTGCCCCCCCAGGCAAGCAGGCTGGAACAACTGCGCCGGGAGGTCCTCGACCTGTATGCGTGCTGGGGCTATGAACTGGTGATCACACCCCTGATCGAATTTCTGGATTCGCTGCTGATCGTACCGGGCAATAACGAATTGCAGTTGCAGACCTTCAAGATCGTTGACCAGTTATCCGGCCGCAGCATGGGGGTGCGGGCAGACATCACCTCCCAGGTAGCCCGTATCGACGCCCACGGTCTGCAACGCGCCACCCCGACCCGCCTGTGCTATGCCGACAGTGTGCTGCATACCCGGCCGCAAAGTCTGCTGGGTTCGCGCAGCCCCATCCGTATCGGTGCCGAACTCTATGGTCACGCCGGGACCGCCAGCGACATCGAAGTGATCACATTGATGCTGGAAACCCTCGCCGTTGCCGGTATTGACAAGATTCACCTGGCCCTGGGTCATGTCCATATCTACCGCAGCCTGATTCGGCATGCGGCTCTGGATGCCGCATTGGAACGCAAGCTGTTTGATGCCATCCAGCGCAAATCCTGCGAAGAAATTACCACCTTGCTGCAAGACCAGAACACTGACGGCGACCTGCTGGAGATGCTCAATAATCTGATCCATCTCAGCGGTGGGGAGGACATTCTGGACCAGGCCGAGCGTCTTTTCCGCAAGGCACCGGATGGCATTCTGGCGGCTATCGAGTCTCTGCGGGAGATCACGCGAGGCATCCGGCAGCGTTTCCCCAGGCAGACCCTGTATTATGATTTGAGTGAATTGCGTGGTTATCAGTACCATACCGGCGTGGTCTTCGCGACCTATGTTCCCGGCTACGGCGATGCCATCGCCAAGGGCGGGCGCTATGATCATATCGGCGAGGTCTTTGGCCGCGCACGTCCGGCAACCGGCTTCGATGCCGATCTCAAAATCCTGCTGGCACTGGGCAGCCGGGCTTTTCATGAAGCGGACAAAATCTTCGCACCGGCGCTGGCAGATGCCGAATTGCAACAATTGATCAATCAACTCCGGGCAGACGGACAGGTGGTCGTGACGGCTCTCGAAGGTCAGACTGAATCTGCCCGCGACATGGCATGTTCACAGGAAATCGTTCGACTGAACAATCGCTGGCAGGTTCGGCCAATCAACTAACATCAGATACTCTTCAGCAGGATCAAGGCAAAGAAATGGGCAAAAGCGTTGTTGTGCTCGGCACTCAGTGGGGTGACGAGGGAAAGGGCAAGATAGTGGATCTTCTCACCGAGAAAGCCTCCACCGTGGTGCGGTTTCAGGGCGGCCACAATGCCGGTCACACCCTGGTGATCGCTGGTGAAAAAACCGTGCTGCACCTGCTGCCTTCCGGTATTCTGCGCAGCGATGTGCTGTGCGTGATCGGCAATGGCGTGGTGTTGTCACCGGAAGCCCTGTTGAAGGAAATCGACGCCCTGGAAGCCAGGACCGGCCTCTCCATCACCGAACGTCTGAAAATCAGCGCCGCCTGCCCGCTGATCCTGCCCTATCACATTGCCCTGGATCAGGCCCGCGAGCTCAAGAAAGGCAACAACAAGATCGGCACCACCGGCCGGGGTATTGGTCCCGCCTATGAAGACAAGGTGGCCCGTCGCGGTCTGCGCGTCGGCGAAATCCTCAACGCCAGATATTTTGCCGAGAAACTGGCAGAGGTCATGGAATACCATAATTTTGCACTGCAACATTATTACCAGGTGGCCCCGATCGATTACCAGCAAACCCTCGATAGCAGCCTGGCCATGGGCGAACGCATTGCACCCATGGTGACCGACACCATCGAAATCCTGCACACGGCCCGCAAACGCGGCCAGAACATACTGTTCGAAGGCGCCCAGGGCTCCCTGCTGGACATCGATCACGGCACCTATCCCTTCGTCACCTCGTCCAACACCACGGCCGGAGCCACCGCCACCGGCAGCGGCTATGGCCCGCTCTATCTCGATTATGTGCTTG
Source organism: Pseudomonadales bacterium (assembly GCA_032250895.1). Classification (GTDB taxonomy): domain Bacteria; phylum Pseudomonadota; class Gammaproteobacteria; order Pseudomonadales; family Pseudohongiellaceae; genus JAVVEZ01. Next base: position 65,519 of record JAVVEZ010000002.1, on the reverse strand, counting down.
GCATCACCAAGGCCTATACCACCCGGGTGGGCAGCGGACCCTTTCCGACCGAGCTGTTCGATGAGGTCGGCACCAGCCTCTTCACCCGCGGCCAGGAACGCGGCGCCACCACCGGACGCAACCGCCGCTGCGGCTGGTTTGATGCCGCCGCGCTGAAGCTGGCGATACGCATCAACAGTGTCTCCGGCATCTGCCTGACCAAACTGGACGTTCTGGATGGCCTGGAAAACGTCAAGGTCTGTGTCGGCTACAAGGGCGTCAGTGAAAGCTCCAATTCCTGCCTGATGAATTTCGACAGTTACGACACCCTGGAACCTGTGTACGAGGAACTGCCCGGCTGGTCCGAGTCCACCTCCGGTATCCGCAGGCTGGAAGACCTTCCGCGCAAGGCTCTCGACTACATCCGCTACATCGAAGAGAAAATAGAGGCCCCGGTTGACATCATCTCCACCGGCGCCGACCGCGAGGACACGATCATTCTGAAGCATCCCTTTCAATAAGGTATCCTTTTACATCAGCCCGCACTTATGGAAAAATGCGCGGGCAGTATCCCTTCCGTATATGCCGGTGTGGCTCAGTTGGCAGAGCAACGCATTCGTAATGCGTGGGTCGGCGGTTCGAGTCCGCCCACCGGCACCATTATGCCAACAAACCCACGCTCATCGCTGTCTTGTGGGCCACCTCTGAATTCACCTGACCGTCATCCCCACGCAGATAGTTTTTGTACAGCCTGCTACGCGGGGATGACGTAGGACCTTCCCTGGAACTGCGTTGACCACTCCCGGGAGCCATGGCACAATTGCCTGGCATACACGGCCATCAGGCGAAGAACCATGCAACGATGTGTGGGATGCCGGTCGGCTGTCACCTCAAGTCAGTAACGCGACAGAGGGGCTTGGACATGAATCATAGCCGCAGGGGATTGGCGTTTATGGGTTTGGCTGGCGTCCTGGCCCTGCCGTGCGTGCAGGCCGCGCAGCTCGATGTTTTCGTGCCCGCCGAACTGGTCCGCGCTTTCGCCGGCGGCGGAATCCTGTACCGGGGGATGCCCCCGGATTTTCCTTCTTTCACTCTCCCTGATGGGCTCCGCGTCATGGGCTCCCACGACCGGGAAAACGTGCAGCGCGTGATCCTGCGCAGCGCCCCCGAGAGCGACGAGGCCCAGCGCGCCGTGATTCAAGCCATGGTAGCGAAAGGCTGGATGGAACTGCCCGCACCACCGGGATCCACGCGCGAGACCGGTTTTATCATCCCCGACAACGGCATCCCCAGGCCCGTAACGCTTTGCCACGACGACCTTGGCCGGCTGGAGGTGCGCGGCTACACCGGCGTGGAGAACCGCATCTATCTGCAACGCTTCGACTATGGAGCCTCTCCGCATCGGACAAGTTGCGAAGAGCAGCGGCGTAACCTGTTGGCGCCGCGTTCTCCAGAAAGACCGGCCTTCAATCCCGCGATAGCTTTCATTCCGGCGCTGACCGCGCCGGGATCTTCCACGCCGTTTGCGGAAGGGGCCGTCCTCGGTTTCGTCAGTTCCGGAGGAAACCGTCATGAGACAGGAGGTATGGTGTTTGGCGGGGGGCTTTCTCCTGGCGAACTCCTGGCCCATTACGCCGGGCAGATGCGCGAGCAGGACTGGGAAGCGGACGCCGAATGGACCGGTGAGATGACCGCGGGCGGCAACTGGACACGTAGCGTGGAAAATGGCGACAGACTCATGACCACCCTGCTGATCACCCGGGGAAACCTGAATGACGTCATAGGGCTCAGGGGGAGAACCGGGGAGGAGCAGGACATTCTCTCTGTCAAACTCATCGTGCAAGCACTGGAATGATGCCTGACGGTTTCTTCTCCGAGAGGCAGGGAGCAATGTGAACCCTGGCTGCCTGGCCGGGGATCGAGGAGCCACGGCGACAGGGAAAACATCAAAGGGAGAAAGCACATGAACATGAAAAAAGCGCTGAAAACAATGCGGGTCCGTGGACTGGCGTGGACAGTGCCCTGGAGCCGTCGCGTCGCTGGTGCAATATTGGGGCTGGCCGCCCTCATGACCGCTCCATTCGTACCTGCGGCGAGCGAATTCGAGGATGTTGTTCCGATCGATCTGGTAAGGCTCATGCTGGGCTTCGCGCCGGGCGAGGAAGGCGGAATCTACCGGGATATTCCGGAAGACTTCCCCGTGAACTCGGCGCCTGCAGGTTTCAGGGTGCTGGGCGCGGTGGGCGCGGCGAATCAGCCCTTCCGTCAAAGGCTGTACCTCGAAACGGATCTCGGCGAGGGCGCGGCGGTCGCGGCGATGGAAGCCGCCCTGGGGCAAGAGGGCTGGGTACATCTGTCGGTCCCTCCGACACAAGCCCAAGCCGGCTTTCTCGATCCTCCTGGACAGACCTTACCGCCATTTCCCGAACAGTTCTGCCATGACGAACACGACAACCTGCAGATGACGTTCCAGGACAGCGGCGGCGGGAATCTTGTGACCCTGCGCCGGAGTCTCTCTCCTGTCAGCGGCTCCTTCCAAACCTGCCAGGAACAGGCCGAGGCGCGGCTCCAGACCACCGTCACCAGGCGCATTCAGGGCAACGGACTGGCCGAGCTCATGCCCCGCCTGGAGCTGCCCCGGGAGGCTGATTTCGGCGGCCGCCACGCCGGTCCCACGGGCGGCATCTCCACCTTGGGGCGAAACGAGACGCGCACGCGCACCGGCCTCGCTATCGACTGGGAAGCCGAACGGGTCTATGCCCACTTCGAGGCACAACTCACTGCGCAGGAATGGTCGCAGCAGGATGGTTGGCGCAACGCCGTGACGGCTGGCGGCGTCTGGGCACGCAGTACGGAAGACGACACGGAATTGCGGGGCGTGTTGACCATCCTGTCGTCTGGGGATGGGCGCTATATTCTCGAATTCAGGCTGGTATCGCTTTAATATTTCGAATGAATGACACTGCGCCTGACGGGAGGACAGTCATGAAATATCTGAATCAAGCTGGACCGCAGTGCGTGCTTGTCGCTCTCCTGCTTTGTGGGAGCAGCGTGCTTCCCGCGGAGGAAGAGGAGGCCTCTCCGGAGACCTTCGACGGCGACATTCCCATAGAATTGGTGCGCTATTTTACCGGCGGCGGGAACATGCGTAACGACCTGCCAGCAGACTTTCCGGCCATCGAGATACCCCAGGGCCTGCGCCTGGCGGGTGCCAATGATTTAGGTGGGGGCCGCCAGGTCGTCGTCTTTTCCACTTCCCTTGGGGAGCGGGAGGCCCAGGAGGCGCTGATCGAGGTCTTCCTCGCCCGGGAAGGCTGGCAGGAATGGGAGAATTCATACATCGTCCCCCCCGGGATATTTGTTCCGCCCTCGAATCAGGCATCGGCCAACCGTACAGGCTACGCCTCCAGGGAACTTTGCCACGACCAGTTGGGCCTTCTGCGTTTTCAATTCCTTCCCGAAAACGGCACACTTTCAGTCTCCAGGACGCCCGTCGACCGCCGCCCGGCGGCCTCCTACTGCGAGCGGCAGCGGGAGCGGGAGCAACGCGCGAATTTTCGTTCACGTGATACGGGTCCCCTCGCCAGCATCCTGCCACAGCTGGCGCTGCCGGAAGGCGGACTTAGCCGTGGTGGCAGTGGTGGCAATGAGGAACGGCGGGCCGATGCCCTCCTGATCAATCCCGCGTACTCCCTCGCGGAGCTTGCCCTTCACTTCGCCCCTCAGTTCGAGGCTCAGGGCTGGCGGCTCGATGCCGAAGGGGACGGGGAACTCAGCATCGGCCAGAGCTGGGTGCGGGAGATGCCCGGAGACCGGTCCGCCCTTGCCTTCCTGAACCTCGTGGAACATGCGCAAGGGACCTTTGAAATCCTCTTCCGCGCAAGGCTGGCGCGTTAAGCTCGTTGATACACAAAGGCATACGGGAAAGCGGTTTATTCCGCAGTAAAGTCCACGCGGTACTCTCCCACCATGACATTCCTGCCTTCCTGAACGACACGGACGCGGTAGAGCCCCTGCAATGGCGTGCGCTGATCACTCAGGCTGAACAGCAGCCAGCCGTCCTGATCGACATGCAGACCTTGCGCAGTGGCAAGCGTGCTACCGTCGGCCTCCTGCACGATGTCCAGAGAGTAGCTGAGCTCTTCAGACAATGCCGGAGGACCCACGTCGATCAGAAATTGTACCAGCGGCGTACCACTGACCTGGATGATGTCATCACCCTGGCCCCGGAGGGTTTCCAGGATCACCGGCGGCTGCAAGGGCAAGTCGGCATTTTGTTGCGGGAGCCTGAAAACGATCACGACGGCGACCACCAGACAGGCCGCCGCTGCCAGCAGGCCCTGCCCCGACCTTGCCGTCAGCCAGGCGGGAAAGCGGCTCTTCTTCAGTAAACCGGCATTGGCCTTGAAGGCATTCTGGATGTGCCGGGCAGCCTCGATCTCATCGAGAAGTTCCGGGTGTTCGAGCAGATAAACCTCGAAGGCATCCCGCTCATCATCCGGCAGCTTGTCAACGAGATAGCGGTGGATGACCTCATGCTCGTTCAGATACTGTTCATTCATAGTATTATTCATAACAATAAACCACACCACGAACCAAGAGGGGGCAAAGTCAAAGGCGCCTGATATGCCCTCGCCACCCCGGCGCAAGCCGGGGCCCAGTGAATCCAGTCTGGAAAAACTGGATGCCGACTTGCGCCAGAATGACGAAATATACGGATTCACCCTTGCAACCGGATCAAGTCAACTCCTCCTGTATCACATCATCGTTGTTTGCTTCCAGCACCGCTTTCAATCTGCTTCTGGCCCGCGAAATCACCTTGTCGAAATGCCGAAAATCCAGAGTCATGGCGCCACAGACCTGCTCCTTGTCCTGTTCCTCGATGTAATAGCGGTACAGTATTTCCTTATCCCGTTCATTGTGCAGTGCAAGAATCGCCTCCCGGACGGCTTTCCTGAGCCGCATCAGCGCAATTTCATCGTGCGGCGTTGCCCGGCGATCGGAAACAGCATCCAGGGCCTCGCTGTCGATATCGGTTTTCCGTCGTTGCGTTTTCCGCCTCTCCGCTATCAGCAGGTTGATCGCGGTCTGCTGGATATAGCCCGCCAGCCGCTCCGGCTCATCGATGGTGCCAACCCTGAACTTTTCGATCAATATCCTGAAGGTTTCCTGGCAAATATCCTGTGCCAGGTCCTTGTCATGAGTTCGTCTTTCAAGAATATACAGCAGGGTCTTGCCATATTTTTGAATGAGCAGAGTCTCAAAATTCCGATCACCGCTATTGATACCTGTCACAATCTCGGTAGATGTCGCAGTATTATCAGTAGCCATATATTCTTGTATTCTTGTATTCTTGCTTGACTGCCCATGGAAGCGAGCACATAGTATAGCCGATGGGTCAGACCATGAACAGGTAGCAGACCGGCTCGATCAGGCAGGCAAACGACTGCTGTCGGGAATCCGGAAAACCAACAAGAATGGCCTATTCCAATAAGAAACGGGGAAGTTCCTGCCGGGCAATCCGGGCGTGAACTTTATGAACTGGCACGCAGCCACGCAATCTTCAGCGTTCAGGAAATAATATTGAATGATTATTTCAATCAGCTTATCGATCGAGGCATCTCGACCTTTCTGAACAAGCACCCGGGCATCATTGGAAGGCCGCAATGTATCGGAACCCGAAAGGCTCTTGTTTCAAAGCGAGGAGAACTACCGTGCTTTTGCCCCCGGCATTACCCCAGCCGACCTGAAAATAACGCCCAATGTCCTGAATATAGACAGTATTCAATCCCATCTTGGTCCTGGCGAACTCGCGCTTGTCTACCATATTGATGAGCCGACGGGGTTCTCAACCGCCTGCCTTTTGCTGCCCTGAGTATGGAACCTGCTTTAAATTCGGCCTGAATTGAATACCGCCTGCTGCCAGTAGACGATATCCCTGCCCACATTGGCGGCGATACCCGCCAATATCTCGGCCACGGCATTTTCCCCTGTCAGCAACTCATATTGAATCCGCCGGCGCCTGCCACTGACCTGTTCGGCGACAGACAAATTGCTGTTCTCGCCATGGCCATTCACCTGATAGGAGGTGAAGCCTTCCACGACAGGCAGGGACAACAGATAATCCACCAGATCCTCTTCCAATTCCGGCGGTGCATTCAGTATCAGCAAGGTAATGGACACTATACGGCTCCTGTTGTTAGTTCTTGACGGTGAAATTTCTTGTAGATGAGCGGCAACAGGAACAAGGTCAGCAGCGTGGAACTGATCAGCCCACCGATGACCACCACCGCCAGGGGGCGCTGGATTTCAGAACCCGGCCCGCTGGCAATCAGCAGGGGCACCAGCCCAAAGGCGGCAATGGACGCCGTCATGATGACCGGTCGCAAACGCCGGACCGCTCCTTCCGTAACCACGTCAGCCACCGCCATCCCCTTGGCCATCAGATGATTGAAATGCGACATCATCACCACTGAGTTCAATACGGCGATACCGAGCAGGGCGATAAAACCCACCGATGCCGGCACCGAAAGAAATTCACCGGTCAGCCACAGCGCGATGATGCCACCGGTCAGCGCAAAGGGAATATTGGACAGAATGATCACCGTTTGCTTGATTGACCGGAATGTCACAAACAGCAAAAGGGCGATCATCGCCAATGCCACCGGCACCACCAGGGACAGGCGGGCAGCGGCCCGCTGCTGGTTTTCAAATTCGCCACCCCATTGCAGGGTATAGCCTTCGGGCAACGTCACGGCATCCGCGACGGCCTGCCTGGCTTCTTCGACGAAACCCACCAGATCACGCCCTTCGACATTGGTGCGCAACACGGCAAAGCGTTGTCCGGCCTCCCGGGAAATCACGACCGGGCCTTCCTCCCGCTTGATGCGGGCCAATTCCTCCAGCGCAATGACACCGCCACCGGGCAGGTTCACCAGGGTATTGCTGAGCAATTCCAGACCATCGCCGGCCGGCCTGGGATAGCGCAGCACCAGGGGCACGCGCGCACCTTTTTCCACCACCATGCCCACCGGCAAGCCTTCTATTTCTGTACGCAGCCGGGTTTGCAGTTCCTCGGCATCGATGCCGACACGTCCGGCCTGATAACGGTCCACATCGATTTGCAGATATTGCGCGCCCTCGTTGAGCGTGGCGATGGTATCCACGCTGCCATCGACCCCTGCCACTACCATTGAGATTTCCTGGATACTGGTGTTCAGTGTGTCCAGATCCGGTCCAAACAATTTGATGGCAACATCGCCTCTGGAGCCGGTGAGCATTTCCGATACCCGCATGTCGATGGGCTGGGTAAAGCCGTAATTGATGCCGTGAAATCTGTCCATGACATCACGCAGCAGGCTTTCCAGCTCCTCCTTGCTGTTGACCCGCCATTGCGGGCGGGGTTTGAGTTGCAGAAACATATCCGTTTCATTCAGCCCCATGGGATCCATGCCGAGTTCATCGGAACCGCTGCGCGATACGATCCGGACTATTTCCGGAATGTCGTTCAACAGGGCTTGTTCCACTTTCTGTACGGTGCGGGTACTGCTTGCAAGATTGATGGATGGAATGAATTCCAGCTGCACAATGATGTCTCCCTCGTCCATGGTCGGCATGAAGGTCTTGCCCACCAGCGGAAAAATAATCACCGAGCTCAGCAGCAGCGCGCCAGCCACGCCCAGCAGCAGGCCCGGCTTGGCCAGACTTTTGCTCAACAATGGCCGGTACAGGCGAATCAGGTTCCGGCTCAGCCAGGGTTCGGCATGGGCCTGCGGGCTCACCAGAAAGGATGCAATAACCGGAATCAGCGTCAATGACAACAGCAGCGCGCCGAGCAGCGCAAAGACGATGGTCAGCGTCACCGGGCCAAACAACTTGCCTTCCAGTCCTTCCAGCGTCAACAGGGGCAGGAACACGATGACAATGATGATGATGCCGGAAGTCACAGGTACCGCGACATCCTTCACCGCCCGGAAAACAATGTGCAGGTGAGGCGGTCGACGCCTGCTGTGCTGATGACTCGCCAGCGAAGCCACAATGTTTTCAACGATGACGATGGCCGAATCGACCAGCATGCCGATGGCGATGACCAAACCACCCAGACTCATCAGATTGGCGGACATGTCCAGCAGCCTCATCATCAGAAAGGTGATCAGCGCCGACAGGGGCAGGACCACGGCCACGGTAACGGCCGCACGTATGTTGCCAAGGAACAGACCCAATAGAATCACCACCAACACCACGGCTTCGAGCAGGGATTTGAGCACGGTGTTGACGGCATTTTCGATCAGCACCCGGCGATCATAAAAAACCTCGATGCTGGTACCTGCGGGCAGGGTCGCCTGCACCTCCTCCAGTTTTTTCTGCACGCCTTCGACCACCTCGCGGGCATTGGCGCCGCGCAGGCCAATCACCAGTCCCTGCACGGCTTCGGTACCGCCATTGCTGGTGACAGAACCGTAACGTTCCAGCTCTCCCATATAGATGTCGGCAAGCTCCGACAAGGCTATTCTTTGTCCCTGCGCATTCTCAACCAGGGTATTGCCAATGTCCTGCAGGCTGCCGATGGCGCCCGAGACCCTGACCAGCAAGGCCTCCTCCCCCTGATCGATACGGCCGGCACCGTTATTCTGATTGTTCATCTGCAGGGCGCTGACCAGACGTTCATTGCTGACACCGAGTTTGGTCATGATTTCCCGTTTGGGTCTTATTTCATAGGTCTTGACGACACCTCCCAGCGCATTGACATCGGCAACCCCCGGTACGGTGCGCAGGGCCGGGCGGATCGTCCAGTCCAGCAGAAAACGCTTTTCCGCCATCGCCAGTTGTTCATTCTCAACGGTAAACATGTACATATCCCCCAGTGGGGTGCTCATCGGTGCCAGGCCACCACTGATGCCGGCAGGGAGCTTGTCCAGAACCGTATTCAGACGTTCGGCCACCTGCTGCCGCGCCCAATAAATATCGGTGCCTTCGACAAAATCCAGGGTAATGGAGGTCAAGGCATATTTTGAAATTGACCGCAGCATGGACTGTCCGGGAATGCCAAGCAACTCGATCTCGATGGGCTGGGTGATCAGTGTCTCCACTTCTTCCGGCGTCATGCCCGGCGCCTTCATGATGATTTTTACTTGAGTGGGCGAGATGTCTGGAAAGGCGTCTATGGGCAAATCAAGCATGGCCCTGAGTCCGAAGCCCACCAGTAACAGGGCAAACAAACAGGTCATCAGGCGCTGACTCAGCGCAAACTGGATAATCCGGCTAAACATCACTCATCTCCACCCAGGCCCATTTGCATCCCTTTGAGCACGGCGGCACCTTGAATCGCCACCTCCTCGCCAGCGCTGATGCCCTCCGTCGCAAGATAATCGATACCTGCGGGTATCAGCTCGAGCACTCTGGCCTGCACTCCATCCGCCGTTCGCACAAAAACACTGGTTTCATCGCTCTTGTGCACCACGGCGGCGCCCGGAATCAGCAAGCCGTGGTCCGCCGGCGGCAGCACAATGGCGATGATTTCGCCCGGCAGATGTACGGAAGGCGCAACAAACTCCGCCATGATGCCGAGGGTCTGACTGGCGTCATCCAGTGCCTGTGTCACTTGCCGCAGAATCAGTTGTTCTCCATCAGCTGCCGTACGCAGACTTTGGCCAACTTGCAGGTTGCGGGCCACCCTTATGGGTATCTGCGCACGAATCCAGCTGTTCCCTGCGCCACGTATGGCGGCCAGGGGGGTATCGGCAGACACATGATCACCCTTGTTGCCAAAGCGCCGGGTCAATTCCGCCCTTGCCGGAGAACGCAGATACCAGGTTCCCAAACCTTCACCCTCGCTACGCAGCGCCTGCAATTGCTCCGGGGTAAATCCAGCCCGTACCAGCCTTTCCGTACCGACCTGTCCGGCAAAGCGGGCCTGCTGCAAACTGGCCTGCGTCTGGACCAGTCGCTGTCGGGAAATGACGCCCTGGGCAAACAGTTCCTGATCTTTTTTCGCGGCAAACTCGGCCTGTTCCAGCGCAGTGAGCGCAGCAATCCATGCATTCTGAACCTGCAGAATGTCCTGGCTTCTGATAGTGGCGATGAGTTGTCCGGCCTGCACGGCATCACCCGGGTTGGCATGCCATTGCGTAAGCAGCCCGGAATAAAGCACCGACAAGCTGGACACGGACTCCGGGGAACTGACGATCAGAGCCGGGAACTGCATACCGGACAGATGATCACTCTCCTGTACTGCGGCAAAGACGATGCCCAGGCGACGGCTGTCGTCGCGGCCAAGCGTGATATTTTCGATATTTCCCTGAGCCAGACTCTGCTGCATGAAAGCCAGCAGAATAATGGTGTTGACGACTCTCATGGCAGTACTCCGATACCCTGGTTGAATTCCGTGATCAAGCGTTTCTTCTTCAGTTTCAGCAATTCGACTTCACGCTTGCTGTCATGGGCCTGCTGCAGCGCCAGCATCACCTGGTTGAGCGCAACCTCACCAAGTTCGAATGCAATTTTTGCCATCTCCCATTGACGTGCACTCAAATCCTGATGCTGAAGAGTGAGCGGCATGGCCTGTTCGGTCAAATAAAGCTCATGTTCAATTTCATGCAACTGCCGGTTCAATTCGCGATAGGTATTTTGAAACAAAACCTCAGCCTCGACTTTCTGGCGTCTGGCATTGCTGGTTTTGGACGAGACAAAAGCATTGCCGCCAATGGGAATGTTTATCGATATTGCCAGGCTGTCAATGTAGGCTTCCTGACGCCTGTCGCGCTGGCGCCTGGACCCAAGTGTCAAGGTTGGACTGCCTCTGGCAAGCATTTCAACCTGCTTGATACCAGCCTCCGCCACGTCGATGCCACTTTGTAAAAACCGTAATTGCGGATGGCTGACTTCCACGTCCTGCTGTGTCGCAAGCACCTCATGATACTGGCTGTCCGGTCTGATGTTGAGCCCTGTCAATACGGAATATTCCCGCTCCGCATCCACCAATGCCGCCTCCGCCTGCAACTCATTTTTCTGTTGATTCAGCAACAGGGATTCAACCCGCATGACTTCCAGGCGGGAGACTTCTCCGGCGTCGAACAAGGTGCGGGTAATGGTCAACAGTTCCTGCGCATCACGGGTGGCCTCCTGCGCAAGAAGCAGCAGGCTCTGCGCTTCATCGATAGCGGCGAGATTGCTTCTGAGCCGACCGGCAACAAACAGTCGCAGATAGTCCTGCCAGGCTGCGGCCTGCCCGGTATAACCGCGACCAAGCGTGCTCATGTCGCGTTTTTCTCCAGGGCGCCACAATGGCAGCTGTACACCATATTCCAGTTCAATCAGGCCGACATTGTCGAGTACGCTGTCGTCCACATAATTCATTTGCAGGTTGGGGCGCCCGGCGATCCAGCTCCTGCCAAGCGCCTGGTAGTTCGCGGCTTCTTCATTGCGGACAGCAATCTCAAGATATTCGGGAGAATGCCGGAGGGCTTGTTCAAAAATATAGTCAACACCGAGATCGGCGCTGGTGGCCAGTGGCTGATGATCGTCTCCCTGGGCCGACAGGGCCCATTGCGGCAGGCTGATTGCCGTGATCAGCGCGATCAGCAGGCCTGTTGGATGTGCAATATTGAATTTCACCGTCAAGAGATCCTGTTGCGTTACCATTGCCTGTCATTCTAGCCAGCCCTTTGTGAAAAGAATGTCAAAGTTTTCTGTTGGTTTTGTCGAAGATCAATAAGAAGATCAATAAAAAGTGGGATAACATCGCTTGCTGAAAATTCTGCTTTCGGCATTTCCGCCCATGCTGTTGCTTGACTGGATCCCCGCCTGCGCGGGGATGACCGGGTTTGACAATTTTTTGACAAATTTTCCACTTCGCCCTGACATCTCCTATGGCACTCTTGGTACCCGGAACTGGAGGAAATCTTGAAAATTCTGATCATCGAAGACCACCGCGACATCGCCGAAAACATCGCCGATTATCTGGAGCCGAAAGGGCACATTCTGGATTTTGCGATGGACGGTTTGAGCGGTTTGCGCCTGGCTCTCACCCAGGACTTTGATGTGATCGTGCTGGACATCATGCTGCCGGGCATGACCGGCATGGAGGTCTGCCGCAAACTGCGTCAGGAAGCCGGCATGCAGACGCCGGTGCTGATGCTCACGGCGCGCGATCAGCTCGATGATAAGCTACAGGGCTTTCAGGTCGGTGCCGATGATTACCTGGTAAAACCCTTTTCTGTACAGGAACTCGAGGTACGTCTACAGGCCCTGATCAGACGCCGTTCACCCGGTGCAGACAGCAAGCTTCTGCAGGTGGCCGATTTGTCCTATAACCTGGACACTCTTTCGGCTACGCGGGCAGAGCAGACGCTGGAACTGAACCCGATACAGCGAAAACTGCTGGAAATTCTTATGCACAACAGTCACCGGGTCGTCAGCCGGGAGGAACTCGAACATCATATCTGGGGGGATCTGCTGCCGGACAACGACGTGCTGCGCACCCATATTTACGGTCTGCGCAATGTCATCGACAAGCCCTTTGCCCACAAACTTCTGCACACCATCCATGGCGCAGGCTATCGTCTGGCGGATACTCGTACAACATGAACAACCCAAGCCTGCACAGTCTCAAATTTCGTCTCATTGTTGCGCTGGTGGTCATCGTCACCGTCACCAGCACCTTGTTCGCCACCGGAGTGCTTTTCATCAAGCAGCAACTCGAAGAGGTCATCTTTGGAGACCTGGTCAGGCAGCAAATGCAGACCCTGCTTGCCGACTTTGACAGTTCCCATTATGCGAATGATTTCCTGTTTGAGCGCTGGAATTTTTATCATGATGGCAACACGGATGGCCTGGCTCCGGAAATCATGCAACTGCCGCTCGGCTCCCACCATAGCGTCAGTGCCGGTGCTCACTTTTATCAGGTCGAAGTGGCGAGCATTCAGGGTCAAAAAGTCTTTCTGACCTACGACATCACCGCATGGGAGAATCAAGAGCACGAAATTTTGCGCCTATTGCTCTACGGTGTCGGCCTGGTGCTGCTTGCCGCCATCGTGATGGGCATCAGCGCCGCCAAAGCCATTCTGGCGCCGGTCAGGGCACTCAGCCAGCGCCTGGCGACCATCAAACCGGGGGAACGCAAGCTCACCATCGCCCAGGATTTTCAGGGCAGTGAAATCGGACAGATCGCCGCCGCGTTCGATCAGTATCTCGAACGTATCGATAACTTTGTCGAGCGCGAACGCTCCTTTACCGCAGCGGCCAGTCACGAACTGCGAACCCCCCTGTCCGTGATGATGGGCGCCGTCGATGTGCTGGGTTCCAACCCGCAATCGGAGGCCTCCAGCCGCGCCATCGATCGCATCAAACGGGCCTGCCGTGACATGCTGGCCTTTATTGAAACCACCCTGTTCCTGTCCCGGGAAGAGGCCAGCACCATCAACCAGGGGCCTCCCGCCCGGCTCAGCGCCATCATCGAGGGCCTGCTCAGGGACTGTGAGGCGCAATGCAGGGACAAACACATCCGCATCGAAACCCGCTTCCTGGGTGAGCCCCGCCTCGATCATCCGGCCAGCCTGCTGCAGATCACCCTCGGCAATATTCTGCGCAACGCCATCGAACATACCCATGAAGGGACCATCACCCTGACTGTCGACAACCACCAGGTCTGCGTCGAGGACAGCGGAGAAGGCATTCATCCGGACTCGCTGCCGCGGGTCTATGAACGTTCCTACAGCACCAAACCAGGCGGCACCGGCATGGGCCTGGACCTGGTGAAAAGAATCTGTGAACGCTTCCACTGGCTCATCACGATCGAGAGCACGCCGGGCAAGGGCACAAAAGTGCTCATCACCTTCGCAAAATAAAGTAACATAGCAGACTTGAAGGAAAGGGGTCAGAGTAAGGTGATCGGATGACCAGGTCTGATCCAGATCAATGGAGTCGAGCAAATGACTCTGCGCCCGTAAACTATTTCATTTTCGGAGTCTTTTCATGGCCACAATCGTTGGCGGCATCGCCACTTCCCACACCCCCACCATCGGCTTTGCGCTGGATGCGCATAAACAGGACGACCCGGTCTGGGCGCCCATTTTCAAGGGTTATGAGCCGGTACAGCAATGGCTGCAGGAAAAAAAGCCGGATGTGTTGTTTTACATCTATAACGATCACATGACCTCCTTCTTCATGGACCACTACTCACAATTTGCATTGGGTATCGGCGACAGCTATGCACCTGCCGATGAAGGCGGCGGGCCGCGCAAATTGCCGCCCATCAAGGGACACCCGGCTCTGGCACAGCACATCGCCAAGGGCCTGGTCGCCGATGAATTCGATCTTTCCTACTTCCAGGGTCTCGGACTCGATCATGGCTGTTTCTCGCCCCTGTCGCTGTTGCTGCCACACGAGACTGACTGGCCCACCACCCTGGTGCCCCTGCAAGTCGGCGTGCTGATGTTTCCGATTCCCTCGGCCCGGCGCTGCTACAAGCTGGGGCAGGCCCTGCGCAAGGCCATTCTGAGCTTCCCGGAAGACATCAAGGTGGCCATCGTCGGCACCGGCGGTCTCTCCCACCAGGTGCACGGGGAGCGCGCCGGCTTCAACAACACACCCTGGGACATGGAATTCATGGAAATCCTGGAAAAGGACCCCGCCCGGCTCTGCGACATCACCATTGCCGAATATGCCCGCCGTGGCGGTCTGGAAGGTGCCGAAGTGATCATGTGGCTGCTGATGCGAGGTGCGCTGTCCAAACAGGTCAAAAAGACCCACCAGACCTATTACCTGCCTTCGATGACGCCCATTGCCAGCCTGATTCTGGAAGAAGTCGGGGATGAAGCTCCCCAGGAAAGCACGGCCGCTTATCTGCAGCGCATCAACCACCAGCTGGCGGGCATCGAGAACCTGGAAGGCACCTATCCCTTCACGCTGGACCGCAGTGTCAAGGCCTACCGTCTCAACGAGTTTCTGCACCGGCTGATCGAACCCTCGCACCGCGAGCTGTTTCTGCGCGACCCCGAAACCAGTTTCGACGCGGCGGCTCTGAGCGAGGAAGAGCGCGACATGCTCAGGCGCCGCGACTGGCCCGCGCTGATTCACTATGGGGTGATCTTCTTCATGCTGGAAAAACTCGGGGCGGTGATCGGCACCAGCAACCTGCACATTTATGCGGCCATGCGCGGCCAGTCTCTGGATGATTTCCAGAAAACCCGCAATGCCCAGGTGCTGTATTCAGTGGCCGGTGATACAACGGCCCTTTCAGGTAAGTGAACACCCGCTACAGGCAGGACGATTTGATGACCAGAGCCTGGCTCTGGTCGTTCTTTGGCCTGAGTGCCCTTGTTTGTGTGTTTGCCATCCCGTGGCTGGATCGCCCGCTGGCAGAATGGATTCACGGTTCCGGTCTTGAGAGTCATTGGCTGTTCACCGACGGTACTGTGCTGCTGGACAGCCTCAGTGGCAAGGCCTTTTCCATACTCCTGCCGGCTCTGCCCCTGCTTGTCCTGGGCCTGCTGCTGTATACCTCTATTCGCACCCGCCCCGCCGGGTTGAGGTTGATCTTTGTCTGCGCCGTGCAGGTGCCGGGCTATTTGCTGGCCTACCTCTGCAAACAGCTGTTCGGTCGCCTGCGGCCCCATGAACTGTTTGCCGGCGGCGACTGGACTCAGGCCTGGTTTGCCGGCAGCGATTCCTTTCCGTCCGGGCATACCGCCTTTTATTTCGGTCTGTTTCTGCCATTGGCCTACCTGTTCCCACGCTGGCGCTGGCCGCTTCTGGTGATTCCTTTTTTCATCGCCGCAGCGCGCATGAACGAAAGCAGGCATTTTTTGAGTGACGTCACTGCCTCGATGGCTCTGATTGCGCTGATGACACTGGTGGTATCGCGATTCCTGAACGACAGGACTCTATGGCGGCCGCTTTTCTCTGCTACCATCGAGCCACCGGAGATTTGAACCGGCCGGGATATCATGTTCAATCTTTCATTCAGGAGGAAGGTATGACGTTTCTTGGCAAAATAATTCTTGTCGTGGCCTCGGGCCTGGCAGCTTCTGGTACGGCCAATGCTCAACTGCTGTGTGACAGGGCCTGCCTGACCGGCTTTGTCGATACCTATTTCAATGCGCTGGCTGCCAACAATCCTGGCATGGTGCCTCTGGCAGCCGATGCAAGAATCACTCACAACGGCACAGTGATGGCTCTGGGGGCCAGCTTCTGGCCGGAAGCCGAACGCACGATCTATCGCTGGGACATCGTCAATCAACGCATGGGCGATACCGGCACCGAGGCCGTCGTGCTCAATGCCGATGGCAGCAAGACCATGTTGATGGTCCGCCTGAACGTGAACGGCGGCAGGATCAGCGAAATCGAGACGATCAAGGCCAATCAGGGTGACGCCGATCGCCTGTGGGGACCGGATCAGCTCACCGAGGTATCTCCGGCCCTGCAGCTTTCCATCCGCGAACCCGAACGGGATTCCTATTACCGGCTGATAGCCGCAGCCGAGAGTTACTGGCGGGCCTTTCAGACCAATGGCACGCCGGATTATCATCGCGCCGACCTCCTGCCTGATTCCACCCGCTTCGAGAACGGCCTGCAAACCACGGGACTGATCCGTAACGGCGAATTCAACACCACAGCCAAGGGCTTCGATGAAGGCCGTTTCATCGGTCGCAACCTCTGGGACAGACGCTACCCTGTGGTGGATGAGGAGCGTGGCATCGTGCTGTCGATTGTGCGCTTCGGTCTGAAAGCCGGCATGGAGAGCCAAAGTCCCTCCACGACCAACAGCCGCCTGGTGGGCGAGTTTTTTGCCGTGAAGGCTGGCATGATCCAGGAGATCCACGCGGTGTTGTTCAATCTGCGCGAATCCGATCCGACCGGCTGGGAACCCGATTACGGGCCTGGGCGCGGCGGCAATTGAGGGTTAAATCCTGACCCGGGAGTGTCGGTGACGGGCTGACGAAGCCCGCGCGGGGATTCAATTGGCACTGATAGCCGTCAAGGCCTCGGCAATTTCCTGCTGTCTGCCGATACCGGCGACAGAGCCATGGTCTTTGCTCACTTCCTGCCGGGCCTTTTCAAGATAGTGACGGGCTTGGGCATAGCGTTTTTTATGGACCAGATAACGGCCGTAAAAATAGTTGCTGTCGACACCGTCGGGATTCAGAAGCAGGGCGCGCTGAAAAAGCTCCTCTGCTTTTTTCTCATCCTTGAAACCCAGTGGCCACTCCGGCACATTGAAATACAGTGTGCCCAGTGCCGCGTATGCCAGCCCCTGCATGACATCCGCATCGAGGCCCATGGCGCGCTCCAGGTCTTCCTTCGACTGCTTGACCAGTTCCAGGGCTGACAGTCCGCCCTTGGCCTTGGCATAGGAGGATTTGATAATACCGTTCCACAGCCAGATCGCCGCCTGATCGGAATGCTGTTCGAGGGCGCCTTGCACATCTTCCAGCAACTGTTCAAACGCCGACAGGCGGGCACTGCCCTGCAATTGATAATTGACTTCCGCCCAGCGCTGTTGCAAACCATCAATATCGACATTGATCTCAGCCCGGGCCGCATGGGTGCTGAGTACGACACAGGCCACCAACCCTGCAACTGTTCCCCTGATGTTCATTATCTGCTACTGCTCTCCCCATGAAGCCTGAATGTCCCAGGCCCGGCAAAAGACCGGGATTTTAACAATTCCCATTCATCTTGTGCCAGTCTGCTGATCCGTTTTGTGCCAGCCCGTCGATAGTCGGTTTTTCTGTGTCACGATGCGGTAAAATACCGCACCGACAGTTCCCCCGACGCGATCCCGGCCCATGCAGAACGTCATTCTCGAATTAACGCGAATACAGAAGGAAATTCTGGAGATTGCTTCGCCCCAGGCCCAGGTCCGCAAAATTGTTGATTCGATCAGCGCGGTCGTCGGCACCGATGTCTGCACCCTGTACCTGATGGATGAAAACCGGGACATGGTGCTGATCGTCAGCCATGGTTTGAGGGATACCGGTCCCATCAAGATTCCTGCCGGCCTGGGCCTGGTGGGTCTGGTCGCACAAAGCCGGCATTCCATCAATCTGGCCCGGGCCGCAGCGCATCCACGCTTTTACTATGTCGCCGGTACCGAAGAGGAACGCTTTCAGAGTTTCTGTGGCGTGCCCCTGGTGCGCTATGGCAAGGTCATTGGGGTGCTGGTGGTCCAGAGCCGTGACGCCAATGCCCTGTCCCCGGAAAACGAAGCCTTTCTGGTGACCCTGTCTTCGCAACTGGCTTTGCTGGTCAACGAGATTCCGGCAAACGGGTACGGGGCCCTATCCGGCAATGTCCGTATTCCTGGGGTCAAGGGCAGTTCCGGCGTCGGCATCGGTCACGTCCAGCTCTGTGATGGCGGTGAGCTCTTCGCCGTACCGGATTCCCCCTGTACCGACACCGCAGAAGACATCCGCCAATGGCATCAGCTCCTGCACACGGTGCGGCTGGAAATTGAAGCGGAGCAGCAGGCGCTGGGCAGCATCATCTCCGACAGTATTGCCGGCATTTTCGAGTCCTATGAAAAACTGCTGGCAGACCCCGCGCTGATCACCCGGGTCGAGGCGGAAATTCTGGCCGGCAACTGGCTGCCGGGTGCACTGCGCAAGGGTATTCAGTTTTTCTCCGAACTGTTCATGGCCATGGAGGATCCCTACCTGCATGCCCGCCATGAAGATATTCATCACCTGGGCAACAAACTCTACAAGGCCTTTCTGGGCATGGATCATGCCCACGCTCAGTTGCCTGAACATACGGGTGAAGGGCTGATCCTGGTCGGCACGCAGGTCAGCATCTCCGATATTGCGTCCCTGCCCCCGGGCCAGATTGCCGGCATCGTCTGCTTCGAAGGCTCCAGCATGTCGCATACTGCGGTGCTGGCCAACGCGCTGGGCATTCCGGCGGTCATGGGCACCGGCAGATTGAAAGGTATCCACAATGAGGAGCGCCTGATCGTCGACGGCAATATCGGTCAGGTGATTCGCCATCCCAACGACATGCTGTGTGCCGAATTCCGGCAGATCATCGATCAGGAAAAAGAATTTCAGAACCAGTTGGCCGAACTGCGGGACGAAGCAGCAATCACCCAGGACCACATTGAAATAAGCCTTTTCACCAACTCCGGACTGCTGGCCGACCTGACCCCCGGGCTGAAAAATGGCGCCCAGGGCATCGGTCTGTACCGCACCGAAATCCCCTTCATGGTGAGGGACAGCTTCCCTTCCGAGGAGGAACAGGTTCAGGTCTACCACCATGTCTTCGATGTCTATCAGGACAAACCCGTCTATATGCGCACGCTCGACATCGGCGGGGACAAGCAACTGCCCTACTTCCCCATCACCAATGAGGACAATCCGGCCCTGGGCTGGCGCGGCATCCGTTTCAGCCTGGACAACATCCAGTTGCTGATGACCCAGGTCAGGGCCATGGTGCGCGCCGCCCAGGATCGGCACAAGCTCAATATTCTGCTGCCCATGGTCAGTTCAACGTCGGAACTCGATACCTTCACGGAGCTGCTCGCCGAAGCCTGTGAGCAGCTGCGTATCGAAGGCTATCTGATCCACAAACCCCGCGTGGGCGCCATGATCGAAGTGCCGGCGGCAATCTCGCAGATTCCCTTCTGGGCCAGCCGGCTCGATTTCATTTCCATCGGCTCCAATGACCTCAGTCAGTATCTGCTGGCGCTGGACCGCAACAATGCCCGGGTGGCCGGCCGCTATGATCACATTCACCCGGCAGTGATTCACGAGATTTTTCGCATCGTCAACAGCGCCCGGCAATACCAGCTGCCCTTGAGCCTGTGCGGTGAAATGGCCTCCGATCCCATGGCCGTCATATTGCTGCTGGGCATGGGAATTCGTACCCTCAGCATGAGTGCCGTCAAGCTGCCCCGCATCAAATGGCTGATCCGCTCATTGTCTCTCGGCCAGGCCGAGGCGATTCTGCAAAGGGCCCTGAGCCTGGACAATGTCGAGGCCATCCGGAGCTTGCTGGCTATTGAACTGAAGCAGTTGAACGCCGATCTCATCAAATAACAGGGCAACCATATGGTGACGACACACAGCACAACCCGGATTGAAAGCGACTCCATGGGCAGCATCGAGGTTCCTTCAGAAGCCTACTGGGGGGCGCAGACGCAGCGCTCGCTGCTTCATTTCAGCGCTGGCGGCAAACGCTTTCAGTGGCCGCGTCCCATGATCCGGGCCCTGGGTCTGCTGAAAAAAGCAGCAGCCCAGACCAATGCCGAACTGGGAGAATTACCCGCTGAGACGGCGGCACTGATCATGCAGGCCGCCGATGAAGTCATCAACGGCAGCCTGGATGCACATTTCCCCCTGCTGGTCTTTCAGACCGGCTCCGGCACCCAGTCCAACATGAATGCCAACGAAGTCATTGCCAACCGCGCCAACGAGCTTGCCGGCTGTGCATTGGGCAGCAAAGCCCCGGTGCACCCCAATGACCATGTGAACCGCGGCCAGTCGTCCAATGACACCTTTCCCACGGCCATGTACCTGGCTGCGGCAGAAGAAATGGAACGGCAACTGCGGCCCACCCTGCAGGCCCTCGGCCTGATGCTGGCAGAAAAAGCCATTGCCTTCCGGGACATCGTGAAAACCGGGCGCACCCACCTGCAGGACGCCATTCCCCTGACCCTGGGTCAGGAAATAGGTGGCTGGCTGGCCCAACTGGAAGATTGCGTGGCCGGCATCGATCGTAACAAGGTCGGCATCCATGAACTGGCCATCGGTGGTACCGCCGTGGGCACCGGTCTCAATACCCACCCCGACTTCGGGAATGTGACGGCCGCCCACCTTGCCACCTACACCGGCCTGCCCCTGACGTCTGCCGTCAACAAGTTTGCCGCACTGGCCGCTCATGATGCGCTGGTACAAGTCTCGGCGACACTGCGCACATTGGCCGGCACCCTGCTGAAAATAGCCAACGATGTCCGCTGGCTGGCCAGCGGACCGCGCTGTGGCATCGGCGAACTGCTGCTGCCGGAAAACGAACCCGGTTCCTCCATCATGCCGGGCAAGGTCAATCCCACCCAATGCGAAGCCCTCACGATGGTCTGTGTGCAGGTCTTCGGCAATGATGCCGCCGTGGCCTTTGCCGGCAGCCAGGGCAATTTTCAGCTCAATGTCTACAAGCCGGTGATGGCTCACAATGTGCTCGAAAGCATCGAGCTGTTGACACAGTCCTGCCGCAGCTTTACCCGCTACTGTATTGCCGGCCTGGAACCCAACCGGCCCCGCATCGCGGAAAACCTGTCGCGCAGCCTGATGCTGGTGACCGCCCTGAACCCTCACATCGGCTACGACAGGAGTGCGGAAATCGCCAAGGCCGCTCTTCACCGGAACCTCACGCTGCGCGAGGCTGCCATCGCCTCCGGCCATGTTAGCGCCGCAGATTTCGACCGCTGGGTCGATCCCCGGCAAATGACCCGGTCATGAGTCAGACAAAGAAAAAACCGGCAGGCTATTTCATCTGGTCCTGAAACCGGCAATTGGAACGCCAGTTGCTGATCAGACCATCGGGGTCCTTCCGGCTCCAGACCAGCCAGTTCGCCGTGTTGCTGGACATCCCGGCATGTGTCCGGTCCTTGTGCTCTTCGAGGGCGGTTGCCGCCGCCGGTGACAGAGACGCAAGCAGGTCATCATAGCCCGCGACAACAAAGGTCCCGGTCCGTCTCTCCACGTCCATGATCAGCTCGGCCAGCCACAAGGCCAGGTTTTCGATACTGTCCGATGAATTCATCAGGGTTCTGCAGCCCTGCTCATGCAGCAACCGGGTTTCGCGCTGCTTGTTGTCACTGATTTTTTCATGCGCAGTGACAATCAGGGCCTGATCCCTCGCATCGAAGTCTGCGATGAGTGTGCCCGAGGTCAGAACCGCCATTTCTCTGGCCAGCGCTTCGGGCACTTCATAACCGAAGGTAATCACCCGGTCGCTGAAGTCCGGCGCGGGGTCTGACATGACCTCCCTGATCAGGGTTTCGAGGACGCCTTCTGTTGGAATCCCGGGGATATATTGCCCCCCGCCAAAGACACCCGCATCGGGATCCGCTTCCGCTAAAGTACCCGGATCCTGGGCGAGGGAACAGTTGAGAGGGATGAACAGCGCTATGAGTTTTGAACAATGCCGGGGGCCAAGCCTGAACATACTGACTCCTTGTATTTTCCCTGTGGCTGATTAAGCTACCCTCCCGGTTTTATATGTCAACAGATTTTCATCAAATTTTTGGCATCTGTGGAAATTCTTTATTCCGGGAGCCTGTCGGGCTTTCCGCCTGCGCGCACTGCGGACAACACCTCAGCCCAGCTGGGCAACGATATCATTGCTCCACTTCACGGCCTCGACATAGGCCGGTTGCAGCGACTGCTGCGGTATCGTGGCATTTTCCAGTGTTTCCCACTGGCCTTTTTCATAGGCCGTGACGGCCTGCAACAAGCCTCCCAGAGCGCCAGTGCGACCCAGCAGAGCCTCAGTGATTTCACTTGACAGCGGGAGCCTGGCCAGCAGTTCCGGCAAGGGTTGGTCCATCAGCGCATCCAGCAGGGAGAACAAGCCCATGGCAAAGGCCGATTCACTTTTGCATTGCACCCAGACCGCCAGCCCTTCACACATCCTGGCACGGATCAGGGAAATATTGAGCAGCTCGACTGTCTTGGTGGAAAGCATGGACAGACTGATCACCATGATCCAGTTCTTCAGTGCCCGGATTCCCAACACCATCATCGCCCGCTGGATGGAATCCACCTTCGATGACATTCCGTAGAACGATGAGTTGATGATGCGCAGCAGCTTGTGGCTGATGCCGACATCCTGGCTGATGATCTGCTCCAGATGCATCAGGTCACAGTCCGGACTCTGCAACCTGGCAATGATCTGCAACACAGTAAGCTGGTTGGCAGGGATCTGTCTGCCACTGACAATCCGGGGTTTGGCGAAGAAATAACCCTGGAAAAACTCAAAGCCAAGCTCCTTGCAAAGCTGAAATTCGGCATCGCTTTCCACCTTCTCCGCCAGCAGTTTTACCGGGTACTGTGCCAGGACACTGACCTGATGCCGCAGCAGCGCCTCGTCCATGGCCAGGATATCCACTTTAACGATACTGGCCAAAGGAAGCAGCTGACGGTTTTCCTCGGTCAGCATGAAATCATCGAGCGCTATCTTGAAACCCCGTCCGGCCAGTGCCTTGATACCCGCGATACAATCGTCATCAACCCGAACATCTTCCAGCACCTCCAGAACCAGGTTGGTGTTCTCGAAGGGCAGCTTGATCTCTCCAAGCAGATAATCCCGGGTCATATTGATAAAGGCCAGCCGATTGCCGATGAGGTTTTCAAGACCGATTTCAAGAAAGGCATTGATGATCAACTGGGCCGTGGCCTGATTGCCATCGCTGACATTGGCGGCATCGCCGCTGTCGCTCCGGTACAGCAGCTCATAACCGACAACCTGCAGGCAGCGATTGAATATGGGCTGCCTGGCAAGAAATATCTCACTGTCGTGCATGCTTGTCATTTCGATCGCTGGACTGGTCATAGTCTGCTTATCGGCACGCTGGCAGAAAACTGAAACACCAGGTAAAGAAACAGTCCGGGGATGACGAATCGCAAGGGTAGAGCTAGAATCTCACGCGCAACCCGAGCCAGGCCGCTCTTGGTGCGCCGGCCCCAAGAAACAGCGGTCGGGTATCGGCCAGGTCGGGAAGCACTTCATCCGGGTTTTCACCCAGCAAGCCGAAATTTTCATACTTCTTGTCAAAAATATTGCTGGCGCGGGCAAAAATCGTCAGGGTATCCCGATAGCTGTAGCTGGCGCGCAGATTGAACAGCGTAAAACCATCGAGCCGGTCCAGATCGTTGCTTTCATCGCCGCGCAGCACCTGAGCGGAGTTGTGCAGCGCCTCGACGCCGATGCTGAAGTTTTTCCCAAAGCGATAATCGGCTCCCAGCTTAAGCAGATTTTGCGGAATCCCCGGCAGCCGGTCACCGCGTTGCACGGCGATGCTGCCACTGGCGTCGGCATTGGGATGGTTGGGGCTGAGCACCGCAAAATCGTCCTGGAACGTGGCTTCGATATAGCTATAGGACGCATACCATTGCAGCGGGCCGCTGCTGCCCCTGAGGCTGGCTTCGAGACCCTGGCGCCGGGTCCTGTCGACATTGGCAAAGAGACCGGTGGCCCTGCCGGTGGTCTGAAAAATGATATCGTCCCGGTTGCTGGCGCGAAACAGTCCCAACTGGTAGTTGATCCCGGCGGCGTCCCCGCGGACGCCCAACTCGACACTGCGGGTGACGACATCGTCCAGCGGCGGGTCCGCCAGAAAGGCATTGGGCAGACGGCATTCAAAATCGATGTCCTCCGGGTCCTCACCCCGCTCCAGCGCAAACTGCTGCGCCAGCTCAAACACGCCTTCGTTGCAGGCCAGCTCGATGGGCGTCGGCATGCGGTTGGACTCACTCCAGGAAGCATAGATATTGGGGCCGGAAGCCAGGCTATAGCTAAGACCGACGGAGGGGTTGAAACGACTGAAATGGTGATCGCCATCGAGCTCCGGACGCTCCCCGGAACGATCACGCAAACGAATGTCGCTGTCATTGTAACGGCCACCCACGGTCAGAAAGAGGCGCTCCGTCAGGTCAATGGTATCCGTGAAATAAAAACCCAGCGTTTCGGTTCTGGTATCCACGCTGGTGGCCGCCGTATCGACGAAGGCACCCGTCCCCAAACCGGCGGTGCTCCGGGTCACGGGGTCCAGCCGGGATAATTCCAGCACGGAATCAAAGGCCGCAGTGCCCCGGAAGTAACTGAACCCGATGGTCAGGCGATTACCATGAGCGAACAGATCGTCCAGACTTGTGAGCTTGCCATCGAAACCCCGGCTCCTCTGGCGGCGATGGCTGATATTGTTGATGGCCTCGTCGCTGAGGACGCCGCTGCCGGAGAGCTCGCCGACGACGTCTTCCAAGGCAAAATCTTCCGGCTCGAGACCGGCCTGCAAGGCCTGCTGCCCGATGAAGGCTTCCAGACTGCTGAAGTCGTCAATGCCGGCATCTGCACCGGTGCAGATTTCATCGAGGTCTATACCCAGCAACTCATCCAACTGATCTTCAACGGCATCGGCTTCTTCAAACAAGGCGGCATTGCCCCCTGAAAATTCGCAGAGCTCAAACTCGGAGGCATCGCCATTGAAGGAGTCGGTTTTGTTCTCACGCCAGAAGGCGGAGCCCGCCAGCTGCAAGCCGGGGGTAACGAAATGACTGCCATCCAGGGCAAGCATGCTCATGTCATTATCCGTGATGTCCGGCGCCGTGAAGATCGCGTCACGCTGAATCGCCAGCAGGCCGACCGGCACCGCGCCGTTGCCGCGCAGCTTGCTGTCACCCTTCTGCACATTGAGGTTGAACGTGGAAATCTCTTCATTGCGCCAGTTCAGGCTGCCATAAAGGTTCAACGAATCGGAATCAGAGACGGCACGCCAGCCCTGCTCATCAAAATAATTCAGATTCAGATAATAGCCCCAACGCCCGTTGTTACCGCCGCTTTCCAGCGAAGTGACCACACGATCAAAGGAGCCGCCATAGACTTCCGCCTGCTGACCGCTGAAATTGAAACCGTTTTTCATGGTGATGGCCAGGGCTCCACCCAGGGTATTGAGTCCGTACAGGGGATTGGCACCACTGATCAGGTCCATGCCGGCAACGGCCGATTCCGGCAGCAGGTCCCAGTTTACGGCGTCGCCCAGAGGCTCATTGATCCGCACCCCATTCTGATAGACGGCGATGCCCTGCGGCAGTCCCAGCAAGGGTGACGCCGTAAATCCGCGAAACTGCACATCCGCCTGCAAGGGATTGTTCTGTGCCGAATTGATGTTGACGGTACCCAGACGCTGATTCATGTAATCGCTGAGATCCAGGCTTTGGGCACTTTCCAGATCAGCGGCCCGGGTGCTCTGTACGGCAAAGGGAATTTTTTTGAGAGCAAGCCCCAGCCCCGCCCCGGGCGTGGTCCCGACCACTTCAATTTCCTCGATGGCAGCTGCCTCTGCCCCAGTGGCTACTTTAAATGACAGACCAAGCGCAGCAAGCCCGAGGGTCTTCAGTATTGTGTGAGCCCTCATTATCCCGTTCCCTCAGCAAAAAACCTTTTTCTGATAAATAATGCTATTTGGCACCTTATGAAATTCTTCCTGTTATTGACTGGATCCCCGTTTTCGCGGAGATGACGGCCTGCGCGGGAATGACTACTGTCTGCACAGGGAAGACGGCAAGGCCAATTCCCAAAGATGCTGATTGTTTATATCAAAATATCAGCGCGGCTTACCATGGGAAAACTTCCCTTTCACATTTTGATAATGCCATGTTGAAGGGCCATCCTGATCAGCTCGCTGGTGCTGCTCAACCCCAGTTTTTCCTTGATCCGGGTCTGGTAGTTGGCTACGGTTTTGATGCTCAAGGACAGCTCCAATGCTATTGCACCGGCGCTTTTTCCCTCGGCGACGCGACAGAAAATCTGAAACTCACGTTTTGACAGACTGTCAAAGGGAGTAAGGCCATCGACGGCCCCATACCTACTGAAGTGCCCCGCAATCCCGCTATCCAGATAGCGCTCCCCGGCGGCTATGGCTCGTACCGCCGTCACCAGCACATCGGCCGCGCTGTCTTTGGTGATATAGCCCATCGCGCCGGCATCCAGAGCATGCTGCACGAAGGCAATATTGTCGTGCATGCTGAACACCAGAATCCGCGCATCGGCCTGCTTGGCCCGGATCCGGCGAATGGCTTCCAGCCCACCCATGCCCGGCATGGAAAGATCCATGATGATCACATCCGGTTTGACCGTCATGACCTGGCTGTTGGCTTCCTCGCCACTGGCCAGTTCCGCCACCACTTCAATATCAGCGATATTTTCCAGCAACAGACGATAACCGGCTCTGACCACTTCGTGATCATCCACCAACATCACTCTGAGGCATTCAGCGCGACTGATCACCTGTCCTCCTGCGGTCACGGATCAAACGGGGAAATTCAATAAGAATATGGACGCCTTTGCCGGGCCCGCTGCTGAGCACCAATTCGCCCTGCAGGGTCTGCACACGCTCGCGAATCCCCGTCAGACCCATCCCCATCCGTATGCTCTCCGGCTCATAACCCTGGCCGTCATCGCTGATGCTCAGTCTGACACTTTCATTCCCGCTGAGGCTGATCGTCACCTGCTCAGCCCTGGCGTGTTTGGCGACATTCGTCAGAGCCTCCTGCACGATACGGTACACATGAATCTGCTGATCCTCGTGCAGGTTCTGAAAGTCTCCGACAATATTCAGCAGACAAAAAGTGTCTTCATGGTGGTCATTCCACTCATCAACCATTTGCTCCAGCCCCGGCACCAGACCGATTCCGTCCAGAACGGCAGGCCGCAACCTGCCCATCATGCCCCGAATACTCGCATAAATCTGGCTGGAAACATCCACAATCTTCTGGGCACTGGTGGCACTTTGCTCGTCACTGTTGGCATGTCGATGCCTGATCGAAGCCGCAATCGCCTTGATGGCACTGATAGACTGCCCCATGCCATCATGCAATTCATGCGCGAGATATCTTCTTTCTTTTTCCTGCAGATAAAGATTTTTTCTTATGAGCCGGTCATTTTCATTCTTGCTTGAACCCAGCACGGAAGCCAGACGATTTATTTTCTCTGCGATGACATTCAGTTCCGGCAATGAAATTTTTGGAACACTGGAACCAAAATTACCTTTTTCAACTTCGTCAAGCACATGAATGATAGACTTTACCGGGTTCAACCAACGGCCTATCAAGGCCAGCAGGGTCATCACGATAATAAAAATTGCAAGCACTCTGGCCAGCACAGCCGACTTCATTTCCTGCCATGCCTCTTCAATTTCGGCAGTCGGCGTGGCGAAGATCAGAACCTGTTCCTGATCGCCAAGATTGAACCCATAGACTACCCGCTGCACAGCCGGCCTCACTGAATTCACAAACCAGGCAGGCGCTCCGATCCGCTCCTGTACATCATCGCCGGAATCGACATAATCCCGTCCCGGGGCAACAACGCGAACACCTATATCCCTGCTTGCATCAAAGGAACCCTGTTTTTTTATTAGTTCACGAATGCCGGTATCATCACCCGTCCGTTCATAATCATGAAACAAGGTTTCTATCATAGGTTTTACGAGATCAACGGTAGCAGTCACTTCCTGCTCCACCCTCGTCTGTGCCGACACCAGCAGAGACAGTACACTCAGCGCCAGGCTGCCGACAAACAACAGCACGATGATCAGACTCAGGCGCAGGCGCAAACTCACTGCCGGGAACGCTCAACGATCCCCATCATTTTATATGCAAGCAATGAAGCAGCGAACTGATAGGCATGGAAGCCTGGAATGGGGGCAAACTCCATGACATCAAAGCCGACGATTGTGGCCTGATTCGCTATTGACTCGAACAATGACAAGGTTTGATACCAGCCCAGACCACCCGGCACAGGGGTTCCGGTGGATGGAAAAATAGACGGGTCCATACCGTCTATGTCCAGAGTAAAAAACACCTTGTCAGGAAAATTATCCGGCAGTTCAACCTTGGTAATGCCCTTGCTGACCAGGTATTCACCATCATAGTATTTGACGCCGTACAGCTTGCGGGCATCGATCTCTTCCTTGCACAGGGCCCGGATACCCAGTTGGAAAACCGGAATATCCTCATCCACGATGCGCTTCATCACCGACGCATGACTGTAGGGATTGCCTTCATAGGCCTCGCGCAGATCGGCATGGGCATCGATCTGTACCACCCCGAAATCCTCGATGCCGGCGGCCAGCAAGCCTTTGATCAGGCCGTAGGTGGCCGAGTGCTCCCCACCCAGGCCAACCGGGCATTTGCCCAGTTTGATGATGCCCCGCGTGGCCTCGGCAATATTGTCAATGACCTTTTCCGGCTTGCCCTTCACGCTGACCGGCGGATGCGTGTAGATGCCCAGCCGGGAGGGATCGCTTTTGCCATCCCAGGTTTCCAGCTGCCAGGAGGCATCCAGGATGCTTTTGGGACCATCGGCAGTACCACCACCATACGAGACCGAGGCTTCATACGGAATCGGCAGAACATGAAAAAACGCCTCTTCAGGCAAGGGCTGCCTAAGTTCAGAACCCAGGAATATCGGGTAATCGGGGGCAGTGAGTTGCTCAGATTTTTTCATTCATGAACCTCAGGAAAGTCTCGTTTTAAAATCTTCATAAGCAAATTCCCTGACCACGCGCACAGCGTCTGTGTCGGAGTTCCAGATGGCAATGGCAGGCAGGCGAATACCGTTGAAGGTGGTGGTTTTTACCATCGTGTAATGGGCCATGTCATCAAACATCAGACGTTGTCCAATGTACAGTGGCGCGTCAAAACTATAATCCCCCATGACATCGCCCGCAAGACAGGTCTGCCCGCCCAGACGATAGTCAAACTTGCGTTCTCCACTGGCACCCGAGCCCAAAACAGCTGCGCGGTAGGGCATTTCCAGGGTGTCGGGCATATGGCAGGTAGCCGAGGTGTCCAGGATGGCCAGCTCCATGCCATTGCGGGTCAGGTCCAGCACTTCACTGACCAGCACGCCGCTGCGAATGGCAATGGCTTCACCGGGTTCCAGATAAACCTGCACCCCATATTTGGCGCTGAAGTCGCGAATCCGCCTTGTCAGTTCATCCACTTGATAACCGGGCCGGGTGATATGGTGACCGCCACCAAAATTCACCCATTCCAATTGCGCCAGCAAGGACCCGAACTGCGCTTCCACAGCGTCCAGGGTGCGTGCCAGCGGTGGGAAGTCCTGCTCACACAGGGTATGAAAATGCAGGCCCGTGATCCCGCTGAGATCCTGTCCGGCAAAAGCCTCCACGGGAATGCCGAGACGGGAACCGGGCGCACAGGGATCATAGACCGGTGCCGCGCCTTCTGAATGCCGGGGATTGACCCGGAGGCCAAAACGCAGTTCCGGGCGCAAGGCCTGGTATTTTTGCACCAGCGGCTGAAACCCTTGCCACTGAGCAAAGGAATTGAAGACCACATGGTTTGAAATCTTCAGAATCTGTTCCAGGTCCGGTGCGGTAAAGGCGGCTGAAAAAGTATGCACCTCACCGCCGAATTCCTCCCGGCCCAGACGCGCCTCGTACAGGCCGCTGGCACAAGTCCCGGACAGATAGCGGCTGATCAGGGGCGCCATGCTGAACATGGAAAAGGCCTTGAGCGCCAGCAGCACCCTGGCACCGGAATCGGCCTGTACCCGCGCCAGAATTTTCAGATTGTGTTCAAGTGCACACTCGTCCACGACAAAGCACGGGGAAGGCACCCGGGAAGGATCAAAATTTTCAAAACTCGCGCTGGCCGTCATCAGGATTGCAACTTGAAATCCGGATTCTCCAGCACCTGCCAGGGCAGACCATGGCATTTCATATCCACCATGAAGGGTTCCGGATCGAGCTGTTCCATATTCCATACCCCCGGCTGCAGCCACTGTCCTTCCAGCATCAATTTGGCACCTATCATCGCGGGCACACCGGTGGTGTAGGAAATGGCCTGGGAACCCACCTCGGCGTAACAGTCCTGATGATCAGCTATCTGATAAACGAACACCGTTTTCCTGCTGCCCTTTGCGAGCCCGCTGACCAGGCAGCCGATACAGGTTTTACCATGGGTTCTCGGCCCCAGGCTGGAAGGATCCGGCAGCAGGGCCTTCAGAAACTGGATCGGGACGATCTGCTGCCCCTGGAACTCCACGGGGTCTATCCTGGTCATGCCGACATTGCCCAGCACTTCCAGGTGTTTGAGATAGCTTTCACCAAAACTCATCCAGAACTGGGCTTTTTTCAGTGTCGGAAAGTTTTTTGTCAATGATTCGAGTTCTTCATGGTAGAGCCGGTAAATATTGTAGGTGCCGACTCCCTCGGGACAGGTGAAGCTCTGGTGCAGCGACATCGGCGGGGTGGTCACGAAACGGCCATTTTCCCAGTGCCGGCATTCGGCGGTGACTTCACGGATATTGATTTCCGGATTGAAATTGGTCGCAAAGGGATAGCCGTGGCTGCCGCCGTTCACATCGATGATATCGAGACTGTGAATTTCATCGAAATAATTTTTGGCAATCCAGGCGGTGAAGACATTGGTGGCGCCGGGATCGAAGCCTGAACCCAGCAGCGCCATCAGTCCCGCCTTGCGGAATTTTTCCTGGTAGGCCCACTGCCAGCTGTATTCAAATTTCGCAGTATCCAGGGGCTCATAGTTGGCGGTATCCAGGTAATGCACACCGCTTTCCAGGCAGGCGTCCATGATGCTCAGGTCCTGGTAGGGCAGCGCCACATTGATCACCAGGCGCGGTTGCAGCGCTTTGATCAAGGCGACCAGTTCGGGCACCCTGTCGGCATCCACCTGGGCCGTAGCGATCTGTCGGCCCTGCTTTTGGGCAATTTGTTCAGCTATTTTTTTGCACTTGCTTTCGGTCCGGCTGGCCAGCGTGATCTCTGAGAACACGGCCGGTAACTGGGCACACTTGTGTGCCACCACCTGACCAACGCCACCCGCGCCGATAATCAACACTTTTGCCATTTCAAACCTCAGTCGTCTTTTTCATAATAGGTATAGCCCTGCATGCTGTCGTTGAAGGCCTTGATGATCTGCTGGCGCTCGCGGGCCGTGATGCGACCTTCCCGTACGGCTCTTTCCGCCGTATTGCGATAACGCTTCTGCATCTCGCTGGGATTGTATTCCACATAACTGAGCACGTCGGCGATGGTATCACCATGAATTTCCTTGACAAACTCATAGCTGCCATCACGGTTGATGCGCACGCTGACAACATTGGTATCGCCGAAAAGATTGTGCAGATCGCCCAGGGTTTCCTGATAGGCACCTACCAGAAACACACCCAGGTAGTATTCCTCGCCTTCCTTGAGAACATGCAGAGGGAGGGTCGTCGATATATCCTCTTCGCCGACAAAACTGTCTATCTTGCCGTCACAATCGCAGGTGATGTCCGCCAGCACCGCCTGTCGCCCGGGTTTCTCATTCAGCCGGTGCAGCGGCACGATCGGAAACAACTGGTCTATCGCCCAGGAATCCGGCAGGGACTGAAACAGGCTGAAGTTGCCGTAATAAATATCCGCCAGAGACAGCTTCAAGCCTTCCAGGTCCTGCGGCACCCGGGTCATGGTTTCGGTGAGGTCGGCAATTTTGTGCAGAATGTCCAGAAACATGTTTTCCGCTGCGGAGCGGGTGCGCAGGTCGAGTTGGCCACGCTTGAACAGTTCCCGTACCTCGTCCCGGTAATAATGGGCATCGTTGTAGCATTCCTGCACCCGGGCCGGCTGCAGGTTGCTGTAGATCTCGCGCAGGCTGGTGATCAGCGTATGCTCGTCTTCATGGGCCGCAGGCAAACCGGTTGGTTCAAACGTGGTCGTATCGAGAATATTGAAAATCAAAATGGAAGAATAGGCGATGGTGGCGCGCCCGGACTCGGTAACGATGGTGGGATGCGCGATGTCGTAGACATCCAGCGTTTCCATCAGCGCATCCACGATGTCTTCACAGTATTCACTCAGGCTGTAGTTGCGGCTCTGACCGTCATTACTGGCCCAACCGGTATAGTCCACCGCCAGGCCACCGCCCAGGTCAATGTATTTCAGGGCCGCGCCTTCCTTGATCAGGTCGACATAAAAGCGGCAGGTTTCGGTGATGCCACTGCGGATATCCTGAATATTGGGAATCTGGGACCCCAGATGACAGTGCAGCAATTGCAGGCAGTGCAGCATGTTTTCCTGTTTCAGGGTGTCCACCAGGTCGATCAACTGGGTCGAGGTCAGACCGAACACACTGCGGTCACCGCTGGTGCTGTTCCAGTGCCCACTGACCTTGGCAGTGGTCTTGATGCGCACGCCGATGATGGGTTCTATGCCGAGACGGCGGCTGCTCTCGATGATAATGGGAATCTCTGTCGTCGTTTCCACGACGAAAACACATTCGAAGCCCAGTTTGATGGCATTGAGACCCAGCTCGATGAACTCCTGATCCTTGTAACCGTTGCAGATGATCAGGCTGCCGGGTTCTTCCAGTGTGGCAATGGCAATGATGATTTCCGGCTTGCTGCCCACCTCGAAGCCGTGTTTATAACGGGCACCAAAATCGGCAATCTCCTCGACCACCTGGGCCTGCTGATTGACCTTGATGGGGTAAACGCCCCGATATTCCCCCTGGTAACCCAAATTTTTGATGGCACGGTGAAAGGCGTCATTGAGCCTGAAAATCTGTGCGTCCAGGATATTTTCGATACGCAGCAGCACCGGCATCTGCAGATCACGCTCGATCATGCCCTCCACCATGTCCATCAGCTCAACCTCGGTATTCAGGGTTTTCGCCGTGACCCGGCCATGTTCCGATACGCCGAAATAATCATTGCTCCAGCGTTCGATGCCATACAGTTCAGCAGACTGCTTGATGGTCCAGGGCTCGTTGTACTGTTGATCCAAGGCAATGTCCTCTAGGTTGTTCACGACTCACAGGGCAGGGTCCGCCCGGCTTCGTCCGGAGTTCGGGGGAGGGCGGATTCTGAACATCTTTTCCGCTGAAATCCAGCGTTTTTCATACCCACCGGAGCCCGGCATCCAGTAGCCGCCTGCCAGGTCCCGGTGCTTGCGGCAGGATGCAGGTCGCCAACCATGCTATCGCCATCCGGCAGGCAATACAAACCGCTTGGAAACGTGATGAAAAAACAGCGTTGCGGAAGCCATTGACTGCCATCCACTGTCATAAAACCCGCATAAATACAAGGTGGACATTTAGCGCTGCCCTGTGTAGGCTTTGTTCACTGATCGGTTGATTGATGAAAACTGTCTGTCTGAGCCATCAGACAGAACTGCACCGAATGGTCGGAGGGAGGCCGTTATCCGCTCTCAGCGAAGAGCAAAAACGCTGTGTCGTTTTTTCCTGTGGTTGATATTGCTTTCATCCAGCGGCACCGTATGGCCGGCCCAAACCCTGCTTTCCAGCGACACCACGGCTTCATCTGAAGGCTATTTCGTACTCAGCTGGCTCAGTGACGGGACTGATGCCGGTGCTCCCCCTCAGGACACAGCTGCCTCCTATATCCTCCAGCAAGCCACCAGGCCCGACTTTGCTGATGCCTCCACCCGGCTGATCCACGGACAAAACAGCGTGACGATAAGCGGTCTGGAAAATGGCAGCTATTTCTACCGTATTCAGCCCGAAGGGGATGACTGGAGCAACAGCCTCAGCGTGCAGGTGCAGCATCACAGCCTGCGCAAGGCCTTGGGTTTTTTCAGCCTCGGCCTGCTGTTGTTCATCACCCTCTGCGTCAGTATTTTTGCCGGTATACGGCTGAACCTGCCTTCACACCCGGAGCGCTAGTGTCATACAATCCGCTGGCCCCGGATACGGCCCTCGTCATCCTGCTTTTATTCGGCTTGCTTTGGGTAGCCTTTGGATACTGGCTGGGACGAAAAAACAAAACCCTGGACGATTACATGCTGGCCGGGCGCAATGTCGGGCTGGCCCTGGGCACTGCCACCGCCATGGCCACCTGGGTCACCAGCAACACCACCATGACCGCCCCCCAACTGACCTACCAGTTGGGGGTGTGGGGGATGGTGGGCTATTCGTTCGGAGCGGTCGGTCTGCTGCTGTTTGCACCCCTGGCCGGGCGCATCAAAGAGATCCTGCCCCATGGTTTTACCTCCGGGGATTTTATCCGCAGGCGCTACGGCCTGAGCGCGTGGCGAATCTTTCTGGTCATTTCCCTGTTCTATGCCCTGGGCTGGCTCATCAGCCTGGGCATGGCAGGCGGCCTGCTGGTCAATGCCCTGAGCGGTCTCGACTACCACCTGGGCATGAGCGTGATTCTGCTGGTCTGCGTATCCTACACCTTGCTGGGTGGGCTGCGCGCCGTCATTGCCACGGACTTCGTGCAGACCATCATCATCCTGCTGGGCGTCATCTGGATTGCCTGGCTGGTCATCGACAATGTCGGCATCGACACCATGCACCGTGACCTGAGTGCCGGGCATCCCATGCTGCTCCAGCTCTTGTTTCCGGCTGCCATCATGTTTCTCTTCAACAATCTGCTGTTCGGCGTCGGCGAAATCTTTCATTCGAATGTCTGGTGGTCCCGGGCCTTTGCCTTCAGAAAAAAAACCGGCACCCGGGCCTATCTGATCTCGGGGCTGTGCTGGCTGCCGATTCCCATCGTGGCCGGATTTGTCGCCCTGGCCGCGCCCTCACTGGGCTTGAACATTCCTTCGCCGGACATGGTCGGCCCCATGGTGGCCGGCAGAATTCTGGGTACGACGGGTGCCGTGATCGTGTTCATCGTGGTGTTTTCAGCGCTGGCATCGAGTCTTGATTCCCTGCTGGCCGCCACCTCAGACCTGATCACCCAGGACATCTACCGGGGTCACCTCAAACCCGACGCCAGTGACCTGCAATGCTTCAGGGTCGGCAAATGGGTGATCGTGGGGCTGGGTCTTTTTACCTGGTTGCTGTGCCTGCCCCGCCTCACCACGCTGGCCTCGCTGTTGTATTTCACCGGGGCCTTCGTCGCCAGTGCCATCTGGCCCATTGTGTTTGGTCTGTATTTTCGCTGGGCCAATGGCCGGGCAGCGAGCCTGGCCATGCTGAGCGGCACCGGCAGCGGTCTGCTGGCCTATTTTCAGATTGGTTTTTATGTGGCCGCGCTGGTGTCTTGTGCGGTCTCTCTGCTGGTGATCGTGACCAGCAGTTTCATGGGCAGGCACGGCAACTTCGACTTCGCACAACTGGCAGCAAGGGAGAATGATTGATGATTATTTCAACAGGCGCTCTGACCGCACTGGTGTACCTGGCCCTGGGCGCGGCTTCTCTGGTTCCGCTGCTCTTGTTGACAATGATTTTGATTGACTGGAAACGAGGTAACTTGTGGTAAGCAGAAATCCATCCCCGGCAGGCGGGGAAACGCTCGACGAAGATGAACCCAGACTGGCTCATACCGGGGTGGATACAGTGATGATGAAATCCAAAATAGTTCAACGAACCCGACCCGAAGTCTACGGGGATGCGCATCCCAAGGAGCTGCTGCGCGCCATTATGGAGGAAGGCGAAAGCCTGCTGCCCATCCAGAACCAGCACATTGTATCCGCCGATCAGTTTGACCGTGCGACCCTGCTGCAATTGTTCCGGCTGGCCGCCAAATATGAAAGCAACCCCGACCGTTTCAGCACCCCCTTGCAGGGCAAGGTGCTGATCAGCGCCTTTTATGAACCCAGCACCCGAACCCGGCTGTCCTTTGAAAGTGCCTGGCACCGTCTGGGCGGTGACATCATGTCCATCACCGATCGCTCAACAACCGGCATCGCCAAGGGCGAGTCTCTTGCCGATGTTGGTGAAATGTTCAATAACTATGCCGATTGCGTGGTATTGCGCGACAGCAGGGAAGAATCACTGATAGAAATGATGAACTCGCTGCGCATCCCCATCATCAATGCCGGCAATGGCATCGACCAGCACCCGACCCAGGCCATGGCCGATATCTATACCATTTTCAAATGGCGACCGGATCTGACCGATATCAAAATACCCGAGAACAAAAAAATCAAGGTGGGCATAATCGGCGTACCGAAAAAAATGCGTACCGTACACAGCCTGCTGAAGATATTTTCAATTTTTCCTGAAGCCTTTTCTGAGATATTCATCATCGACAATGGTGAAACCGATGACGATGATGATCTGATGCACGCGATGAAAGAGAGGGGACTAAATCTTAAAACCTACCGCAAAAACTTCCATGAGCTGGTCCCGGAACTCGATGTGATCTATATCAATGCGATTGCCTGGATAGGCAATACCTTTGAAACCTACGGCGGCAAACTGAAGCTGGATAAGCGGACTCCTTTTAAAAAGAATGCCATCGTGCTGCATCCCCTTGCGCGGGGAGAAGAATTGTCAACAGACATCGACAATACATCCCACAACTGGTATTTCTCCCAGGCCCGGGGCGCGGTATTTATCCGCATGGCTCTGCTCACCTGCCTGGTACAGCGCGTGGGCCGCGTACTCGATGTCGTCTAGAATTTGTCAAGAGACTGTATATGTGTGGAATTGCCGGCGTCATGCACGCCAACAAACAAAGCGAAATCAACCCTCAACTGCTCGTCAATATGGCCGCCATTCAGCATCACCGCGGCCCCGACGGCTTCGGTTATCATCGCTGTTCGGGTCACGGCGTAGGCTTCAGCCATGCCCGGCTTTCGATTATCGATCTGGATGAAAATCGCGCCAGACAACCCTTCCTGAGCCAGGATCAACAACTGCTGCTGGCCCACAACGGCGAGTTTTATGACTACCAGAAAATTCGTGCCGGCCTGACGGCCCAGGGTGCCCGTTTCAATACCAAGAGCGATTCGGAAATAGTCCTGCACCTCTATCCACATCTGGGTATTGAAAAAACCATAGAGCAATTGCGCGGAGAGTTTGCTTTTTCTCTCTATGACAAGGGTCAGGAAACCCTCTATCTGGTCCGCGATCGCTTTGGCGTCAAACCACTCTACTGGACTCAGACCGGTGACAAGGTGGTCTTCGGTTCCGAAATCAAGGTTCTGTTTGCACATCCCGATGTAAAACCTGCTTTTTCTTCAACGGGGGTTTACCATCAACTGCTGCAAACCATGGTGCCAGGCACCACGGCATTTGAAAATATTCATCAGGTTGCTCCCGGGCACATCGTCCGCATCCAGCGTAAAAACGATACCCTGGTCGTCAATACCCAGAAATACTGGGATATGGACTTTCCCCGGGAACATGAACGCGCGGAAATTTCTGAAGCAGATGCCATCGAACAGGTGCGGGAACAACTGCTCGAGGCGGTTGCGCTGCGCCTGGAAGCGGATGTCCCGGTGGGTTGCTATCTGTCCGGTGGCATCGATTCCTGCGCCATTATCGGCCTGGCCTCAGCCTGCCGTCAGGGTCCGGTAAAGGCCTTTACCATCGGCTTTGATGACAAGGCCTACGACGAAAGCGCCATTGCCTCTGAAATGGCGGCCAGCTGTGGTGCCGACCAGGACATCATGCGACTGTCCGGCGATGAGCTCTACGGCCATTTCGAAGAAACCCTGTGGCACACGGAACGCACCATCTACAACACCCTGGGCGTTGCCAAACTGCTGATGAGTCGCCATGTCAACCAAAGCAATTACAAGGTGGTCATGACCGGCGAGGGTTCCGATGAGCTCTTTGGCGGCTATCCAGCCTTTCGCCGGGATATGTTCCTGCATGGTCTGGACAGCCTGCCACCCGATGAAAAAGCGCAATGGCATGCCCTGCTCAACGAAAGCAATGCGCTGTTCAGCGGCGCCATGCTGGCCCGGGAGCAGATCGATGATCCGGACCTGCATTTCAAGGTGGGCTTCACGCCCAGTTGCCTGCAACCCTGGCTGGCCTGCGGCGAACTGATCCCGGCCCTGCTGGCCCCTCATCTCCGGGAGGAACTGAAGGATTATTCACCGGGTGCGGCCATTGCCGACACTCTGGACAACGCGCAGCTGCAAGGCAGGCATGCCCTGGACAAGGCCCAGTATGTCTGGAGCAAAACCATGCTGGAGGGTCAGATTCTGACCTGGGGCGGCGACCGTGTGGACATGGCCAATTCCATGGAAGCCCGCCCGGCCTTTCTGGACCACCATCTGGCTGCGCTGGCGGTGCAATTGCCACCCCAACTGCGCATCAAGGGCCGAACCGAAAAATATGTCTTGCGTGAAGCCATGAAGGGCATTCTTCCCGAGGTGCTCTACAAACGCGAAAAATTCGCCTTCATGGCACCACCGGCCCACTCCAACGAAAAAAAATGGCAGCAAATGAGACAACTTGCCGATCAGCATCTTGGCAGGGAACAGATAGGCAACGCCGGCCTGCTCGATGCCAGCGGCGTGGACACCCTGTTTCAGCGCTATGAGCAAGCGCAAACCAGTGCGGCGGAAAAAGTCCAGATGGATGCCCTCATCAACCACCTGCTGGGGCTGCAGATTCTGCACAAACATTTCATCGCGACCGACATCCCGGCACTGGCTGCCAGCAGGGCAAAGACCCTGGGTTGGGCCGCCTGATGCCGGGTCGTCTCACACAGGATAAGCAGCCATGACATTTCGCATCGATCTCGAACGGGTAAAACAGGATATCTACAGCATCGGTCGCTTTGGCTACAACCCCCAGGACCAGGGGGTTTATCGCCAGGGCTTCAGCGATGAGGACATGAAGGCGAGGACCTGGTTTCAGAAAAACCTCACGGACCTCGGACTGAAAAACTGGATGGATGGCGCCGCCAATGTCATCGGCCGTTACGGGGATGACTCGCAAAAAGCGCTGTTGATCGGCTCTCATCTGGATTCTGTTCCTGCCGGCGGTCTCTTCGATGGCGTGCTCGGTGTCATCGCCGGTCTTGAATGCATCCGTGTCATCAAGGACAACGATATCCCCCTGCGTCATGCCATTGAAGTCATCGCCACCAGCGAGGAGGAAGGCCGGTTCGGGGGCATGCTCGGCGCCGAGGCGCTGACCGGCAATCTGAAAATAGACTGGCTGGAACGGGCCAAGGACCACAGCGGTGAATTACTGCGTGACGCCATGGCCAAATGGCAGATGCCCTATCACCTGGCCATGGAAGCCGCCCGCGACCCGGACGACCTGGTGGGTTTTCTGGAACTGCACATCGAACAGGGGCCGGTGCTGGAACAGAGCCATCACACCATCGGCGTGGTGGAAGGTATTTCCGGCGTGTTCAAGTGGCTGATCAAGTTTATCGGCAAGGCCGACCATGCCGGTACCGCTCCGATGAACCTCAGAAGCGATGCCTTCATGGGCGTCGCCGATTTTGCCCATGAAATCGCCCGCATCATCTCCGAGGAAGGCACGGACAAAAGCCGTCTGACCATCGGTTCCCTGGAGCTGAAACCCGGCTTTGCCCATACCGTGCCGGGGCAGGCGGAATTCTCCCTGGTGGGCCGGGATATGTCCGAAGAGGTCATGCAGAATCTGGCCGACAGTTGCCGCAAGGTCCTCTCTGCCATTGCCCGCCGACACAAGTTGATGTTCGAATACGAGCAGATGAGCTGGCTGGAACCCAAACACTGCTCACCGGACATGATGTCGCTGTTGAGCAAACATTCCGAGGCCCTGGGTTACAAAACCCTGGTAATGCCCAGCGGCGCCGGCCACGACTGCCAGTTTTTCACGGACATCACCCCCACTGGCCTGCTCTTCATTCCCAGTGTCGGCGGCGTCAGCCACGCCCCGGACGAATGGAGTCACTGGCATGATGTGGAAAAGGGCTGCAATGTCCTGCTCAACAGCGTACTGGAACTGGCAACAAAGAAGACCTCCTGACCCCGGAACGATCAGGATCCGTCCTGTCATTCCTGTGAAACCTTAGGTCCCCCCCGTCATCCCAGTGTCGCCCCACGTCATCCCCGCGCAGGCGGAGCAGTCAGGCAACCTTATGTCATACAGGTTTCATGAAGGGCCCTGGCCGCGGGGCAGGGCCTCCGGGGGACGCTACGAGTTCATCCCTGAACGCTCTCTTCGGGCATCCTGCCCTCAGAAGCCCCCGGAGCCCCCACCCCGCTGCCCGAACCGCCGGCTTCAGTGTTGTGGCCTGATCTCACCAAAAAACCAGAAAAAGAAGGTTTCGCTCCTTTTCGCCAATCATCATCGCTGCACTGTTTCATTACCCTGATCTATTTTGTAAGAATTTGCTGTCAATGCCGTCTACTTTGAGTATAGGAACTATGGAGGTATTCATGACGACCAGCACTATCGAGTCCATTGATTCAAGCGAAGCGCACTCTCTCGTGTCCAGCACAGTCTCAAGTGAAGCCGGCACTGGGCCGGATTGCAGCCCCTGCGAAACGGGCAGCGGCAACCTGCTGATGGGTGCCGGCATCGGCTCTGTCGGAACGCTCAGTTATCTTGCCACCGGTGTGGTCTGCCCCTCATGCCTGATTTTTACCCCGGCGCTGCTGGGACTTGGCTGGTGGCAGCGGCGTGCCTGGAAACGTCAGCAGGCGCCCATCAGGGATGAAGATGCGGGCTTCCAGAGCGCTGGCGCTTGAGGCAAGGGAGCGCTATGCTCCCCATCGCCAGAACCTGAAAGTTATTTTCACGTAAAAAAACCAATTGGACGGGCAAATCCCGACCAGGAAAATTACACAAGAGGAAAATACCATGTTCTATCTGCCCAACAATAAAGTTCTGCTCGGCATCAGCGTCATACTCGCCCTGGCTTTTCTGGCCTTCGGCGGCATGAAATTCGCCAGTCCCCAGCAACTGCTGGACAACTTTGCCGCCTGGGGCTATCCCAGTGGCTTTCACTATCTGGTGGGGCTCGCCGAAGTGGCCGGCGCCATCGGCTTGTTCATCCGGCCCCTGGCCCGCTATGCCGCCCTGGGCCTGGGCCTGCTGATGGTCGGCGCCTTCATGACCCATGTGCTGCATCCACCGCTGTCGGCCGGCGTCCCTTCCTTCCTGCTGGGCGCCTTTTCCTTCGTGGCGGCCTCCATGCACTTCAAGGCAGGTGGCGCACAGGATTCAGCCGCCTGATCACAAACACAGGCCTTGCCAGGGACGGCAGACCGACAAAAAAACGGCTCAGTCAGACAACTCCGGCTTTCAACTGAAAAATGAAGGCCGCTATTCTTCTTGAAAGCGATACATCTCCCTTAAAAGATTTTGTCTATCAATTGGCGCGCCAATTTTTCTGCCTGCTCCCGCAATTCCTTGACAGCCGTACTTTCCCACAACTCTCCCTTCAGATTTGAGCCCAGTGTATAGATAGACGAGTGCTTCATCTTTATTGTTGCTGCCGCAACACCACAATTTTTTATCAGTTGATTTCCAAACAGTGCGGGCTAGGAATCTGCGCCGTAGAAGCTAATCGGCCTGCGACTTCCCCACATTGGTCCATTTTCCCGATCCTCCTCGTTACATAGTCACCACTATGCGCCTCGGACGATCGAAAAAATGGCCTCAATGTGGAAAACCCTCGGCTCGATCGTTTCTACGGCGCAGACTCCTAGCCATGGACATTGGCCTCCGGCGTCTTTATGCTCTGCTCCATGCCGGCAGATGTCATCCGGGATTAGCATCCCTTATCAAAGACTGGCAGTCAAAAAACGGTTCTTTTTGCTTTTTATGCAATATGGAGGTTTTATGTTCAGCAACAGCAAGCTTATGATTACCGCCCTGCTTATGGCGCTACTGGGCGTGGGCTGCTCAAATGACAACAATAGCCCACCGGCGAGCACTGCGGCAGGGACAACTGATGTCAACGCAATACTGACGGCGGCAAGCACCGCCATGGGTATGCAGAACCTCGATTCAATTACCTATTCCGGCAGTGCCTGGAGAATCCGCAACAGCTTCATGCAGACACCCAATGCCAGCCCCCCCTGGCCCTACCGCGATACCATCACCAACTATCAACGCAGCATCGATCTGCAGCAGCCGGCGTCACGCGCCAGCGGCGACACCTTTGCCCAGAATCTGTTTCTGGCACCGGCAGTGGCTGGGACCTATACGCAGAATATCCCGGCAGGACAAACCGACTGGCGCCAGCAAATGGAAATCTGGCTGACGCCCTGGGGCTTTCTCAAGGGTGCGCAAGACAATGGCGCTGAAGCTTCTACCCAGGTAGTGGATGGGAGCAGTTACACCGTGTTGACCTGGCTGTCTCCAGCGAACCAGACCTCACCCTCAGGCATGCAGTACACGGTCAAAGGTTATCTGAATGAGCAAAACCTGGTGGATCGCGTGGAAACCTGGGTCGAGGATCCCTTCCTGGGCGACATGAATGTCGTGGCTGTGTACAGTGACTACCAGGACTTCAACGGTTTGATGGTCCCCACCACCATGGAACAGCAGAGAGGTGGCGGGGGCATTTTCGGCGTGAGTGTTACCAGCGCTGCGGCAAACCCGCCGAATGTGGCTGAACTGCTGACCTTTCCGGCCAGCCCGGGCGGTCCCGGTGCCGGCGGCAGTCCTGCTGCCGGCGCGGCTGCCCCACCCAGCGAACTCGCCCAGAAACTTGACGATGGCGTTTATCTGATCACCGGCGGTTATGTGGCACTCGCTGTCGAGTTCTCCGACCACATCGTGGTCTTCGAGGGCGGCCAGTCCGAGACACGCGGCCGGCAGGTGATCGACGAAGTCAAACGGGTGATACCCAACAAGCCCATCCGTTACGTCGTGAATTCCCATCCCCACTCCGATCACACCGCCGGCCTGGTGCCCTTTGTCCGCGAGAGAGCCACGATCATCACTCATGCCAACAATGTCGATTTTCTGAATATGGCCTTGAGCACGCCGCGAACGCTGTTGGGTGAAGCAAGGCTCAACCCTACGTTTGAAGGCGTGGACGATGTGAAAGTGCTCGAGGACGCCGGCATGCGCTTCGAGTTGCATCACGTTCCCAACGGCCATACCGATGGCATGCTGGTCGGCTTCCTGCCCGCTCAGAAAATCCTGTTCCAGGCCGACTTCACGCTGCCCCAGCCCGGAGCAGAAGCCAATCCCTTTGTTGTGGAGCTGGCGCAGTTCGTGGACAGCACAGGGCTGGACTTTGAACGCTATCTGGCCGTGCATGCCGCACAGGAGCCGCAGACCAAGGCTGATCTGATGGCGGTCATTGGTAAATAGGAGACTTTTTCGATTTCTGGCGTGCCCCGTCAACCGCTTGGCGTTTGACGGGGCACATTGGATTTTCACCAACTCCGCATTGTGGGGCGACTGGCTACGAAGTGAAAGTCGTCCAGCCTGCCGGCTACCTGAATGTTTTGTTACGCGTTTTCTTCGGGATCATTTCTGGCTGAACTCTATGATATTGCCTTTATCCCCTTTCTTGACATCTTTCACTTTTGACAGGAGTTGAGGAGCTACTGTCCATTTCTGGCCGGATTCAGTAATGACAGTAACAGACTTCATATTATATTTGACCAGCGTTCCGACTTGCCTGCCTCGACCAGGAGGCTCAAAACTGACTTTATCGCCGATGCTGAATTTCATCATTTCATTATGATGATGCATCGACTCCAAGAACTTCAAGCGTTCGACGATACGATGGTTCAAATCAATAAGCTCTTCAGATGAAAGCCTGTCGATATCTATTTTCACAAAAGTTTCTCGTCCCATTCTTGTTTGCTTCTCCGTCAACCTTTCCAGTGAGTGTGCGCTTTCAAGCAAGGGCAACACCGGCCCGGGTGCTGCCTGAAGGCCCCCGCAGAGACACCCCAGAGTTATTCAGAGGTTCCTTAGCTTACTTCGCCACTCCGGGGCCGCAAGTCAGCAGCAGGTATCGATTTTGGATCACAGTCGATTGTTATGAATTATTCGCCTTTCACCCATAATACAACCAAAGTGGTTATTATTGACGTACAAATTATCCAAATTAGGTCTATAGCCCTCTTTTTTAGCCGACCCATTTTGCTTATA
The DNA here is from genome assembly GCA_032250895.1 of Pseudomonadales bacterium. GTDB lineage: Bacteria > Pseudomonadota > Gammaproteobacteria > Pseudomonadales > Pseudohongiellaceae > JAVVEZ01. The sequence goes on along the minus strand of JAVVEZ010000002.1, from coordinate 21,027 downwards.
GATTGGAGTTCATCTAACAGCTTTTTTCCAGAGGTAGTAAGAGCAATTTGAGAAAGAAGCACCATCCCTTCCTCTTCTGGATTTTCATATTCTTCCCATTCAAGATGAAGATAGCCCTCGTCTTGCAACTTAATAAGTTCAAAATACATTGATCCAAAATGAGAAACATCATTTACGTTGCAATGAAACCTTACGCCACTATTTTCATACCAATTCGAAAGTTCAAGATACCCTTGAGTGGAATCGATACCTATTAGATTTGGAGGATAAAGTGTCTTGCGATATAGGTCAGTGCTCATTTGGATTCATAACATTTATATCATCGTCTTAAAGATTATTTTGTCTGGGGCTGCTATTCCCCAACTGTTTTCCCGGCAGATTAGCCGTATCTTCCAAAGGGGTCAATCTTTACAGACTATTTGGAGCCTTAGTCAATATTGATAAAGTGGTCGTCATGACTCATATCCCGATTCTGGAATATATTGAATATACCATTGATTTGGTGCGTTTATTTGAAGTTTCCTGAGGTGTTCCAGAAATCGTAATCCCGAGGATCACATTTCTCCCTTGAAGCCTCGGGAAGCAAAAAGAGGCATTCACTATCAGATGTCTCCGCCGCTTGGCTTTCGATCCCATCCTGCTTGGTCCGACGTTGGTGCAATGGTGAGTTGGTTACTTCAGTTCAGCCGGGGTTTCTGGACGACAAACCTTAGGCCGGAGGTTCGGGCAGAGGGGCGGGGGCTCCGGGGGCTTCTGAGGGCAGGACGCCCGAAGAGAGCCTTCAGGGATGAACTCGTAGCGTCCCCCGGAGAGCCTGCCCCTCTGCCCGGGCCTTTCATTGAATCTGCATGACATAAGGTTGCCTGGCTGGATCCCGGCCTGCGCGGCGATGACGGTTTTCTCCCTTAACATCACGCGCAATACCTTGCAGATCTCCGCCTGCACGGGAATAACGGGCATTCTGCCAATGCCTTTTTTGTTCGTTCCTGAATTTTCGTCTGTGTGGGGATGACTGCGTAGCGCATGGTAATAAAAACACCCGCCGGCATGATTGATTTTCAACAATTGGCAGCATCCCTGTTGCCGGAGAAGCATTTATCTGCATCACATCAAACACCCCGCATTGCTTGGAAATTCATAAGCATTGCATTTTTTCTTGGTTCTGATGGATAGGGCGCTTTGCTACTTTGACGCCACTTCAGCAAGCCCCCCACAAGGAACCGGTTTGCCGACCAACACCACATCAATCAGCACATCAATCAGCACATCAATCAGCACATCAACGAGGAAATCGACATGAAGAATTATTATCGCCTGGGCGTTCTGGGACTGACGTCGGGGCTGGCGTTCTCGGCTCTGGCCCAGAGCACTTCCCAGCAAAATGCTGCGCAGCCCTTGCCGGCCACTGGCGCTCAGCCTGCGGGCACTATCCAACTGGCCGCGAATGCTTCGGGCGACTTGCTGCAGGAGTTGCAGGAAATCGTCGTCACCGCCCGCCGCCGTGAGGAAGTGGCCCGGGACGTGCCGATTCCACTATCGGTGATCTCCGGCGACACGCTGGAAGACAAGAGCATCTTCAATGTCAACCGGCTGACCGAATCGCAACCCAGCTTGCAGCTTTTTACCTCCAATCCGCGCAATACGGCGATCAACATTCGTGGCTTCGGCGCACCCTTCGGGCTGACAAACGATGGCCTCGAACCCGGTGTCGGCGTCTACGTTGACGAGGTCTTTCATGCCCGTCCGGCGACGGCCACCTTTGATTTCATCGATACCGAGCGCATCGAAATCCTGCGTGGTCCGCAGGGTACCCTGTACGGCAAGAACACCACCGCCGGCGCCATCAACCTACACACCCGTGATGCCGGTTTTACACCGGAAGGTGCCGTGGAAGTCTCCTACGGCAACTACAACTTTCAACAGGCCAGAGCCTATCTGAACGGACCCATCACCGACAAACTGGCCGGTCGCCTGTCATTCGCCAGCACCTCGCGCGACGGTGTGCTGCGCAACATCAACACCAATGATGATGTCAATGACATGAACAACCTCGGGCTTAGGTCGCAACTGCGTTATGAATATTCCGATGATCTGACCATTACATTGCGCGGCGATTTCAACAAACAGCGGCTGGAATGCTGCACCCAGGTATTTGTTGGCGTGGCACCGACCCAGCGTCCTGAAAACCGTCAGTTCGCTGCCATTGCCGCCGACCTGAACTATGCGCCGGCCAGCACCAATCCCTTTGACCGTGTCACTGCTGTGGACACCCCTCTGCAAGCCAATCAGGATATCGGTGGGGCTTCCGTGCATGTCGAATGGTCCACTGCTGCCGGTTCCTTTACCTCGGTGAGCGCCTGCGCCTGATCCCGGGCATTCGTCTCAACCACGATATCAAGAAGGCGGACTTCAACCGTACCGTCACGGGTGGCCTGCAAACCGATGACCCGGTTCTGCTGGCCCGGCAGCGTTCCGTATTGAGACCGCAGCGTTACAAAGTGGATTCCGATGATTCCAATTTTTCCGGGCAGTTCACAGCGGCCTATGCGGTAAGCGAGCAGGCCAATCTCTACACCACGTATGCGCGCAGCTTCAAGTCCCTGGGGGTCAACCTCTCCGGCATTCCCAATGACGCCGACGGCAACCCTGCCTTGGAGGCAGCCACCATCAGACCCGAAAGAGTCAATCACTTTGAAGTGGGTCTGAAAAGTTCACTGCTGGATGGCCGAATCAGCGCCAACCTCAATTTATTCGACACCATCATTGACAACTTTCAGGTGAACGTGGTCAACGCCAATGTGGGGATTCTGCGTGGCTTCCTGGCCAATGCCAAGGAAGTGGAAGTCAAGGGCATCGAGGCCGAAGTAACGGCAGCCATCGGGGACAATCTGAGCGTCTATGCCAACGCGACCTTCAGCGACGGCGACTACAATAACTTTCAGGATGCCCCCTGCCCAATTGAATTGACCGGCTCGCCTGGTGGTGGCGTCTGCGATATCTCCGGCACCAGCCTGCCGGGTGTTTCCAGCCGCGCCGTCTCCTTTGGCGCCGACTATAGTGTACCCGTTAATTTCCTGGGTGTGCCCGGCGACGCCTATTTCGGCATCGATGGCAGCTATCGTTCGGCCTTTTCGTCCAGCGCCACCAGCTCTGAGTTTCTGGTCGTGGAGGGCTACACACTGGTCAACGCCAGGGCTGGTTTCCGCGCCGGCAACAACTGGGAAATTTTTGGCTGGGCACGCAATGTGTTCAAGAAAAACTATTTCGACTTTCAGAGAGCCCAACCGGGCAACTCAGGGATGCTCGTCGGCCAGCTGGGCGATCCCCGCACCGCCGGTGTCACCCTCAAGCTCAACTTCTGATCTCTTCCCCCTCTGGCTCCCACGCTTACCGTGTGGGAGCCTCTCGATACAGACTACAAAATACAAGCTTTGACAATCTTTGTATTTTGGCCTAGCCTTCCCTATAAACTACTTTTGGAGGCCATCATGCACGTATCACTGACTGCCGAACTGGAATCTCGCGTTAAAGCCAAAGTTGAAAGCGGCTTATATAACAATGCCAGCGAAGTCATCCGCGAAGCCCTGCGTTTTATGGACACCCATGAAGACTGGATTCACGAGATCAAGCTTGCTCGCCTGCGCGAACAACTAAACGTTGGTGCCAATCAATTGGACCGTGGCGAAGGTATGGCGATTGAATCACAAGCCGCTCTGGATTCGCTGTTTGACGATATCCAGAGCTAGTCTCCCCCGGCACTATTCAGCGGGGGACACTACACTCTATGCCCACTTACCAGCTCTTTATATCACCCGCCGCCCGGGAAGACCTGAAAGGCATTTATCAATTTGGACTTCGCCAATGGGGGAAAACCCAATCAGATAACTATCTGGGTCTTATCAAAGACCAGTTGTGGTCACTCACTGAGCAAGCCTTGATGGGCCTTGAAAGACCGGAGCTTCTGCCCGATGCCAGAAGCCTGCCCATGCAAAGCCATACATTGTTTTACCGGGTTACCGCCAATCGGGTTGAAATCATTCGCGTCTTGCATGGTCGCCAAGACCCACAACGTCATTTGAAATAATCCAAAGCGAGCACTGGCCCCTTGCGGGTGACCTGCCGGGTGATCACGGGCAGTGGCTCCCACATTCACCGTGTGAGGACTCCGTCCTCCCGGGTATTGTGTCTTGAGCCTGAGTCCGTTTCTGAGGCGGTGTCCCGAGATAAAGTCCTGAGACAGCGCCATAGCAGAAAAGCGCATAAGCATTGCAGTTTTTCTTGGTTCTTCTGTCTTCAGCCAGCTGTTACCTTGTGCGCCACCTAAGGAAACCGGCAGCATCGTCTCTGCCCTGGAGAAAAACCCATGCCATTCAGACCAGCGATCCTGGCCAGCCTTCTCGTTCTCAGCCTTCCGCTGGTGCTGAGCGCTTGCAGCAAGCAGCAGGACGACGCCGGAAGCGTGACCCGGGAACTGCTGAATGTGTCCTATGACCCCACCCGGGAGCTTTACCGGGATTTCAACCAGAAATTCAGCGCTTACTGGCATCAGAAGACCGGTGAAAACGTGAAGATCACCCAATCTCACGGCGGTGCCGGCAGTCAGGCCCGGGCCGTCATCGATGGCCTGGCCGCCGATGTGGTCACGCTGGCACTGGCCTATGACATCGATGCCATTGCCGAACGGACACACCGGATTCCCGCCGACTGGCAGTCGCGCCTGCCTGAAAACAGTTCGCCCTATACCTCCACCATCGTGTTTCTGGTGCGCAAGGGCAATCCCAAGGGCATCCACGACTGGAGCGATCTGGTGCGCGCCGATGTGGGCGTCGTTACCCCCAACCCCAAGACCTCCGGTGGCGCCCGCTGGAACTACTTGGCTGCCTGGGCCTATGCACTGAAACAGCCGGGTGGCAACGACGAGACTGCCCGTGGCTTCGTCCATGATCTGTACCAGAACGTGCTGGTACTGGATTCCGGCGCCCGCGGCTCTACCACCACCTTCGTCCAGAGAGGCATCGGCGATGCGCTGATCACCTGGGAAAATGAAGCCTTTCTGGCCGTGAATGAACTGGGTCCGGATAAACTGGAAATCGTGGTGCCCTCCCTGTCCATCCTGGCGGAGCCGCCGGTCACCGTGGTCGATGGCAATGCCGAACGCAAGGGCAATCTCGACCTTGCCCGGGCCTATCTGGAATATCTCTATTCCCCCGTGGGCCAGCGCCTGGTGGCAAAATACTTCTATCGTCCGATCTACCCGGAACTGGCGGATCCGGCCGATATGGCCCGCTTTCCCAAGGTTGAGACCGTGCGCGTCGATGAGGTGTTCGGTGGCTGGCAGCAGGCCCAGACCACCCATTTCAATGATGGCGGTGTGTTTGATGCCATCTACGGTCTCTGAGCAGACAGCATGAAGCAGCAGAAGCCAGGCATGGATACGCTGATAGTCCCTGGCTATCAGGGCAGCGGCCCCGACCACTGGCAGAGCTGGCTGGAGGAACGGCTTCCCGGCAGCCGCCGCATCACCGGCATAGCCTGGGACAAACCGGTGCTGGCAGCATGGGCGGAACGGGTTCGCAATGACATCAGCCGGGCGCGACAGCCCCTGTGGCTGATCGCCCACAGCTTTGGCTGCCTGGCCACGGTGGTCGCCGTTGCCGACCGCCCGGACAATGTCGCCGGCTTGATCCTGGTCGCGCCTGCCAGCCCAAAGCGTTTCGATTTCATGGGGCTCAGGCCCGATTCCTGCGCCTCTGCCACAGCCCATTCCAGCATGTCCACACCCACCCTTGCCGAAGCCCTGCCCCGACGGGCCTTGCGGGTGCCCGGACTGCTGCTTGCCAGCCGCAACGACCCCTGGCTGCCCTTTACTCAGGCACGGAGCCTGGCAAAGGACTGGGGCCTGGCGTTCCACGATGCCGGTCCTGCGGGACATATCAACGCCGAATCCGGCTACGGCCCCTGGCCCTGGCTGCTGGACCTGGTCAGTTCCAGACAGGGCAGACAGGGGACACCCACCTCTGCGCTGAAAAATAGACAGGGGACACCCACCTCTGCGCTGAAAAAAGGCCGGGGCAGCGCCCTGGCGACGGTGCGGCAACTGACCCGCCGCCAGTTGGAAAAACTTCCCCGCAAATCAAGGGGTCAGACTCGTTGAAACTTTGCTGTGGGGATAGTAACCTGCCTCCTGGTTATGGAAAAGCTATCCAGTGCAGCAGAAAAACATCAGCGCTATATTCACGCCTATGTACTGATGACCAACCATGTCCACCTTCTGGTAACTCGGCATATCGGATGTGACGCTGGATGAAATACGTCAAGCTACCAACAAAGCGTGGATATTGGGCAGTAATCGCTTCGAAGGCAAAATGGAAAAGATACTCAATCGACCCACGTGCTCAATGAGACATGGAGGGGATCGCAAATCGAATGCGTATAGAGACAGTCATTGATCGGCAAAATCAACGAGTCTGACCCCTTGATTCCCGGCGTCTGGCTGGCTTCTTCACTGTCTGGAAAATGTTCATGCAGCAGGGCAAAGGCCCGTTGTGAGACCGGTCCCGGCCCGGTTGTGCATGAGTGATGGGTGGCGAAGACCACCCGGTGAAGCGCTCTGGGCAGGCGCGGGTCGTCAAGATGTTCCGGGGCATAGACGATCACGTACGGGCCGAAAGCGCCGGCCACCGTGGTTTCCTCCAGCAGCTTGACCGCCAACATTGCTTCCAGCCGTTCCGCCGGCAAGTCCCTGAACCGGCGGTCGCCGGCGAACATTCGCGTTGACTGCGTCCGCCAGCGTGTGCGCTCCAGCGTCGTTTTGCACCACCAATTGTCGATAGGCACGGGCAGCGCCACGTAATCGGGCGCCGGCCGGGTAAGGTAAGCACTGGCGGTGGAGATAGTCTGAAGCCTGCCCACCCCCTCCCACAACCAGGGAGAAATGGCTGGATTGTTCAGCACGATCCACGCCGCTTCAAACGTCTTGTCAGCGCCGTTCTCGAAGCGCAGGAAATCACCGGCAAGACGCGGCAGGAGTTGCCTGATACGCGGTGAAAACCTCAAGGCCGTGGCCGTGTCTCCCGCCAGCATGGCCCGGGTCCAGCCGGCCAGAGCCAGGCGGCTTCGCAAATAGGGGCTCAGGCCGGGGAGGTCCAGCATCGGCAGCAGCATGTCCGGCGTGAAGTAATCATTGATGAGTTTCGTGGTTTCCCTGGTAAACAGGGTATCTCCGGTGGTGATGATGTTGAAGGTTTCCGGCGGTAGCCCTCGGGCGAAGGCATCGGTCCACGGCAGTTGCAGGGGTTTGAGGGCGGCCCGCTCCAGATAGGTGTTCCAGTCGCCGCTCAGGCCGGCCAGTTGCAATCGCAGTTGGTTGCTCTGGCCGGCATCGAGAGTGTCGTTGGCCAGGGCTGCTTCGGCAAGGGCTTCAGCTTGCGCGGGGTTGCCCTGAGCATTCAGCAGCCGGATGCGCTGGGAGACGATGGCGAAATAGGCCAGTGAATTCGGCCCGATTTCTGCGGCGGCACTCAGCAGTTCGGCAAGCAGGGTGGGGTCGGCATCGGCCCCGGCTTTGCCAAGGGCCAGGAGCAGCCAGGGCACGCGCCCGGTACTCCGCCAGGCGTCAAGGGCGAGCGTTGCGCTTTGCGGACTGTCGCTCACCGCTACCGCGGACCAGAGCATGAATTCCTCCACCGTGCGGGGGAGGGGAGCTTGCCCGCCGCTGGCCGCCTGGATGACCGGTTCCGGATCGGACAGAAGGGGCCTGAGCAGGTAGATCAACTCAGACAAAACCTGGCGGTCGGCGGTTTCCGGTGATTCAATCAAATGCCGGGCCAAATCGTTCCGCACCACTGCTGGATCACGTTGCGCCCGCAGGTAGTCGATCTGCCCGGTGACGGAGGGAAAGGCGGCCAGGTATTCCGGATCCGCCGCCAGTTCCCGGTAAATGGCCAGCGCGGCACCCAGATTGGCGTCCACGTCGTTTTCATTGATGATGGCTTCCCGGGCCAGGCTGCGGGCCACCAGGTATCGGCCGAGGTCCTGCCAGGGAGAGTCCGGGTCCGCGGCAATGGCCCGGAAGCGCTCCGCCGCTTCGATGTACCGGTTGTTGTAAAAGTAGGCGGCGGCGATCTGGTATTGGCGGTCCTGTATTTCCAGAGGCTGCCAGGTGCTTTCAGGTTCGGCGGGAGGGTCGAAGATGTCGCCGCCGCAGTGTGAGAAAACCTGCAGCTGGGCGTCGATCCAGCGGTTCAACTCCACTGAATCCGAACCGTAGAGTTGTTTCCTGGCATTGAAAGTGCCCGTGGCGGTATCAAAGGCATCCACCTGGCAATTCTGGTAATAGAAGTAGCGGGTCTGGGTTCCGGTTCCCACCACGAATGACCGCTTGGCGGCCTTGCCGGTGGTGAAATAGAAGTAGGTACCGTTGCGCTCCTGACGCAGGGCTTGAGAGAAATCGGAGACATTGAAAATTTCCTCCCCGGAGGGCCGCGGCTCCCACAGTTCCTGAAAAAGCGCCTCGTGGGCGGAATTGAAACGCCCGGAAAGGTGCAGCCAGGCCAGCAATACTTCGGCGGGATGGCGGGCGTCAAAGTTGCCGTTGATTTTGCCGGCCAACAATTCCTCATTGGGCGGATGCGCGTGGTAGAACTCGGTGACGTATCGGAACGGACCGGAAGCCAGGGTGGAAAAAGGCGGCATGAGAATCAGCAACAGGGCGGACAGGCGCAGGCCGGCGATACGCTGGAACGCCTTTGCTACGAAAGACTCGCACAATATTCGAGTCAGAGGGCTAATAACTTTCCTGCAACATACCGGTGATTTCATCCGTAAACTCCTTGAATCGCCGTTCGGACCAGGGGAGAGGGTGATAGAGGAAAATGCGCTGCAACTCTTTCACCGGCGCCAGGGGTTCATCGGTGGAATAGCCTGCATTGTGCAGGCAAATAGTGACGGGAAACTGGCCACCGGAGGACAATTTCTGGCGAATTGTGGCAGTTTCCGGGCCCATGCGGTAGAGCATGGCCACCGCCGAGTCGATGGGCAGGCCGCTGATCCAGTCGTCATGAAAGCACCATGAGGCCAGGGCCGTGATGGACAGCGCGCGGCCATCCAAACGCCGGCGCAGTTGCGTCAACAGCAGGCGATAAAACTCCCGCTGTGTTTGCCGGGCGTCGAAGTCGATCTGATATTCCACGGGGTTGAAGGGGGCGCTGATTTCAATGATGGTGTCGGCCAGCCGGCCGGCGGTTTCCATACCGTATTGTCCGCTCGCTTCCAGGCGAATGACCGCGATGACTTCCGTGCCGTCGGGGTAGATCACCGGGTTTTCCCGGGGCGTCACGCCCATTCGCTCCCCGTCCAGCGTGATGGAGCCGGTGAGCAGAGCCAGTTTCGTGTCCGTGGGGTCGATAAAACTCAAGTCCTCGGGGCGCTGCCAGGCCCAGAGATGAAAAACCGGGGCAAGGCTGGGGTCGGCGGGCGCCGTCGCACCCGTGGGGGATGGCCGCGGTTCCCCCGAGCAGGCGGAAAGCAGAATTGTGAGGGTGAAGATAATATGCCGGAGTGACTGCATGGGGTTTCGGTTATCTTGAAGGCACGGCCTTGCCCTCGCCGGCATGACGACTTTCAAGATTCAGCGAATTAATCAGACCTTCCCCAGAATTGACACAACCCGCTCAATCACGCCATTGCCTTGTTTGAGTTGCCGGCCGGCCTCCGCTTCATCGCGGTCAGAATGATCCCGCCGCAGGCTCTCCAGCAGGGCCGGGGTTTCGGCGGGCAGGAGACCGGTCTTTACCAGCCTGGCGTCGATGATGGCGGCCGATGGAGGCGGATCTGAAGCGTGGCCCCGCCACAGCAGCAAGGCCTCCAGAGCGCCTTCCACCGCCTCGGCCAGGGGCGTGAGGGCTTCCCGGGGAAAACCACCTTCGGCAAGCACCGCCGCCATGCGCCGCTTGTGTTCAACCCCAGCCAGGCGGGCGCGGGCCTCGGCCAGCCGTTTTACCCGTTCTTCGTCCTTGGAGCCGTCCCCTGCCGGAGCGCGGTAAAGGGTTTTGGAGGCGGTTGCGTTTCTCCGCAATATCCCGGCCTCGATCAATTGCTCGATGGCGGCGAAGGCGCTACGGTCCAGGAGCTGCAATCGCGGGGCCGTGCCCGGGAACTGTTCCGCGAAATACTGCTCAAAATCGCTTCGCAACGCCCCATCCGGCGCATCAGCCACCACCAGCAAAGTTTGCTTTTCACCCTCGCCGTGCAGTTCCATCAGCGCCAGATCATCCTGCCATTGGGGAAGCAGGCTGTCCCGCAGGCTTTCCAGAAGATCGGCGGCGGGCGCGGAGGCAGCTTCCGGCTTGGTGACCATCAGGGCATCCAGCCTTTCCAGGAAGGCGGCGCGGCCGGAGGGCAGGCGCATGGCGGCTTCCCCTCTGCCGTCCACCACCCCTTCGGCCAGGGAACGCTTCTGCTCCAGCAGCGAAAGCATGCGGTGTTCGATGGTGTGTTCAGAGACCAGATTGATGACCTGCACCGGACGTTTCTGGTGCTTGCGCCAGGCCCGGGCGATGCGCTGTTCCAGTTTGGCCGGATTCCAGGGCATATCCACATTGATGACTACGTCCGCCACTTGCAGGTTGAGTCCCACGGCGCCCGAGTCGGTTGAGAGGAACAACCGGCACGCGGGATCGTTCTTGAAGCGGCGGATTTCCTCGCGCCGTTCCGGCAACGGCACCGAGCCGGTGTGCACGGCATGGCCGATGCCCATTTCCCCGGCCAGCTCCTGGACCAGTTCCAGCATGCGCGCCCACTCGGAAAAGACAATGATCTTGTGATCGCCGTCCGCCAGGATTTCCTGAAGAAGGTCGCCCAGTTCTTCCACCTTTGGCGAGATACGGCATTCGGGATCGAGAATATAGGGCGTGTCGCACAGCATGCGCATGCAGGCCAGGTATTGCTGGAGCCGTTCCATCTCTTCCTTCTTCAAGGGGCGGCGCCGGGCCATGGCGGCAAGGCGCGCCACCCTGGCCTCGTATTCTTCATAACGCAGGGTCTGCTCAGGGTGCATGGGCACGAAATAGGTGTTCACTGTGCGTCCCGGCAGTTGCCCCTCCACCTCTTCCTTGCGGCGGCGCAGCATGATGGCTTTGAGGCGCTCGTGAAGCCGGTCGAGGTTCTTGTAGCCGATGGCGCGGCCTTTTTCGTCCAATTGGTAAAAATCGCGGTTGAAGCGGAACAGAGGACCGAAGATGCCGGGATCGAGAAACTGGACGATGGAGTAGATCTCATCGATGCGGTTTTCCACCGGCGTGCCGGTGAGCACGAAGGCATAGGGGCTCTGGAGCCGCTTCACCGCGGCGGCGGTTTTGGCCTGCCAGTTCTTGATGCGCTGGGCCTCGTCGAGAATGATCACGTCCGGCGCCAGGATGGCGTTGAGTTCGGCCGTGTCCGGGCGCACTTGTTCGTAGTTGGCAAGATAGAAGAAGCCCTGATCCCCGCCATATTGTTGCAGGCGTTTGGCGCGCGGCCCCTGGACAATGTGGGTGGGCAGGCCGGTGAATTTGCCGATCTGTTCCTCCCATTCCCCCTTGAGGGAAGCGGGAGAGATCACCAGCACCCGTTTGATGCCCAGGGTGCGCCGCAACAGTTCACAGGCGGCAATGGCCTGCACCGTCTTGCCCAGGCCCATTTCATCCGCCAGCAGGGCGCGGCCGGTGAAGGCCAGGTGCAGCATGCCCTCCTGCTGATAGGGGTACAGCGGCTGCTTGACGAGATGCAAGTCAGCCCTGCCCGCCGCCACCTCCGCCTCGAAGTGGCGGCGGGCGCGCCGCCGCTGTTCGCGCCGGTCCAGGTCCTCAAGCCAGGGGTTCAGTTCCCCTGAAACCCGGATGACCCGTCGGATGGCAGGGGACGCGGCCTGGACCGCCCGTTCCATGGCTGGCAGGATATCGAGAGGCTCACCCGCCAGACTGTTGTCCGGGGAAAAGAAAGGAGCCAGCAGAGCCTTGGCCTTGGAGGAACGCCTGCTGCCCTGGGGGCTGAGCAGCCGGACCTGGTGATCGCGCCGGTCCAGGTAAATTTCCAGCCAGGGGCCGCCTTCGACCGCCGCCTGCTTGAAGGCGCGCGTCCGCCCCTGCTGGAGCCGGCTCAACACCCCTTCGATATGCTTGCAAGTGCCCAGACCGTTGACCCGGTGGTCAGGGCAGTCGCAACTGTTGATGGCTTGCGTGAGCGAACGAATCTCCACCCGGTAGGTTTGTCCCTCCTGGGAGTCGATCTGGTAAGTCGCAAAAAACCCCGATTTTCGCGCCGACGGTTCCATCCGAAAGGACTCCTTGAGGCCGCGCGTACGGCGCCGTTCGATCTCATCGGCATCCGTGGTAAGCCAGCCGGCGGGACGCCGGGGCGCGGAAGTTGGCTTGCCGGGTTGCTTTTTCTTTGGCATGTATTGATGTATTCCGGTTCCAGGAAAGTTGTAAAGCGGGTAAAGATATCACAGGTTTGGGATTGAGAGGGATGGCGGCTGACACACGAACAGCGCCTGATCCCAGCGCTCTGCGTTGTCTCGTTTGCACCCATATTGAAAACCAAGGCCGTGGATCGCGCACTCGGTTAGAGCCATGCCTCTAATTCAAACTATACAGACCGTAGCTTAATATTTCGTTAACCACGTATTAATCGGATATTTCCGGCTCACCTTTTCCATCAAGACTGGCCTGAACCAAGTGACCAAGGAATTTAGCGAAGGCTGCAATATTCTGGCTGGTGCTTGCCTGTTCAAGCGCGGCCATGTATTCATTGCGCTTACTGAGTGGAATGATTGTCCACGGATAACCACCGCTGGCCAGCATGGCATTCATAAGGAAACGCCCCATACGGCCATTGCCGTCCATATAGGGGTGAATATAAATAAAGATAAAGTGCCCCAGCACCACACGCGCTGCCGCATTTTCTTCGTCTCGCAGTAATTCAAAAAACGTGGGCATGGCATCGCGCACGGCTTCCTTGGCGGGCGGTACGTGCATGGAGCGGCGAATAAAGACCTGTCCATTGCGATAACCTGCCAGGTCGGCAGGCTTGTGAATACCCACCGTCACGCCAGGCGCAAACATTTCCCGATACCAAATGCGGTGGTCAGCATCGACGACTTCTCCGGCATTCTGGCCGTTTAGTATACACTCGATACTTTGCCGCACGGCTTGGTAAGCTTGCCAATACCCGCGCGCTGCCAAGGCATTCAGTCTTTCGTTATCATCCTGATTCTTTTCTGGATTCCAATCGCCGGAGCGAACGCGATTAATCAGCTGAGGGGTAACACAATACCCCTCAATAGAGAGCGAGTGATAAGCATCAGAGACATAGATTTTCTCGATATTCTCCATGTAGGAAGCAACATTCCATTTTCGGAATGGCGGTTCAGGAAAATGTTGTATCACAGTGTGGCGCATGTCTTGCCACATCAAGCGAATACGATTCACGTAAGGTGAGCTTTCGCGCATTGAAAAGATAAGGCCGGATTCGGTATCAAAAGGATCGCGTTCTCTGACATCGTATCCGGCAGCTCTCATGGTCTGTAAGATATCGTCTGCTATCTGCTTGCGCCCGATATTCCTGAAAGCGCCCGCCATGCGCCCGGCAATGGCGCTATGGCCGCCTTCGAGTAATGGCTCCAGCAACTGGGAAGCGTCATCAATCATGCTCAGGGCTGCGCGCATGTCTGTTGGATTGCTTCTGTAGATTTGAGTACCACTGCCAATCAAGGCGGCAGGCAGGCTAAACAAGCGGACACCGTTTTTTTCAACCACATGCTGCTCATCCGGCAGGCTGGCGCGTATATCAAGCAAGGATGTGCCGTGTGGTAGGACCGTGATCTTGTTACGTGCCTTGTCAGCACGCACCAATAGCTGTTTTGGCACAGTCCAGTTTCCCGTATGAATAGCGATGGACTGTTCGGGTGAAAGGCACCAGTTCTTGCCCCTGAGGTGCGTGAGATAAGCCGAGCAAAACTGCCAGAAGGAGGTATACCATGCTGTACTTTCGCCTTGAGTTCCATCCGGTCTGGAGGGGATATACCAGCCCTTGATGACTTCCTGCAAAAAGCCATTCTGGACAAGCCGCTCTCTGTGAGTGCGGGATAGGTCGGCAGAGCGTATGGCAATCATGCCCCCCTCTTGAAACCGATGAAGCGCCTCAAGGGAGTCGGCCAGCTTGTCTGATGGTGTGGCCATGGCATTACTCTCTTTTGTGCTGTATCAGTTCTCGCTTATTGCGTTGTACCATTATTAGCTTATTATGTCGAACCATAATTAACCAAGGGGTCTAACCAAGGGGTCAGACTCGTTGAAACTTTGCCGTGGGGATAGTAACCTGTCGCTTGGTTTTTGATAGAAACCTGGAGTGTCACGATGCCGCGTTTACCCCGTTTTGTCATCCCGGGTCAACCACAGCACGTCATTCAGCGTGGGAATAACCGGACAGATATATTCCGTGCTGAAGGTGATTACCGGTACTATCTGGAAAAGCTATCCGATGCAGCAGACAAACATCAGTGCGATATTCACGCCTATGTACTGATGACCAACCATGCACACCTCTTGGTAACCCCGCATACCGAGGAGGGCATAGGTAAAATGATGCAAATGCTGGGGAGGTATTATGTCCAGCACTTTAATTATTGCCACAAACGCACGGGCACGCTGTGGGAGGGCCGTTATCGGGCCGCGTTAATCGACAGTGAGCAATACCTGTTGACATGTATGCGCTATATTGAGCTCAACCCAGTCAGGGCTCTGGCCATGGCAGAACATCCGTCTGCATACCCTTGGTCCAGTTATCGGTGCAACGCGTTGGGAAGCGCAGATGCCCTGATCACGCCACACAGGGAGTATGAGCGTCTTGGCGCAAGCGAGGAGGAACGCCAGTCTGTGTATAGGCAATTATTCAAGGCCCACATACCGGATGTGACGCTGGATGAAATACGTCAAGCTACAAACAAGGCGTGGATATTGGGCAGTGATCGCTTCAAAGGCAAAATGGAAAAGATACTCAATCGACCCGCACGCTCAATGGGGCATGGAGGGGATCGCAAATCGAATGCATATAGAGACAGGCATTAATCGGCAACATCAACGAGTCTGACCCCTTGATTTATCTGCTTTCCATTGATCAGGGAACCACCAGTTCCCGAGCCATTCTGTTTACGCTGGAAGGACAAATTCACGCCAGCAGTCAGATGGCGTTCGCGCAACACTACCCGCACGACGCTTGGGTGGAGCACAGCCCCCAGGATATTTGGGAGACGGTCATAAGCAGTTGTCGACAGGTGCTCAAACAGTCCGGCGTGGCGGCTTCCGAAGTGCTGGCCATGGGTATTGCCAACCAGCGCGAAACGACTGTGGTGT
This sequence comes from Pseudomonadales bacterium, assembly GCA_032250895.1. Lineage (GTDB taxonomy): Bacteria > Pseudomonadota > Gammaproteobacteria > Pseudomonadales > Pseudohongiellaceae > JAVVEZ01. The sequence goes on along the minus strand of JAVVEZ010000002.1, from coordinate 5,638 downwards.
GGGACAGGCACACGGGCGAACCGGTGTATAACGCCATCGTCTGGCAGGATCGCCGAACCGCGGAATACTGCGCCTCGCTGGTGGCCGATGGGGCTGAAGCGGATATCCGCGCGCGCACCGGCCTGTTGGTCGACCCCTATTTTTCGGCGACAAAACTGAAGTGGATATTGGACCAGATTGAAGGGGCACGGGAAAAAGCCGAACGGGGCGAGTTGTTGTTCGGCACGGTCGATTGCTTTTTGCTGTGGAAGCTGAGCGGCGGCAAGTCTCATAAAACCGATGCCACCAATGCCAGCCGTACCCTGCTGTTCAACATACACACCCAGGAATGGGACCAAGAGTTGCTCAAACGATTCAATATTCCCGCCAGCATGCTGCCCCAGGTCATGGATTCGGCGGCCGCTTTCGGCAGCGTGGAAAAAACCTTGCTGGGTGCGGAAATTCCGGTGCTGGGCATGGCCGGAGACCAGCAGGCGGCACTCTTTGGTCAGGCCTGTTTCGCTCGGGGCATGTCCAAGAGCACCTACGGAACCGGCTGCTTTATGATAACCAATACCGGCAACCAGCCGCTGGTTTCCGGTAACCGTCTGCTGACCACCGTGGGTTATCGTCTCAAAGGCCAGGTCACCTACGCCCTGGAAGGCAGTATTTTTATGGCAGGGGCTACCATCCAGTGGCTGCGCGACGGTTTGAAGCTGATCGCAAACGCCAGCGAAAGCGAACAACTGGCCGAGCAAACCCCCTCGGAACATGGTGTGTTTCTGGTGCCGGCGTTTACCGGCATGGGTGCTCCCTACTGGGATCCGAATGCCCGCGGCGCCATTTTGGGCCTGACCCGGGATACCGGCATCCGGGAAATCGTCACTGCCGGTTTGCAGGCCGTGTGTTATCAGACCAAGGATTTGCAAAAGGCCATGGAAAAAGACGGTGAGCGGCCCACCACCCTGCGCGTTGACGGCGGCATGGTGACCAATGACTGGTTGATGCACTTTTTGGCCGACATTCTCGGCGCCACCGTGGATCGCCCCAAAATCACCGAAACCACGGCACTGGGTGTTGCCTATCTGGCGGGCTTGCAAGCGGGCGTTTTCAGCTCGTTGGAAAAATTGTCCGAGCTTTGGAAACTGGATACACGCTTCACTCAGAGGATACCAAAAGAACAGCGGGACCAACTGTATCAGGCTTGGCAACATGCCGTGCGCCGAGTTTTGTAACAGGCAGGATTTTTTGTCGATATCGGCCTTGGCCCTGGCCTGTAATGGAACGGGACTCATACAAAGATGAATATGCCTCCAGCCCGGATATTTCAGCAGTGGTCCGTAGCGAGGGTGTTCCAGGGCGCGCCCTGGGGCGGCCGCAATGGTGAACTATCCGGGCTGGTGAGATCGCGTTCCCTTGTCCTCGTCCTGCTGGGAACACTGCTCAGCGCTCATCTGAACGCCGGCGAGGTGCTCTCCGCCACCACTGGCCATGAGGGGCGGCGTTACACGCTTCTCATGACCATGCACATAGACGGAGATCCCGCCGCCGTGCGCCGGATAGTCACCGATTATGAGGCCTTGGAACGGATCAGCGACACCATCGTGGACAGCCATCTGATCAACGCGGAAGGGAAGCCCTTGCGGCGGGAAATGGCCCTGCGCACGTGCATCCTGTTTTTCTGTTTCAAGGCCACCCTGGTGGAGGACATCGAGGAGAATGCCGGTGGCGAGACGATCATCGCCACCGTGGTGGAAGGCGCGGGCGACTTCCGCTATGGGAGGACTGTCTGGCGCATGACGCCGTCCGGCGGCGGCACGGACGTGGTGCTTGAGACGGTCATCGTCCCGGACTTCTGGATTCCGCCGCTGATCGGCCCTCTGGTGATCAAGCAAAAAATGCGCCGCGACGCCGAGCAAAGCATTTTCGCTATCGAGCGTCTGGCCATCGATCAGCTTCCGTCTGGTTCCCCGCATGATCCTCGTTGATATCGGAAGCCAGTCGGCTTCAGGTGTTCGTAGCCAGGCGAACTGAGACAATCCCGGCAGATAGCACAGTAACATTTCAAGAGGCAGGTATAAGTTTCCTATTTTGGCTGTAGAAAATTTCACACGCCTTCCCTTTGTTTTTCATTAACGGAATCTGTGCATGAGGTCTGACAATGACATCCTTCCTTCCCAAAATTCTACTCAAAGGCAGTATCCCCCTGCTTGTTTTTTTACCTTCTTTGGCTTGGGGGCAAACAGTGTCGGGGACCTGGAGTGTCACTGAAAATGTTAACGCCACAGCTTGCGGTGAGGACCCTGACATCGAAAGTTATACAGCAGTCGTTATACAAACAGGGAATACCGTGACCGTGAGCGCCAATGGCATCACCAGGCACGGCACACTGTCCGGCCGTTCATTGGCTTTCACCGCCACCTATGATGAAGACGGAGGAGAGGTGACAACCCAGGGCACTGTCACCTTCAATGCCTCTGCGGATGCTTATTCAGGCAGTTCAAACTGGTCCTGGACTGATGGCACTCTTACCTGCAATGGCAGTTCCACCATCGAGGGCTCCCTGCTGCAAAGAGCTTCCAGCGACCTTGATGATGAGCCTGATCAGGAAAATGATGCCCTCCAAAATACCCGCTTAAGCGTTCTGCAAACCGCCCGCTTTGGCAGCACGGGCTCGGCGGCAGGTTCAACGGCTGGTTTTGCGCTGGGCGTCAGCAGAGATGGTGGCCAAAACTATAGCACTTCGCTTACTGCCGGGTCTGTTATTCAACTCGATGCCCTGATAGTACCAGAACAAGCACATGTGGGCACAGCGGGTGATCTCTATGTGGTAAACAGAATTACCACTGAAACCGGTGATAGCTGGCTGATGCTGAATAGTGATGGCATTTTTGTCCCCTGGAATGGCCGCGTCCCTGCCCTGGCCCCCTTCCAGGAACAGGTGTCTCTGTCATCAGCCCATGAGATAAAAGTCTATCAAGGCAGCGTCACAGTGCCCGGGCGCCACAAATTCTTTGTCGGTTATCTGCCTGAGTCCGGTTCATTACTGTACACGCCTGCGCCACTGACCTTTACCGTTGAAGCAGGCACGGCAAATGACGATCAGTCATCTTCCGCTGCTTCCTTCGGTATCAATCAAACGGCTACCGGCGACCAGCAACATCCCCGGATCGGGGTTGCCGACAATGGCAATTTTGTTGTGGCCTGGCAATCTACCGGTCAGGGCAATGCACGCTTTGACGAAAACCTTTATGCCAGACTTTTTGACGCCAGTGGCCAGGCCTTGAGCGACGAATTCAGAGTCAATGAAGCACTGGATCTAGGCGGCTTTGATATCAATTTTGCTGTTGATATGAATAGCTCGGGAGAATTTTGTATCGGTTGGGGCGGAACCGGTGATGAAGTGGCAGGCATCGGGGCCTACGCACGCTGTTATGATGAAAACGGTACTGACCGATCGGGGCTGCTGGTTGTCAGTACCGCGTCAGACGCCGGGCTTGAACCACAGGTCGATATCGCCATGGACGGCAGTGGCGGCTTTCTCATGGTTTACCAGTTCGAGCGTAATTTCACTACCGGGCTCAAGGCACGTCGTTACGACCGCTTTTTCAATGCCTCCGGGGAATACTGGATTGATAGCGAAGGAGGCTGGGGAAGATCCAACGATCCGGCCATCAGCATGAACCCGGTGAGCGGTGATTATGCTGTTGTCTGGACCATCAATGACATCAATATCAAATCGCTTGCCAAGTTGTACAGCGGTAATGATCAAGCACTGACCGACTCTTTTTTACTTGGCGACAAGGAGGGTTTTACCGAGGCTGGCGTTCAGGTGGCTCTGGCAGCAGATGGAAGCTTCGCTGCCGTATGGGTATCGGATTCTTCCGCAACCAGGCCTACCCTGATCGGGCAGGTCTTTGACAGCTCCGGGAACCTATCCGGCGCGGAAGAAATCCTCGCCGCAACCGGCGGGAATCAGAACTTCCCTGCCATTTCCCTGAGAACCAGCAATTCCACACAGGAATTGCTGGTGGTCTGGGAAGAGAATTCAAGTGAAACAGACTGGCAGGACATCTACTACAGCAGCTTCTCCTATCCGGGCCTGGCCACTGTTGCCACACCGCAAATCGTGCATCCCGAATACAACAATTTTAAACAGGAAAGACCTTCCCTGGCGGTCTCCAATGCCGGGATCGCTATCGCCTGGGATGACAGCACCCGGGAAGAAGATGAACGAGATGATAAAACTGCCAACAAAGGTATTTACGCCGTTGTGCTGCCATAGTCATGGGCTTACGCTGCCGTATCCACCGTCATATCACTTCGGGGAGCGGCTTGATTCCACCCCCCTACCTGCATTACTGTGCCATTTCATTCATAGACTAATGACAGACTGATCAGGAGGGGATATGTTTCATACAGCAGCGAAGCAGAACCGGATGATTCCAGCAGTTTTCGCACTGGTGTGCAGCTTGTTGTTTGCCGTGCAGGGCTTTGCGCAGGGCACGCTGGAACAGATCAAAGTGTTTGGCCCTTCCCTGGCCGGGAATCTGGAGGGCGACGCGCCCGAGCGTGACGTCTTCGTCTATCTGCCGCCGGGCTACGCTCAAGCCACCGGCAAACGCTACCCCGTCGTGTATTTTCTGCACGGCTACGGGGTTGGCGCCGAGGTCTATGCCGATCGCGTCCTGGACCTGCCGGCCTCCGGCGACCGCGCTGTCACCGCCGGTGCCGAAGAAATGATCCTGGTGATGCCGGATGCCTACACCATTTATGGTGGCAGCCTGTACTCCAGCTCACCGACCATCGGCGACTGGGAAGGCTTCCTGTCCCGCGACCTGGTCGCCTATATCGACGAACACTACCGCACGCTCCCGGCGCGCGAAAGCCGTGGACTGAGCGGCCATTCCATGGGTGGGTACGGCACCTTGCGGGTGGGCATGAAACACCCGGAGGTGTTCGGGGCATTGTATGCGATGAGTTCCTGCTGCCTGTTGAACCAGGCGCCCGACCAGGAAGCCGTCGCGGCGCAGATCGCCCGCATGGCGCAGGGGCCGGTGGCGGGTGCCCGGGGCTTCGCCAATGCCCTGCAAGCCCAGGCTGCCGCCTGGGCACCCAACCCGCAAAACCCTCCCCATTATTTTGACTGGCCGTATAAGAACGATGAAGCACAACCACAGATCGCCGGCAAGTGGGCAGCCAATTCACCGCTGATGTTCACCGATCAGTATGTCCCCTCCCTCAAGGCCTACAAGGCCATCATGCTCGACGTGGGTGACAAGGACACGCTGGCCGCCGTCAATACCCAACTGGACGCCACCTTGACCCGCCTGGGTGTGGCACACGGCTTCGAGATATACGACGGCGAACACGGCAATCGCGTGGGACAGCGCTTTGTGGACAAGCTGCTGCCGTTTTTCTCCGAGCACCTGAAAACCGCTGAATAAGGCTGGAGCGCCCTGGCTCCATTGGGTGGTCAGCCTGCCCTTTCGCCAACGAAAATCAAGGAAGCTGGTTTCTGTGTGTTTGGGTGGACCGGCTCACGTACTTCATTCAGCCGAAATCCCTTATCCAGGAATAACTTTATCCAGCTTTCCAGGGTTCTAAACTGAAGTTCTTGCGATCTGTAGTCACGACGAGTCTCTGAACCCCGCGGATT
>JAVVEZ010000053.1:0-23283 GCA_032250895.1 Pseudomonadales bacterium | reverse complement strand
TGGACCAATGTGGGGAAGTCGCAGGCCGATTGGTTTCTACGGCGCAGGCTCCTAGGAGCGGCTACAGTGGAATAACCAGCAAGGTATCGATCTGGCGGGAATCAGGGATGACGATGCGTTCCAGAAATTTGTCCGCGTGCGCGTCAAGCAGAATCTGGTCCTGATAGACGCCTGCGGAAAAAATCGACATGGCACCGTGGATCATGGTGCGCACCACCAGGTAATTGGAGATACATTCCACGACCCTGTCATCGGCCCTGAGGATTTCCAGACCGCTGCCCTGATGTGAATAGCGTTGGGACTCATAGACGTTGATGCGCCTGAAGCCCGTCACCCGGTCCTGCATCATGCCCCGCCCCTCACAGGACATCAGCGCCAGGGGCAGGTTCTGGCTGTAATTTTCCCGGGTGACGATTTTATAGAGGCCATCTTCGCTAAAAAGACCCGGCCATTCCTCCAGCCGGTCATCGTCAATCACCCGGATATAACGCCTGTGCAGCGCCATAACCCGCCGTTCCAGTTCAAGCCCGGTGTGGTCATCGTTCATAGTCCCATCAGGCTCCTGTAGGCCTGCCAGAAGCCCCTGACAGTGGTCTCATTGGCGCGTGAGTCGGTCACCGAGGCAATATCGCTGCCACCCATCTCCAGCATGGCGTTTGCACTCTGGCCTTCACCGGCAATACCGCGCTGTACATATTCACCGATGACGCCGTCCTCCATCGACACATAACCGGCCGGGCCGATCAGGTTGGCCTGTTTCAGGCGCATCTGCCGCAATTCGGCATCATCATCGCGATAGCCAAAAAAAGTCCAGTGCAGTTCGGTCCTGTCCACATCCAGCGGCACCGCCTGGCGCAATGCCAGAGTGTTGTAGATCTGCTGGTTGACGCAGCCGGGAAAAATTGACTGGATGGCCACGGTAATGCCGTCGGCAAATTCCTGTCGATTGTGCAGCAGCGATGCATCCGCCAGGCCCACATCAGCCATCACCGAGCGCAGGCCGCTGCCCTCATACTCCCCGTCAGCCAGACTTGCCCCGATGGAATAATTCATGGTGTTCCAGCCTTCATGATCCACCGTCAGCCCGCCCCCCATGGTCAGACGGTTCAGCTTGAAGGTGGCATAAAAGGCATGCAGGATGGTGGCATGATAGGAGTCTCTGGCATTCTCCATATAAAGCTTCCAGTTGTTGTGCATGACCTGATGATAATAACCAAGAATTTCCACCGGCTTATGGAATATCCGTTTGAAATGGGCCAGCATGGCCGGACCAAGATAGTCTGCCAGCTCTGCCACCGTGGCACTGTGGGTGCCAAACACCACACCGTGCAGACAGGTCGTTCTGAGCGCCGTCAGGCCGTGGGCCGACTTGTCGAAGGTTTCCGGCATGCCACCCTTGTTCTGCACGCCCTTTTCAAAGGGCACGAAACGGAGTTTGCCGGACAGATCGTAACTCCAGCCGTGATAGAGGCAGCGCAGGGTTTTCACCTTGCCGCAGGGTTCCACACACACCAATGCCCCCTTGTGCTTGCAGCGGTTGATGAGGGCATGAATTTGTCCCTGCTCATCGCGGGTAACCACAATGGGGGTGGCGCCGATGGCGGTGGTCTTATAGACGCCCGGTTCCGGAATCTCCGCTTCCAGACACAGGTAGTGCCAGGTCTCTCCCTGAAATATTTTTTGTTGCTCCAGCGCGTGGATGGCCGGATCGGACATCAGGCCCAGCGGCACCCGGGTCGTGCGCGGTTCGGGCCATTTGACATTTACCGGTTCTGCTGTCATGACTCTGCCTCTGTGACTGTCAGCATGCTTTTGCTTCCTGAACCATAACGTAAACCCATCGCGAAGATAACCCCTGCCGCCAGCAACATGGGCAACGCCGCCAGTTGCAGCAAGGCGCCGGCTGACCAGCCCAGGGACAAGAGCCAACCGGCCACGACCGGACCCAGGATCGAACCGAAGCGTCCGATGCCCAGGGCCCAGCCAACGCCGGTGGAGCGCACCTGAGGCGGATAGAAAATCACCGCCAGCGCATTCATCGACTTCTGGGCGCCACTGACGCAAAATCCGGCACCAAAGGTTACCAGGGCCAGCAAGGCCGGGGAACTCCAGCCTATTGCCGCCACCAGCAGCATGGCGCCCAGATACAGAGAGCCCAATACCCGGTAGGCATCATGGCGGTCCATCAGCGGCCCACTGATCAGGCCGGCCACGATACCACCGACCGAAATCAGCGTGGTCATCAACACGGCGCGCTCGATGGGCAGTCCGGCATCGCTGAAAATCGTCGGCAGCCAGTTCTGCAGAAAATAAAAAACCATCAGGTTCATGAAAAATACCACCCACAACATCAGGGTTCCAGGGCCACGCCCGGCAGCAAACAGATCACGAACCGGCGCCTCTGACAACTGGCCAACGTCACCCATGACGAGGCTAGCGTCGGCCAGGCCGGGGGTCCCGGGACTGATTTGTTGCAGAATATTCCGCACCTGCGCCTCATTCTGCTTTTTCTGAACCAGAAAATACAGGGATTCCGGAAGCTGCCACAGCAACCACGGCAAGAGCAGCAGGGGCAGCATGCCACCGACCAGGAATACCGCACGCCAGCCCAGGATGGACAGGAGGGAAGCCGCTACCAGCCCTCCCAGAATCGAGCCCAGGGAAAAACCGCAGAACATGATGATGACCAGCGTGGCCCTGCGACCTTTCGGGCAATACTCCCCCGTCAGGGCCAGCGCGTTGGGCATCGCACCACCCAGACCGATACCGGCCAGAAAGCGGTAGACCATCAGGTCCGTGACCCCCTGTGCGGCAGCCGTCAACAATGTGCACAGCGCAAACAGACTCACCGAAAAAATAATACTGAGACGGCGACCGATCCGGTCAGAGATGAGTCCGATGATCAGCAGCCCGCACATCAGCCCCACCAGTGAGGCGGAAAAAACCGGTCCCAGTTGCGCCCGGGTAATTGACCATTCGGCACTCAATGCCGGTCCCAGATAGCCGATGACCTGGGTGTCGAGACCGTCGAAAAGCACGACCAGCGCACACAGGACGATCACCCGGTACTGGAGTGCGCTGACGGGGCTGTGATCGATGTGAGCGGCAATATTCAGGTTGGTGTTGCTGGTCATGAGGCGCCTGACAGTTTGTTGGAAAAGTCCATCCATGGCCCGGGCCGGCAGTCTGTTTTTCAACAGCCTGCTAAAAGCGGAAAGTTCGGGAGTATTTCAACACGATTTCCGAACTGTTCGAACTCAGGCCCGAAAAAGTCCCCCGGGCATCAAGGTTATAGTTCAGCACCAGGAAGAGATCTTCACCAGCCTGAGGGTTCCAGCGCAGGCGACTGTTGATCCCGACGGAATCAGAGCCATTGTCATACTGTATCAGATTGATCCAGGACCATTTGGAGCTAAAGGCATAATTGGCATTGATACTCACCAACCGGGTCACAAAATTTCCCTGGGGAAGATCGATGTCCTGATAATCATAGTTGGCACTGAAAAAGAAATGTTCATCCGGCCGCCAGTTCAGCCCACCCCGCAACTGCAGACGCTCACCCTCGAAAAAATCTCCCTGCGATATCCGGAAAGAGGGTGCCAGCAAACGCTGATCTGAAAAATCGATCTCCATCTGCACGTTGTCGAAACTGTATTTTCCCGGGGGAATGACCACGCCCTCGCTGATTTCAAAGGGTGCCTGCAGGCCTTCACGGTTGCGCTGATAGGACAGGTTGAACTGATCGCCCAGATGCGTATTCAAACTGAAGTAACGAAAGAAAAAATTTTCACTTTGCAGTTCATGCGTGTCCAGAGTCCTGGTGTGGTTGAAGCGCATGAAGGTAAACAGGTTTCTGATCAGAGGATGCTCATCCAGAAAATAGCGCCCGGACAGGTCCATGTTCAAACTTTCCACACCGGTGCGGTTGGTAAAACCCAGCCCGGGATTGAACTGTTCGCCAAAATACTCGTAGCCGACAAAGCCTCCGAAACCGGTACCCTGGGTATCAAAATTGGCGTTGATGCCATAGGCCTTGTCATCGCCACTGATGCCCTGGGTATCGCTCTGTTGATACCAGGCATTGCCCCTGAGACTGTGAGACTCGGAAAAACGGGTATTCTGATAGCGAAAATCGGTGCCCAGCAAGCTGTTGTTGGTGTTGCTGCCGGGATCACCACGGGTAAAAATGGCTCCGATACTCGACTCGGACAGCACATTGGCTGCCGCCCGGCCGACAAAAACCGTTTGCGAATCCACGTCACCATCAGCGGCCTGCTGCACCCCCAACCCGCCCACATTCCAGCGCCCGACACGCCCGGTCAGCTTGAGACCCGCTTCGATATCCACCGGCTGTCCGGAGCCACTGAGGCCAATCTGGCGGGAAAAGAAGGGAATGCCATTCTGGTTGAGTCCACCAAAACTGAAAATATCGACATCCTGCAGGAAAAAATCGCGCTTTTCGGGAAAAAACAGTGAAAACCGGGTGAGGTTGATCTGCCGGTTGTCCACTTCAGTGGCGGAAAAATCGGTATTGACAGTCAGCGCACCGGTCAGTGACGGCGTAAATTTGTAGAAGATATTGACCGACGGGTCAAACCGTTTTTCTGTTACCCCTGCTTTGAAATCCTTGGCCCTGGCAACAGCAAACGAAGGAATGATATCCAGGCCCAGCCCCTGTTTGATATCGTGAATGCCCATCAACAGCCCGGTAGTGGTCGGGTTCAGATTGCGATTGAATGAAGACCAGGCCAGTTCCTCCTGTTTGCGGGCAATGGTGCGGGCAACCGTAAAGCCCCATTCTTCACTGTTCGGATCAAAATTCAGGGTATTGAAGGGAATGGCCACTTCCGCAGTCCAGCCCAGCGCATCGATTCGGGATTCCACCCGCCAGATGCCGGTCCAGTCCCGGTTCAGGGAATTGGGATTCTCGAACACCCCTTCGCGCCGAATGCCATTCGGGTTGACTTGAAAGTGATACCCGGTACGGCCATTATTGAAAGTATCCAGAATAAATTCAAAGGCATCATCAAAGGGCATGCCCTGCCCCTGTATCATCTGCCGGGCGCTGATACCCTCCGGATTGCTGTCATACAGGCGTGCGCCAAGATAAAAAAACCGTTCGTCATAGGCAATATAAAATTCTGTTTTCTCGCTGGGTTCACCATGGTCCACTGGTTGAAACTGATGCATATCCGTAATGACGGTAGCTCTTTTCCATATCTCATCGTCCAATATGCCGTCAATTTCCGGTACCAGATCGGTACGTACTATTTCAATTCTCTTACGGGAAAAATCTTCCTGTGTCACGGCAACATCGTCTTCTTGAGCCATTGCCACCGGAGAAGACAGAAGCGCTGTCAGGCTGCACGTGACGAAAAGATTGAATAATTTCATGATTTGAATGCGACGGCCGAACGAAATTGGAAGGAAGTATAGTGATTGCAGCCCGAATGTTAAAGAGAACCGTTCCCTTTCACCAAAACTTCCTCAATTCTTTCAAAGTTCAGCCCAAAAACCACACACATTCGGCCTGGTCCAAGCGTCGGCAACAAATAAAAGTCAGCTGGAACGATTACTGGCGTGTTGATGCAGCCATTGCACGAGGTCTGTCCACATGGTCCGTATTTGCTCCGCCTCAGGCATAATCCCCGCCGACGGCAATTCCAATGTGACAACAGGAATTCCCTTGTCGATACCCGCATAATTACCAAGAGATCCGGGATAGACACCCAGTTGATGAAGATACAGTTCGCCTATTTTTTCAGGCGCGGTCGCGGGCCCATCAAAATCCAGCAGATGGTATGGAGCATGCACGGAAACGATAATATCGGGCTGGAAGGTGGCGATCTGCTCGACCAGCCACTTTACCTCCGGTTCGCTGCCGGCGTCATGACCCGGAAAGCGGCGGGGATTACTGCCGGTTTCTTCCTTCCAGTTTTTTTGTGCGTAGCGGTGCCAGTCAGCACTGGGAAAATTGCGGTTCAGATCCACGCCATTGGCATTTTGCCGTACCGCCTTGGCATCCAGCAGACCATCCGGATTGGCCAGCGGGACAACGCGCCAATGGAAAGCGCCGGGATTACCCATTTCCAGTTGAGCCATCCACTTGAATAAAATCGAGATGGACGAGTATTCATCACCATGGATGCCGCCCATGATCAGTATCCGCAGTTCCGGTTCAAGGTTGTCACGAGCCAGATAGTCCCGCATCAGCAAGGGACGATCATGAACCGAGTGCGCTCCGGAGTAACTCAGTTGCATGCCATCACATTCAATGCGGGAAACACTGCCAAGCTTGTTGCCGATCTCGGCACACAGACGGGCAACAGCTTCGTGATAGCTGTCCTGCCCGTCCGGCACAGGCATTTCGCGACTTGCCACGTCGGCAGCCTCGAGGTCTGCTGCGGATTCCACGTCCTTACCCGGAACCGAAAACCCAGGCTCATCGACAATGGCGACTGTGGGTGGAACCGGCATGACGTCCGAATCCGGGGGCTCAGGCTGTTCTTCAGACCCGGCCCCGTCATCCGGCAGTGCAAGTCCGGGTTCATCGGCAATTATCGTGACAGGCTGCGCCGATATTTCCATTTCTTCCGGATGCGAAGCTGCCCCGTCCATCACGATGGCGGTAGCTGCTGGTTCAGGCAGGGGCGTGAGCGTGGAACAGGCGCCTGCCAGTGCGACCACCACAATAAGATAATGATACGACTTCATCCGTCACTCATACCGCTTAGCCATTGCCTTCATAAATGATCTGCCAGCTATCATCGCGCAGACGCCACAGCTGTTCTTTCCAACCGCTCCAGTTATAGTTATTGCTGTGATACTTCTGAAAGTAGCGCACCGTCACGGTATCCGCCTGTTGGGGATCGGCAAGGAAACTCAGTTTTGAAACTCCGACACTGATGACTGACTTGCTGTTGTTGACCTGTCGTTTATAACTGTCCCAGGATGCCTTGTTGCGTTTCAAATCACTGAAATCATCGGCGTAATACGCCAGGTAGGCCTCATTATCCCGCGCTTCCCAGGACTGCTTCCAGGCCATGAAAGCGGCTTCCAGGGGCAGGGACGGACGCTGGGCATCGCTAATGGGCTGCCATTCAATCGCATCCTCGGAAAGGATGATGTGGGTAACCCCGGTATCAATATAGGCCGCCATCTCCTGAAGGCTGTCATTATCGATGATGACGCAACCATCACTATCCAGAAAAGGTCTTTCATCGAGATTCTTGGGCAGGCCATGGAGCCAGATACCAGAGCCGGTGTGCGCCAGCAAGCGGTCCTGGGCATTCGGATAATTGATGGGGTAAGCGCCAAGCCCGTAAAAATCGATCAGATCCTGATCGGCAAGAAAACGGGTAAAGCGGTAGACGCCCACAGGTGTGCGTTTATCACCTTCCAGCTGTTTGCCATGACCATTCTTGCCGATTGACACCGGGATGATTTTGCGGGTTATCAGGCCACCGTCAGGCTGCTGTTCCAGCAGGTGCATGCGCCCCTCGTTGAGTTCCACCCACAACAGGTAGGGTTCGTCCCGGGGTAGCTTGATGACCCCTTTGGGGCGAACGGCTGCGTGCGCAAAACCGGAACCACCGCTCACCACCGTGTTCAGGGGCAGGCTGTCATAAAAAGCGGTGGCGGATTCGATGATGATTGGCGGTGCCGAGCCGGCCTGGGCATAAATCAGAGAGGACAGCATGCTGGCTACGGTGCCAATCAAGACGCTGTAGCAACAGGACTTCGCAAATAAGCTACACTTGCAGGCTAGCAATAGTCAGGCCCCTGGAACGAAACTGGGCGCGAGTATACAACATTCTCATGGACCCGCCAAAATTGTTAGCGCCTCTGCTGAGCGGGTCTTGTCGGCCTGGATGGCGTCGCGCCTCGTCCTGGCGCAGCTCTCGTACCCGGACTGACGGCCCTGCGGTTTTGCTGCGCACGATCCCTGAACTGTTCCCGCAATTCGGAACGGCGGCCCTCCGGTAGATTCTGGAAGCGCTGAAAGCGCTCCCGCAAGCCCTTTTGTTCAGTCTGGGGCAAGGCCTGAAACTGATCAAAGCGCTCCCGAATCCTGGCACGCTCTTCAGGTGTTCTGGCCTGCCAGTTCTGAAAATTGTTCTGGGCCTGGCGTTTCTCGGCGGGCCCCATGTGCTGCCAGAGTTCGGACCCACGCAGCAGACGTTCCTGACGCTGGGGTGCGAGGGAATTCCACTGCTGTTCCAGAGGGGCGAGGGTTTCCCGATGTTCCAGGCTGAGTTCCTCCCATGACCTGCCCCCCTGTGCCTGCGTCATCAGGGGCAGCAGGGCCAGCACGCATAATGTCAGCTTCGGGAATCTAGTCATCGTCTTGAACCTCAGCAGCCACACCACCCAGCCCTTCACCCCGTTCACTCAGTCCGCCCAGCCTGCGCAAGGTATTTTCTTCCAGCAAGGCCGGATCAATCCATTCCCCGTCCCTGGTCACAAATTCACCCAAAAATTCCAACAGCCCCGGAAGACCCGGCATAAGGTCATCTTCAGGCAGGGATTCGGGCTCGGGTTCACGCTCCTGGCCAAAACCGGGGGCAGAAAACAGAGACAGCATATAAACCAGCAGGCTCACCCTGATCAAGGCCATCATAACCCAAAGCCTCTCAGAGAAAACCCAGCAGACGCCCATTCAATTTCAGCATGTCTTTCGCCATGTTTGCCTGCCCTGGGCCCGGCAGCCTGATCAAGCCGCCGCATCATTTTCCGCCAGCCACTGATAAAACTCGAAATCCTCATACAATTCAAGGCTGTCTGCCGATATCAGTATTTCAATATCCTCCAGGGGAGAAGCCAGCGTGGGGTCGACACCCGGTAACGCAGGATGATTCTGACTGAATACCACCATCATCGTAAGCACCACAGTGGCGCTTACGATACCACTGAAAGGCATCAGCAGAGCGCGCGAGGATCTGCCCTTCCGCTCCAGGGCGGCATGACGGATATGGTTCAGTCTTGATCGCGTATGTCCATCCAGCGCCTCACAGCTGCGATCGAGCTCCTGTTGCACCGCATTCAGAAATCCCTGTTCTGCTTTCGCGTTTTCCTGCAAGCCTTCTTGCCCGAACTGTCCGTTCCTCATTCCCAATGCTCCCCCAGTTTTTCCCGCAGGGCATGCACGGCCCTGGAGTAATGGGTTTTGACACTGCCCTCGGTGCAGGACATGGCCCTGGCCGTCTCTTTTACATCCAGACCTTCCCAAACCCTGAGTAAAAATACCTGCTGCTGTCGGCGTGGCAATCCCCCGAGCGCCGTTTCCAGAGCGGCCATGGTTCGGCCTGTCTGCAGCAGCCGTTCGGGGCTTCTTCCGGCCTTGTCTTCAAACAGTTGCAGCGGGTCTTCCTCCGCCTCCTCGGGGTCTCTGCCGCTGCCGAGCCAGCTTCGAAAACGATTCCTGACATTATTCCGGCGATGCCAGTCCGTAATCCGGCTCTGCAGGATGCAGTGGAAGAGTGCGCCCCACTCTTCAGCCTGCCTGCCGCCATATTTTTCCACCAGCTTGAACATGGCATCCTGCACTATATCAAAGGCATCCTCGCGGCTGCCAGTAGCAATCTGCGCCATGCGAAAGGCCCGTTTCTCGATGCCATTGAGAAATCTGTCCAATGCCAGGTTCCTGTCCAGACGACTGCTCCCGATGGCCTCATGAATCTGGTTCTTATCATAGCCTTGTGACTGATAGTTGTCACCCGCGCCCACCATCGGTATTACCGAATTGCAAGACATAGGGAACCTCTGAATAACTCTGTTGCGTCTCTGGCCTTTTGTTCTTGCCCTTGTACCTTAAGTCCTAACGTCACGGCCGCGAATTGGTTGACACACCTGTTTCTGTCTGTGCGACAAATTGTGTAGGATAGCGGATGCTTGCTGCTCTGGTCTCTGTTGTTTATCTCCTTGCTTCCCTGCTGATGGCGGGTCATGCCCTGCTCAACAAGCGGGACTCACGGTCTGCGCTGGGCTGGATTGCCTGCTGCCTGCTGGTGCCCCTGGGCTTTATTCTCTATCTGATTTTCGGTATCAACCGGACACGGCGCAGCGCCCGGGAAAAAAGGCCCCAGGCCGATGATGGCGGGATACCCCTGAACCTTTCCCCGGCGGCACCTCCGGTTGATTTTTCCCTGGCCACGATTGGCTACAATATCACCGGCAAGCCCCTGCTACCCTGCAACGCCATCGATGTTCTGGTGAATGGCGAGCAGGCCTACCCGAACATGCTGGCGGCCATAGCTTCCGCCCGTCGTACTGTCTGGCTGTCCACCTACATTTTCGCCAATGATGACACCGGCGCACGCTTTGCCCAGGCGCTGGTGGCAGCCCATGAACGCGGCATCGATGTCAGAATCATTCTGGATGGCATGGGAGAATTCATGTCACTGCCACGCATCGGTGGCAAGTTGCGCAAGCTCGGCCTGGCCGTCAAACGTTTCAACCCCCTGGCCCTGATTCCGCCTTCGCTGCACCTGAACATGAGGAATCACCGCAAATTGCTGGCTGTTGACGGCAAGCTGGCATTCACCGGGGGCATGAATATTTCCGGACACCATCTTGTCAGTGACGGCTCTGCACGGCACCGGGTACAGGATCTGCACTTCAAGTTTCAGGGCAACATCGTCGCCGATCTGGAATATGCCTTTCTGAAGGACTGGGATTACTGTGCCCACAGCTCAGAAGCCAAAGATTACCAGGCCCGGGATACTGTCTACCCGATCGGCCAGAGCGAAACCGCCTGGACCCGCCTGATCCTGGATGGCCCCAATGAACACATGGACAAATTCGCCGACACCCTGATCGGCATCATTTCCGCCGCGCACTCACGAATCTGGATCATGACCCCCTATTTTCACCCGGATGCGGAAATCATCGGTGCCTTGCAAGCCGCCAAACTGCGCAACATCGACGTGAAAATTGTCTTGAGTGCCGAAAACAATATCCGGCTGTCACACTGGGCCACTTTCAACCTGCTGTGGCAGTTGCTGGATTACCATGTGGAAATTTATTACCAGCCTGCGCCCTTCTCCCACACCAAGCTATTGCTTGCCGACAGCCAATACAGCCTGATCGGCTCTGCCAACATCGACCCCCGAAGCATCCGCCTCAACTTCGAACTGGGAGTCGAGATCTTTTCGTCCGCACTGAATGCGCGCCTGCATGCCTATTTTGAAGACCGGATAACAAAGGCGCGCAGATTGTATTCCCAAGATCTGGCTCAACGTTCACTGAGCGTGCGAATCCGCGATGCCCTGGCCTGGCTGTTGACGCCCTATTTATAATTCCCAGTGTCTGAGTCTTTTTTCCAGCGTGTTGCGCTGCGCCCGCAGTGCCTCGACGTCATCGAGCAAATCCAGCACCACACCCAGCCCGGTAAAATTGATGTCGAGATCGCGCTGCAAACGGTAGGCCCGCTGTATCCTGACAAGGGCGAGTGTGGAAAATTTCCATTGCTCACGGGTTTCACCCTCAACCTCGGCAATACCGTAGTCGACACACTGCACGATAAAATCCGCATCTGCCTGCAGGCTCTGACAGAGTTCCTGCAAGGTGTAATGGTGCCCCTCATTCAGAATTTCCACTTCATAGATTTCGGTCATTTCTTTTCCTCCCAGCTGGAACGGGGATTGAAAGGAAGCTCGGTTGCCAGTTGTGCAAACAGTTCCCGGGATTTTTCCGTTTGCTGTTCAGGCATGACGATTTTCAGAATCACATAAAAATCCCCCGGCACAGACCCCGGCAGCCCCTTTCCGGCCAGCCGCAATCTGGCTCCACCCTGGCTGGCTGCCGGAATCGTGAGCCGCGTTCGGCCGTGCAGGGTCGGCACCTCCACCCTGGCCCCCAGCGCAGCCTCCCAGGGGCTTATCGGCACCACCAGCGAAATATTTTTGCCATCGACCGTATACAGGGGATGGGGCGCCAGCAGAATTCTGAGCAGGAGATCGCCCGCCGGTCCACCACCGATCCCCGGCGCACCCTGGCCCTTGATGCGCAGGGTCTGGCCGGCCCCCATGCCGGCAGGAATTTTGACTTTCAGTTTTTTCTGCGCGTGTGTAATCAGACCGTATTCATCCACCTGGGGCACGGTAAACTGCATGAGCTGCTCGCCACCCTTGAAGGCTTCTTCCAGCAACAGGGAAAGATCGGCATGCACATCCTCTCCCCGTGCGCTGAAATGCTGTTCCCCGCTGCGGGAGCGGCTGCGGTGAAAACTGCCATTACGGCCGAATATAGCCTCGAAAAAATCACTGAAATCGCCACCCTGACCCTCGCCGCCGGAGAAATGGGTAGCCGACTCCCAGCCTGGCGGCGGTGTGAACCGGCCATCCTGGCTGGCACCCCCCATCTGCCTGAGTTGGTCATATTCGCGTTTTTTTTCAGGATCCTTCAAGACCTCGTAGGCCTCACCCAGATCCTTGAACTTCTGTTCGGCATTCTCTTCCTTGCTGACGTCAGGATGATAGCGCCGGGCCAGTTTTCGATACGCTTTCTTGATCTCTGCGGCAGTGGCTGACTCCGTCAGCTCCATGATTTTGTAATAATCTTTGAACTGCATAAGATTCCTCGATAATGCCCACTGCTTCCCACTCTAAGCGCAGCCGTCTACAGCCGTGTTGACGCACATCAACGCATCAAAGGGGTCAGAGTAACTTGATCTGGGCAAGCGCCAAGGCAATCCTGCCGCTGTCCTGAGCCGGGAGCCGGTTGACGACGCTGGCAGCAAACAGCCGGGTCTGCGCCGCTGTCCGCAGACTCCACTGCAGGCTGCCACTGCCAGGATGGTAGAAACCCAGCCTGCCATTGGCAAGACGCTCTACCCGGTAGGGACGCGGCTGTCCCCAGTGTGGATAAAGATACAGCCCGTCACCACGGAAATGCTGGCCCTGGATGTCGACCAGCAGATAATCACCACTGGCGATCGCGGGGGAGGCATAGGCCTCGCAGATGCGGACAAGGCGAATCCGGGAATCCGGCACGGCGGGTTTCTGCGCAGAGCCAGCCTTGAGCGCACCTGTCAGGGGCAGACCGGCACTCAAAACGGTCAGTCCCATCAGCAGTTCGCGGCGGTACAGCGGCATAGGGGTATCTCCGACTTATTTCACGACGTAATACGTAAACTCGGAACGATCGGGGTTGCTTCTGCGCTCGCCCGTACCGATGATGACAGTACGGGACAGCCATTCGTGAGGCCCATTGGGCGCTTCAAAATAAGGACTCATGCGAAAATACAGCTTGGTCTGACCAGGGTTCTGCGGGTCAGGGGATCGATTCAGATAACCCCGGTTGTTGATGTAGATCCAGGCCCCGTCATCCGTCTCCAGCATGTAGTGGGTGTTTACCTTGATGCCCTGGCTGAGATCCTTGAAGATGGCGTAATCCGCGCCACTATAAGGCACTACGCGGCCATTCAGACGCGGCCCGGAGACTGTGCCACTGGCCGGGGGCACATACCCCTTGCCGCCCCGGGGGCCGACAAAATCGATGCGCTCATTGAAAACCATGGAAATCGAAAACGCATATTCGAGTTCTATGCCCGGTATCTGCAAGTCAGCCATACTGTTCTCCCGACATGCCCCGCTAAAGCAATGCGTAATAAGTGTAGAGGATGTGATCCGGCTCGACGCCTCTGATGCCGGTGCCGACGAAAACGGTTTTGCCGAGCCAGTCGTGGGGACCTGTCGGCGTATCGAAATAGGGAGTGACCCGAAAATAGGGCTCACCTTCAGCGGCATGCTCATAGCCCAGCTGGTTCACGTAGATCCAGGTGCCATCGGCTGCCTGCAACATGAAATGGGCATCCAGCATGCCGTTACTGGCAAAATCCGCGCCACTGCCCGCCACTACGCGCCCTTGCAGGCGTGGTCCGAAGATTTCACCCCCGGCCACGGGTTCGTAGCTGCGGCTGCGCATGGGGCCCTGGAAAAACACACTGTCACCGGTGTTGATCCGGATGGAAAAGGCATATTCCAACTCGATGACCGGGATGTCCGCTTGCGCCATGTGATGAACCTCTCGTTATTCTGGCCGTGAGGAAGCCTAAACCACCCCTGGTCTTATTTCAACAATCCTCCGAACAGAGAGTTCCTGACTCCCGCGCAGGCGGGCATCCAGCCCTGTCTGCTCTGGGAGTCTGCTCTGGGAGTCTGCACAGGGGATGTGTATCTATTGCAGGGTGACGAATCACGCGGGGGTGACGTAGCGTGCTTGTAGCGATATATTCTGCCTTAGACATTCTTGGGCCATCGAAACAGGAGCACTATCATGAAGAACAGAACCATCGAATATCAGGATGGAGATCAGACCCTGGAAGGCTTCCTGGCCTGGGATGCCGGCAAGGAAGGCAAGCGGCCGGCCGTGCTGGTGGCCCATGCCTGGGCCGGCCGTGGCGAGTTTGAATGCCAGGTGGCGGAAGATCTGGCTGCTCTGGGCTATGCCGGCTTTGCGCTGGACAACTACGGCAAGGGCGTGCTCGGATACGACAACGAGGAGAATGCGGCGCTGATGTCTCCCTTTCTGGCCGACCGTGGCCTGCTGCGCCGGCGCCTGCTGGCCGGCCTGCACACTGTCAGTCAACTGGACATCGTCGATCCGTCAAGAATCGCGGCCATTGGTTACTGCTTTGGCGGACTCTGCGTACTCGATCTGGCCCGCAGTGGCGCTGCCGTGAACGGGGTGGTCAGTTTTCACGGCCTCTTCAATGCTCCGGAAAACCTGCCTTCAGCCCCCATCAAGGCAAAAGTGCTGGCCCTGCACGGACACGACGACCCCATGGTACCGCCCGCAAAAGTGCTCGAACTGGAGCAGGAGCTGACCGCAGCAGGGGTCGACTGGCAGATCCACGCCTATGGACATACCTGCCATGCCTTTACCAACCCGGCGGCCGCCGCACCGGAGCAGGGCATGGCCTACAATCCCGTTTCTGCGCGGCGGGCCTGGCTCAGCATGAAAAATTTTCTGGCCGAGGTTCTTGAATAAACAATCAAACAATCCTGTCGGGCGGTTCTTCGCCTCTGAAGAAGGCTTCGAGATTGTCTATGACCCGCATGCCCATGGCGATCCGGGTCTCTTCCGTGGCGCTGCCCAGATGGGGCAGCAATACGACATTTTCCATGGCTTTCAGGGCCTCGGGCACCTGCGGTTCGTGCTCATAGACGTCCAGTCCGGCACCCGCAATCAGCCGTTTCTCAAGGGCATCGACCAGGGCCTCCTCATCCACCACATCACCCCTGGCGGTATTGATCAGAAAGGCATGAGGCTGCATCTGCGCCAGCGTATCGCGATTGATCAGATGCCATGTCTCAGGCGCCGCCGGGCAATGCAAGGCCACAAAATCGGCACGTGCCAGCAGTTCGCCCAATTCGCCGCAGAAATCAGCCGCCAGTTCCCGGCTGATCTCCGCCGCCAGTGGCCTGCGGTTGTGATACAGAATTTTCATGCCAAAGCCATGATGGGCCTTGCGGGCCATGGCCTGCCCTATCCGACCCATGCCGACGATTCCCAGGGTCTTCCCGGTTACTGCGGTCCCCATCAAGTGAGTCGGGAACCAACCGGACCATTGATTGGCGCGCAACTGCCGTTCACCTTCCCCTGCCCGCCTGGCCACCATCAACATCAGGCACATGGCCAGGTCCGCCGTACAATCGGTCAGCACATCCGGCGTATTGGTCACCTGCATTCCGGCTTTGTGTGCTGCTTCGATGTCAATGTGATTGAAACCCACACCATAGTTCGCAATGATCCTGGCTTTCACAGCCCCGGCAGGGAAACTGTTGGCAGCAATTTTATCGGTGACGCTGGGACAAACAGCGTCATGGGTCGCGAAAGCCTCGCGCAATTGTGCCTGCGACATGGGTTTGTCCGAGACGTTCAGGCTCACATCAAACAAGTCCTGAAGCCGCTTCTCCACGCTGGCAGGCCATCGTCGGGTCAATAAAATGCTAGCTTTGCTCAAAATGATTCCTCTTTTTTTCAATAAACCGACAGGACAATGATCGCCGGCTCAAGCAATAATCTGCCACAGTCCGCCCAGACAGACAAATATCAGGAAGCCACCGATCACACGCCTGAAAAGCCGGTCCCTCGCCATGATCAGGTCATGGGCCTTCAGACCGAGAAAATGGCCAATTGCTGCCACCGGAATCAATACCAGTGCAACCGGGACATTGAGATCGACCCTGAACGTCGCCAGTGTAGCGAGTTTGATGGACACGATGACAAACCACAGCACAAACATTGTGTTGCGTAACTGGCTGACGGCCACTCTGCGCATGAACACGGCAACCATCAGCGGAGCACCCGTCAGAGAGGTGCCGGAAACATAGCCCCCGAGCACCAGCAAGGCCTTGTCCACCCAGTCATGCCGGCTCTGAATCGACTTGTCGAGCACCCATAGCACCGCATAGAACAGAGTGAGGCTATAGATGAAGACCAGCAACCAGGTATTGGGAAGATTGATCAGACCGAAGACCCCGGCAATGGCAGCCGGGACGATATACGGCGCCGACTCACGCAGAAAGGGCCAGTCGACATTGCCCAAGCGGGTGCGCAGCGTCAGCACAGAGAAAAACAGCATATGAATGCCTATCACCGGAATCCAGAAGATGGTCTGGTCATGGACCAGCAGCATCAGAGGCAGGGCCAGCGCGCCACCGCCAAAACCCAGCCCGGAACGGACAAAACCGGACCAGATGAAAATTAAAGCAGCCGCGCTTAACTGAAGCAGGGTAAAATCAGCAAACATAAACTCGGGGACCCGGGAAACAAGGGGTAAAAACGGCGCACAGTGTAAAGTAAAAATTGTGCTCTGACCCTGATTATTATTGTAAACACCTCTATTGATACAGATGAGTAGCAGCTTGCAGCAGATCAATATCAGTTATATCCCCGCAGAAGACCGGCTCCTCCTGAAAGTAAGTGTCTCCGGCAACAGCGAATACCGCTTGTGGCTGACCCGCCGGTTTACCGGCCTGCTGCTGCAGGTACTGGACAAGCAGATGGAAAGCTATGGTGGAGCCGCTGAACTGGCTTCCGGCGAAGAGACGCGACAGCACTTCAAGGGCGGTGCCTTCAACCAGACCTATACACCCCTGAACTCTCCCCATTTTCCCCTCGGCGAAAACGGGATTCTTGCCTTCCGCATCAATACCCGCCAGACCGAACAGGGACAACTGAACCTGCAACTCCTGCCGGAGGCCGGAGAAGGCATCAACTTCACGCTGGACAAATCAATGCTCTACCTGTTGCACAACCTGCTGGAGCAAGGCCTTGGCGCCACCGACTGGCAGCTGACCCAGGCGCCGGCAATCAACACTCTGCATTAGGGCGAAATGGTGGATATTATGGCTGGGGGCGCTATATGCTCTTTATTTTTTTGCCTGAAGTGGTAATCTGCACGCTGGATTGGAAATGAACTTCAGTGCAGTCTGCATGACTGGCGCAGCAAGCCGACGCAAGGCCAGCGCAAGATTCAGTGCAAGATAAAGTTCCATAACAATAATCAGGGGAAATCTATGCAATACCCAAAACTGCTGACGGGCCTGTTGGCCATGCTGGTACTTGCTGGCTGTGATTCAGACATTGTCACCACAGCGTCGGCCGCTGCAACAGACAGCAGTACCCAGGCCACCGCAGTCGGAGCCTCTCATGGTGAATACGTGGCCCGCATGGGTAATTGCGTGGCCTGTCATTCCATCCCTGAGGGGAAACCTTTTGCCGGTGGCCTGAAAATGGCGGTTCCCCTGCTCGGTGCGATCCATACCACCAACATCACTCCCGACCCTGCCACGGGCATCGGCAATTACAGCTTCGAGGACTTTGACCGCGCCATGCGCAAGGGCATCGCCAAAGGCGGCCATCGCCTGTATCCCGCCATGCCCTACCCGTCCTACGCCAAGATGTCAGAGCAGGATATGCGCGCCCTCTTCGATTTCATCATGAACGAGGTGGAGCCCGTCAACCAGGCCAACCTGGCCAGCGAAATCCCCGCCTGGAAAAGCCCGCGCTGGCCGCTGGCGATCTGGAACCTGATCACTGTCGATGATGATCCCTACCGTCTCAAGAGCTCGGAAGACGAAGCCTGGAACCGGGGCGCCTACATCGTGCAGGGCCTGGGGCACTGCGGTGCCTGCCATACTCCCCGTGGCCTGCTGATGCAGGAGAAGGCACTGGATGAAGGCAATGCCAATTTCCTCGCCGGCGCGCCTCTCGATCACTGGTCCGCCTCGAGCCTGAACAGCGATATCAATTCCGGACTGGGACGCTGGTCAGAGGCCGATATCGAGGAGTTTCTCAAAACCGGTCACAACCGTTTCGGCACCGCTTTCGGTACCATGGTAGAGGTCATCAACAACAGCACCCAGCATCTGAGCGACGCTGATCTGAACGCCATGGCGGTCTATCTGAAATCTCTGCCTGCCGTAAACGAGGCGGGTGACAGCCCTTACCAATACGATGCAACGGACGCCGCCAAGCTGCTGAGCCTGAACTTTGACCGGCCCGGTGCCCGCGTCTATTACGAATATTGCTCAAACTGCCATGTCACCGATGGCAGTGGTTACTATCCTTACCAGCCGCCGCTGGCGGGCAACCCGGTGGTGCTGGATCCCGACCCCAGTTCCCTGATCAACCTGAGCCTGAATGGCTCCCTGCGGGTAGTGACCTCCGAAACACCGGACGTCAACGACATGCCGTATTTCCGGGTGTTGTTGTCGGATCGGGAAATCGCCGATGCCATCAGCTATATCAGAAATGCCTGGGGCAATAGCGCGCCTGCCGTCACCGAAGCGCAGGTTGCCGCAATCCGGGAAGCCACCGACCCCAGCCGCAACGATGACATTTATATTCTGAGAATGAAGTAGAACGGCTTCTGATGGACCAAAAAAAAGCCCGACCAGGTCGGGCTTT
The DNA here is from genome assembly GCA_032250895.1 of Pseudomonadales bacterium. Classification (GTDB taxonomy): domain Bacteria; phylum Pseudomonadota; class Gammaproteobacteria; order Pseudomonadales; family Pseudohongiellaceae; genus JAVVEZ01. The sequence continues at coordinate 4,365 of JAVVEZ010000053.1, read as the reverse complement.
AAAATCAATCAAGGGGAGTGTGCCAAGTCACTACTGAATCAGGGGTTACTTGCCACACAATTCATTAGAGATATTGCCAGGGGGAAAGTTCCCCAGCTGATGAAAATTATTTTTCAACGCGTCATCGGGGTGTCAGAAACAGCGTCCATGCAAGAGCCACGCAATTGCCGTCTTGCTCAAAACTGGGATTCGGGAAGCCTGACCACCAGCCCATCGAGCGCCGGGGTAAGCTTGATCTGGCAACTGAGGCGGCTGCCCGGCTGAGGCTCCAGCACACACTCCAGCATATCCTTTTCCATCGCATCAGCCGGCGGAATCCTGTCCAGCCAGGCCTCATCCACATAGCAATGGCAGGTGGCACAACTGCAAGCGCCGCCACATTCGGCCACAATACCGTCGATCATGTTGTCCACGGCCCCCTGCATCACCGAGCTGCCATTGCTCACTTCAATTTCATTGATCGCACCATCATGGCTGATGTAAGTCACTAAAGGCATGCATTTTCTCCACGTATGTTTGGTTTTTTCAGCCAGACACCGCGTCAAGCAAGGCTTTGACGGGAATCTGCGCATTCGCAAGATCGTCCAGGTTGACCGGTATCTTGTCAATAATGAGGCGTTTGCCCTGGAGAAAGTCCAGGGGACTGTTAACGGCATCCACGGCAATCACATGACCGGCGTTCAGATAGAAGGCCGCGAATTTGCGGCCCTGCTCGATATCTCCTCTGATGACCAGGGCGTCATAGCCCGAGGAAATACCGGCAATCTGAAGCTTGACATCGAACTGATCCGACCAGAACCAGGGCAGCGCATTATACTCTTTCGGATTTTCACATAAAGTGGCAGCGGCCACTTTCGCCTGATCCACGGCATTCTGCACGGATTCCAGCCGCAGCATTGCCTGGTAACCCGGGTTGTAGTGCCGGGTGCAATCACCGGCGGCCACGATGTCCGGATCACTGCTGCGGCCATGGCCATCCACCAGAATGCCGTTATCCACCTGCAAGCCGGCCGCCTGTGCCAGTTCCACGTTGGGCACGACACCGATGCCCATCACCACCAGATCCGCAGTGAACGTTCTGCCATCGGCGCAGTTGACAGCCTGCACCGCTGTCGTGCCTTCAAAGCCGCTGACCGCCACATCCGTCACGATCGTCACGCCTTCCTCGCGGTGCACCCGGGTATAAAACGCAGAGACCTCCGGTGCCGTGACGCGATTCATCACCCGCGAGGCCAGCTCCAGCACCGTCACGCCCATGCCACACTGTTTCAACATCGCGGCCGTTTCCAGCCCGATATAACCGCCACCCACGATGACAGCCTGCCTGCCGGCAGCGACAAAGTTCTGGATCATCGCCACATCGGCAATATTTCTGAGGTAACAGACACCCGCCAGTTCAGAACCCGGCAGCTCCACGCGGCGTGCCCGGGAGCCGGTCGTCAAGGCCAGTTTGTCATATTCGAGCTCTGTATCATCAGTCAGAATGACCTTTTTGGCATTCCGGTCAATCCTGGCAACCCCGACTCCCAGCATGAACTCGACCGCCATTTTTTCATAGGCGGCGGCATGCCGGATCAGGATGTCATCAAGGCTTTTTTCGCCGCTGAGAAAGGTCTTGGACAGGGGCGGCCGGTTATAGGGCAGGCAGGCTTCTTCACCGATGAGCAGAATCTGCCCGGTCCAGCCTTCCTGCCTCAGACTCGTGGCCAACTGACTGGCGGCATGACCGGCACCAACGATGATACAGCGACGCTCTGGCATTTTTTTCTCCTGGCGGGCTACACATCGAAAGCGCAACCATATATAGTTCAGGCCCATTAAACACTTGTACCTCACCAGGGTGTAAAAGTGCGCAATGAAAGGCGTGCAAATATAGCATGATTTCACGACAGATTTGCCAGTCAGCGTGCTTGTTCGACAAAGACAGATATCGAATGACACAAGCTGACACCCCGCGCAGCACAGACACGCCCTGGACGTTCGGGATAATGCAAGCCCCCCGGCACTTCAAGCCCGGCTTGTCAGGAGCCCGACAGGCTCCTGGGTTTATTTTTTTGAAACTGGTCTGATATAGAAGGAAAAATCCATGAAAACACGTGCAGCTGTGGCCTTTGCCGCCGGCAAACCCCTGGAAATTTGCGAAGTCGATCTGGAAGGCCCAAAAGCCGGTGAAGTTCTGGTGGAACTCAAGGCCACCGGTGTCTGCCATACCGATGCCTTCACCCTCAGTGGTGATGACCCCGAAGGGGCTTTTCCAGCCATTCTGGGCCATGAGGGTGCGGGTGTGGTCGTGGAAGTCGGTGCCGGCGTCAAATCCCTGAAACCCGGCGATACCGTCATCCCGCTGTATACCGCCGAATGCCGTGAATGCGAATATTGCCTGCACCCCAAAACCAATCTGTGCCAGGCGGTACGTGCCACTCAGGGCAAGGGCGTGATGCCGGACGGCACCAGCCGTTTCTCTCTGGATGGCAAAGCCCTGCTCCACTACATGGGCTGCTCCACTTTCTCCAACTACACGGTACTGCCGGAAATTTCCCTGGCCAAGGTCCGTTCCGACGCGCCCTTCGACAAGATCTGTTATATCGGCTGCGGTGTCACCACCGGCGTGGGTGCCGTGATCTTTCAGGCCAAGGTGGAAATCGGTTCCACCGTGGCGGTATTCGGCCTCGGCGGCATCGGGCTGAACGTGATCCAGGGCGCCCGCCTGGCCGGCGCCAGCAAGATCATCGGCATCGACCTGAACCCGAAGCGTGAAGCCCTGGGCAAGCAGTTCGGGATGACCCACTTCATCAACCCGAAGAACGTCGAGAATGTCGTCGACAGCATCGTGCAGCTGACCGGCGGCGTCGACTACAGCTTTGAATGCATCGGCAACGTCAAGGTCATGCGTCAGGCATTGGAATGCTGTCACAAGGGCTGGGGCGAATCCTACATCATCGGCGTGGCCGGCGCCGGCCAGGAAATTTCCACCCGGCCCTTCCAACTGGTAACCGGACGTTCCTGGAAAGGCACGGCTTTCGGCGGCGCCCGCGGCCGCACCGATGTGCCCAAAATCGTTGACTGGTACATGGAACAGCGGATCAACATCGACGACCTGATCACGCATACCATGCCGCTGGAAGATATCAACAAGGCTTTCGATCTGATGCACTCCGGTGAGAGCATCCGTTCCGTGGTTATTTATTGAGGTTGTCTGCAATGAGTCTTGAACAAGTCAGTGTCAACCGCAGTTTTGGTGGTCGGCAGCTCAAATTCCGGCACCATTCCCGCACCCTGGCCTGTGACATGGTGTTTTCCGTTTATCTGCCGCCCCAGGCTGCCTACGACAAGGTACCGCTTGTCTACTGGCTGTCGGGCCTGACATGCAGCGACGACAACTTCGTGCAGAAAGCCGGTGCCCAGCAATATGCGGCTGAGGCCGGGGTCGCCATCGTCTGCCCGGATACCAGCCCCCGTGGCGAGGGTGTTCCAGACGACGAAAACCAGGCCTATGACTTTGGTCTTGGTGCCGGTTTTTATGTCAATGCCACCCAGGCACCCTGGTCGCAGCACTATCACATGTATGATTATGTGACGAAGGAATTGCCCGCCGTGCTGAAGGCCAGTGACCTGCCCGTGGATGTCAAGACCTGCTCCATCATGGGCCATTCCATGGGCGGGCATGGCGCCCTGACCATTGCCCTGAAAAACCCCGGGGTCTACAAGGCCGTCTCCGCCTTCTCACCGATCTGCTCCCCGATCAATGCCCCCTGGGGTCACAAGGCTCTGGGCTCTTATATCGGCAGCAACAAGGCCGACTGGGCACAGTACGATGCCTGTGCGCTGATAGGCCGGGCCAAAGAAAAACTGCACATCCTGGTGGACCAGGGGCAGGATGATAATTTTCTGGTGGAGCAGCTGAAACCCGAGCTTCTGCAACAAGCCTGCCTGGCAGCCAAACATCCGCTGACCCTGCGCCTGCACGCCGGCTATGATCACAGCTACTTCTTCATCGCCAGTTTCATTGGCGAGCACATTGCCCACCACGCGGAAGCCCTCTGGGCCTGAGACAGTGAGCTGAAATTCGCTCAACACCAGCCTCAGGGACTTTCCTTCCGCAGTGTGCATTCATGAAACCTGAAACCGCTTCGAGTGGCATTGACAGGCACTACCGATAAAACTATTACGAAACCGGATAAAGAGCTGTGAATGGCTACTGTAACTTTTAAAAACATACCGGACGACCTGTACGAGCAACTGAAACAGGCTGCCAATGCGCATCACAGAAGCGTAAACAGCGAACTGATTCATTGCCTGGAAAAAACATTTAAGCTGAAGTTCTTGCGATCTGTAGTCACGACGAGTCTCTGAACCCCGCGGATT
>JAVVEZ010000052.1:0-23533 GCA_032250895.1 Pseudomonadales bacterium | reverse complement strand
GCGGTCAAGGGCAGGTCTGCTGGAGTTTCAGTTGAAATCGTTTCTGAAACCGGGACGTTTGCGACCTGGTCCTGGGGCAGGACGGTCAAGGGCAGGTCTGCTGAAGTTTCTGTTGAAATTGTTTCAGACGTCAGGACGCTTGCGATTTCCGGGTCGGCTGCCGTCGTGCCGGTCTTGAAGTTTCCCGGCGCAGAGGCTGGATTTTCGGTCTTGGGGTTTTCCGGCGCAGGGGCTGGGGTTTTCACGGCGTTCATGGCGGTATTGTCTCCGGGAACTTTTTGGGGAGCCCGGGCCGCTGGCGTCGATCCCGGCGCGGCAGGCACCTGATCCATGGCCTGGCTGAAGCGCTTGTCAGGCTTGGCGGGCCCGGTTGCCGATGCGCCGGCATCCGGCATTTTCCCGGGAAGATTTAAAGACACAGTGTTCAGATTCATGGGATCTCCTGCTATTGGTTGAGCCGTCATTGTTCCGTCGCTGCCTGGCGCAGCTGAGCACGGGCGAAGCTGTTGCCGTTTCTTTCGTCGGTCTGGCGTTGTTCCTGGCGTTGTGCCTTCTGGAAGGCCTGGCTGAGTTTTCTGTCGGACAGCGTGTTGTAGGAAGACAGCTGACGTTGTTGCTGCTGCCAATGGCGCTGTGACGCGTTGATCTGTTCCTGCTGTTGCTCCAGGCTGCGTCTGGCCTGCACGATGGCGGTATCCAGCGAGTCGAGAAAAGACTGGTAATCACGCAGGGTGTTCAGATCGATGCCTGACCCCATGGTCTGTTGCAGACCCTGCTGGTATTCCTCGCGATAGCTGGTCAGCAGTTTCAACTGTGCGTCCAGCTGCTGCCCCGTGAGGCGCTCGCCAGCCAGCAGTTGCCCGGCATTGTCACGGGCTTTCTGGGCCAGATCGATCAGCATATCCAGAGACTGTGTGTTCATGCTTCGCCTCCTGACAGGGGCAGCGTGGCCATGGCCTGTTGTGAGTCGGCGATGGTGGCACGCTCGGTAATGGCCTGTTGTAGAAAACCTTCCAGCCGGGGATATATCTGAACGGCCCGGTCGAGTTGTGGATCATGTCCGGGACTGTAGGCGCCGACACTGATCAGATCGCGATTGCGCTGGTAACGGGAAAACTGTTGTTTGAACTGCTGGGACTTCTGAAACTGGTCCGGCTCGATGATGGCCGTCATGGCGCGGCTGATGGATGCCTCGATATCGATGGCCGGGTAATGACCGGCCTCCGCCAGGCTGCGCGACAGCACGATGTGCCCATCCAGAATGGCGCGGGCGGCATCGGCAATGGGATCCTGCTGGTCGTCCCCCTCGGTCAGCACGGTATAAAAAGCGGTAATGGAGCCGCTGCCCGGACTGCCGTTGCCGGCGCGCTCCACCAGCGCGGGCAGCTTGGCGAAGACCGACGGCGGGTAGCCTTTGGTGGCGGGTGGCTCGCCGATGGCGAGAGCGATTTCACGCTGGGCCATGGCGTAACGGGTCAGTGAATCCATGATCAGCAGGACATGGCGGCCCTGGTCGCGAAAGTCTTCCGCCAGCCGGGTGGCATAGGCGGCCCCTTGCAGGCGCTGCAGGGGAGAGGTATCGGCAGGCGCCGCAACCACGACGGCACGTTGACGCCCCTCGGGCCCGAGAATGTGCGTAATGAAATCCTGCACCTCACGGCCACGTTCACCGATCAGTCCCACCACGATCACATCCGCTGCGGTATAGCGTGCCATCATGCCCAGCAGCACGGACTTGCCCACGCCCGAGCCGGCGAACAGGCCCATGCGCTGGCCGCGACCGACACTGAGCAGGGCATTGATACTGCGGATGCCCACATCGATCTGAGTGTCGATGGGCGCACGCGACAGGGGATTGATGAGCCGGGAGGACAGCGGGGCCCGCGGCGCATCGGACAGCGGCCCCAGATTGTCCAGCGGCTTGCCGCTGCCATCCATGACCCGGCCCAGCAGGGTTTCGCCAACGGGGAAGCGACGGGTGACACCGAGACCTTCGCTCAGCGGCAGGACTCTGGCTCCCGGGACCAGTCCCGGGGTTTCGGTCAAGGGCATCAGGAACAGTTTGTCGCCGGCAAAGCCGACCACTTCGGCCTCGGCAAAATGATCATGGCGGTGACTGCCCGGTGCCGACAGGTCGATGCGGCAGGCGCTGCCCAAGGGCACACTCAGGCCCACGGCTTCCAGCACCAGCCCGGTCGCCCGGACGATGCGACCGCTGATCTGGTAGGGCGGCACATTGGCGAGGCGGTGCCGGATCCGGTGCAGGGTTCCCTGCCAGCGCTCCAGATGGGGATTGTCGGTAGCCCTTGCCGTCATGACATGAACTCGGGCAGATTATCGTCGTTGCGGTTTATGCGCTGGCGGATCTGGCCGCTGATGGCCTGCCAGCGGGTTTCCCAGGTGGCGTCATATTCACCACTGTTGCTGCTGACCCGGCAGCCGCCACGGGCGATCTGGGGATCTGCCTGCAGACTCCAGCCGTGGGTCCCGAGTTCTCTGCCCAGATGCCGTTCCACCAGCTCCAGGTCCTCAGGAGCGAGCCAGAGTTGAGGTTTTCCGGCCAGCATGGGTTCGGTTTGGAGCAGGTCACGGACGATGTCCAGCACCCGCTCAGGGTGCGCATCGAGACTGCCTCTGGCCAGATGGCGGCCAGCCAGCAGCGCCAGTTCCACCAGGTCGGCGGCAATGCTCTCGTCCATCTGACGCAGGGCATCGGCAAAGCCATCCACCAGGGTGCCGAGCGGCGCCAGTTGTTGCCGGGCCTGCGTTTGCAGCTGTTGCTCGGCCTCGCGTTTGCCCTGGGCCAGACCCTGGGCATGACCGTCCGTGCGGCCGGCGCTCAAGCCGGCCTGATAGCCTTCGGCACGACCCTGGGCAAAGCCCTTCTGATAGCCCTCATCGGATGCTGCCGGGGGTGAGCCGCCAGCATCGGACGGGTCCTTGCCAGCAGGGGAAGGCGTGGGTTGCCGTGACTTGGCTGCCGGGTCCTGCACAAACAATTCATCCATTTGCCAGCGTTGCCAGGCACGGGCACGTCCCGGCAGCAGGTCGGCAAGTTTACCTGAATGGCGATCAGACATATGCGTCGTCTCCTCCGCCCATGACGATTTCTCCCCTGTCGGCCAGTCGCTTCACGACCTGCAGCACGACTTTCTGCTCGGCTTCCACCTGCGATACCCGGACCGGGCCACGCGATTCCATGTCCTCCAGCATCAGCTGAGCCGCACGCTGCGACATGTTGCTGGTGAATTTCTGCACCAGTGCCTCCGGACCACTCTTCAGGGCCAGGGCCAGCGAGCTGGCATCGATTTCCTTCAGAATCAGCTTGATGGCACGGTCATCCACATCCAGCAGACTTTCAAAGAGGAACATTTCATCGATGATTTTCTGGGCCAGATCCTCACTGTAGGATCTGACATTGTCCACGATGATGGTTTCAGTGTTGGAATTCATCAGGTTGAGGATCTCTGCCGCCGTCTTGACACCACCCATCTTGCTGCGTTTGAGATTCTGGCCATCGAGCATGCCGCCGAGCACTTCGGTCAGTTCCTGCAGGGCGGCGGGTTGCACACCGCTGAAGGTGGCGATTCTCAGCATGATGTCGTTGCGCAGTTTTTCATCGAACTGTTCCAGAATATCGGCAGCCTGGCTGCGATCCAGGTGAACCATGATGGTGGCAATGATCTGCGGGTGTTCATCCCGCACCATCTCGGCCACGGTGGTGGCGTCGATCAGATTGAGGGCATCGATGCCGGAGCTGGTATTGGTGGTTTCTATGATGTCTTCCAGCAGGGTGGAGGCGCGCTCGCTGCCCAGCACCTTGGTCAACACGGAGCGAATATAATCATTGGAACTCAGGAGCATGAAATACTGCTCTGATTCCTGATAAAAATCTTCCAGCACCATGCTCATGTCTGTGTGGGAAACCTGGCCCACAGCGGCCATTTCCTGGCTGATTTCCTGGATCGCGCGCTGCGACAGATGCTTGAATATCTCGGCGCTGCTGTCTTCATCCAGGGTCAGCAGAAGAATCGCGGACTTGCGCAGACCGCTGAGCTTGGAGTTATTGACACTAGCCATTGCTGCTCACCCAATTGCGTACCACCATCGCCACCAGACGGGGTTCCTCCTTGGCCATCTGCCGGACTTCCTTGAGGTTCTGCTCGTAGCTGAAGGTCTTGCGCTTGCGTGGCATTCCCGGCCCATGCGACTGCAGATGGCCGCCGCCAGCCCCCGGTGTTGAATCCTGGAACTCGTCATCGTCTGCCGGGGCACTGCCGGGGCCGGCAAGGGCCCGTGCGGGTGCCACCGTGGCCAGGTGGCGGTTGAGCAGGGGCCGGATCAGCATCCGGTACAGCGCCAGCGCCAGCAAACCGGTCAGCAGATAACGGCCAAGGCTCAGTGCCAGAGCCATGGCGGTGGGAGTCTGCCACCAGGGAGTGCTGACAATGTCCTCGCTGACGGGCAGGGTAAAGGGAATATTGGCGACCTCCACTTCGTCGCCCCGGGCGGGAACAAAGCCCATGGCCTGGCGTACCAGGCGGTTGACCTGTTCCATTTCGGCTTCACTCAAAGCTTCCCGCACCGGCAGGCCGTCTTCATCCAGCGCATCGCGGTAATTCACCACGACCGCTACGGTCAAGCGTTCCACCTGACCGCGCTGATGCTGGGTATGGATGATGTCACGGTCCAGTTCATAGTTGATCAGATTGTCGTAGCGCAGATTGTTGTCCGCCGGATTCGCGCCGTCAGCCCCGGTGTTGGCTGCGGCCAGATCCAGCGGCGAGGGTGCTGTCCCGGGTGGCGTATTGCTCAATGCACCGGGAACGCCCGCGGCCAGATTCCCGGTACCATTGAGATCGCCACTGAGCTGGGAACTGCGGACTGCGGCATTTTCGGGGTTGAAGCGTTCCGAGGTCTGTTCCCGGGTGGAAAGGTCGAGCTGCGCGGCCACCTGGACCCTGATGTTCTGGCTGCCAAACAGGGGGCCCAGAATATTTTCAATGCGCTCCTGATAGCTGCGTTCGACATTTTTGATATATTCCAGATTGCCGTTTGCAGGATTGTCGCCGGTGCCGGTGCTGCTGAGCAGGTTGCCCAACTGATCAAGCAGGGTGACGTTTTCGGCAGCCAGATTCGGCACACTGCTGGAAATCAGATGAGTGATGGCGCTGGCCTGGCCCTTGCCCAGACTGCGGCCCGGGTGCAGGCTCAGAACGGCCGAGGCCTTGGCCGGTTCACGGTCGCGGACAAAGACCGAGAGTCTGGGCAGGGCCAGATGAACGCGCGCCTGGGCCACCGGGCCGAGGGATTCAATGGAGCGTGCCAGTTCGCCTTCCAGACCTCGCTGAAAGTTCACCTGCTCGGTAAACTGACTGACGCCGAAGGCCTGGTTGTCCAGCAACTCGAAACCGACGCCGCCACCCTGCGGCAGGCCCTGTTCGGCCAGTTGCAGGCGCAGGGAATGGACGTTTTCGGCGGGCACCAGGATGGCGTTGCCACCTTCACTGAAACGGTAGGGGATGCCACGGGTATCCAGTTCGTTGATGATACGGCCGCCGTCGGCCTCACTGAGATTGCTGAACAGCACCCGGTAGGTGGAGCTGTTGGCCCAGAGCATCAGTGCGGCGATCACTGCGATGACGGCAGCGCCGGCGATCAGCAGGGGCACCAGGGAATTGAGACCCAGGCTGGATTTGATCAGATTGTTGAGGTTCGGACTCCGGGCATCTTCCCCGGTGGCCACGAGGGGCTGGCTGCTGCCCTGATGCAGGGCGGTATTGTCTGCGACCTGAATGCTGCTGCTCATGACACGCTCCGGGCTTGCAGAGAGAGAATCCACAGTGGCAGGGAAGCCCCCTGCGGCGATGCTCCTTGACTGTTATCCTGTGTAAAGCTGTTCATCATCTCGTGGGCTGCAATGTCGTGAAAAGCAACAATCTGGCTGGGGCTATTATGCGTGGTGGCAATCTGGGGCAAGGGCAGAAAAGCCGGGTTTTTTGCCGCTAATTAGAGCTTTGGCCAGTGCCCCCACACTGTTAGGCTTCAGGTCCGGGAAACTCAGCGCAGGCTGCTGAGGGTTCCGGGTATTTGTTCAGGAGCGAAACAGCATGTCTTCACCATCAATCCAGTCTGTTCTGCAACAGATGCAAACGCTGAACTCCCAGGTTGGCGGGAGTACGGAACGGGGACGGCAGGTGGATACCACCGTTGGCCGCAGTGGTTTCGCCGAAGAGATGCATAACTCCATCGAGCGGATCAACCAGCTGCAGCACAAGGCAGCCAGCCAGATCAAGGCCTTCGAAGCGGGACAGCCGGACGTGGCGCTCAACGACGTGATGGTGGACATGCAAAAGGCCGGCCTGGCCTTCCAGATGGGGGTGCAGGTCCGCAACCGCCTGGTAAACGCGTACAAAGAGATCATGAACATGCAGGTCTAGGGCCTGTGTTGAAAGCGGCTTGAGTGGTGGCATCGCAGTATCTCCCGGAGACTTGGTCGCAGACTCATTGAGATTATCGGCCGTGGCTGTTCGGGCTTTAATAAGAAAATTTTCAGCCCTCCCCAAAAAAAAGGGGGCGCCTCACGGCACCCCCAAAGTTTCGTACAGCAGGGAGCAGAATTACCGCAGCAGTGACAGCACTGTCTGGGGAATCTGGTTGGCCTGGGCCAGTACGGACGTGCCGGCCTGTTGCAGGATCTGGGCCCGGGTCATGTTGCCCACTTCCACCGCCAGGTCGGCATCCACGATACGTGAACGGGCGGCCGTCAGGTTGGTTTCGGTGGTGCTGAGGTTGGTGATGGCCGACTCGAAACGGTTCTGCAGGGCACCGAGGTCGGAACGCAGGGCATCGACCTGGCTCAGGGCGCCATCGAGCACGCTCAAAGGATTGGCCGTGGCATCGCCGGCCGTGACCGAGTCGAAGGTCAGGGCGCCGCCGCCATCCACGAAGACCTGGGAACCGGCATCGTCCGTCACCGTACCATTGGTATGGGAGAAGAAGGTGGTGGTCGTCACCGTCTCGGTATCCGTGGTCAGGGCGCCGGCACCATCAACGAACTGTGCCGTGGTAGTGGCATTGTCGGTGACGGCCCCGGCTGCATCCACGTCGAACTGGGTGCCGCCAAGGGTCACGGAGAAGCCGGCGCCGCTGGCGTCAGCCAGGCTGTTCAGCGCGCTGCTGCTGAGGGTGGCACCAGTCACGTCGAAGGCATTACCGGTGACAGTATCTGCCGTGAACACGGTGTCACCGACCTGGATGGTGCCGCCGGTGCCGGTGGCGCCGTTGCTCAGGCTGGCCGTCAGGTTGGACAGCGTGGCGGTCGGATCGACACCGCCACTGGCATCAGTCTTGGTCAGGTTGCCGGTGGCATCCAGAAACAGGGCGGCACCGTCATCGGCGGCGGTCAGGCTGCCCGAGCTGTCGATCAGTACGTCCTGGCTGGTACCGCCGATGGTTACCGTTGCCGCCGTGCTGCCGCCGGTGGCGGGCGTGAGATTGCTGATCACGTTGGCATTGGTCGCGTCGGCGACATCGAAGGAGAAGTTGCCGCTGGTGGCGTCGAAGGTGAAGGTATCGGCTGTGGCGGCGGCACCCAGGCCCGTGTCGGTGCCGGCATAGGTGACCGTGTCACCCGTGACGGCCCCGGCAAAGAGGTCGCCGGAGGTGGCGGCGGCGTTGGCCACGGTGACGGTCTTGGTAAAGTCGATGGAACCGTTGGCGTTGGCCGTACCTTCAACGAAGCCGCCCAGGGTCAGGTCACTGGCGGTGGCGGCGGTATTGGCGACTTCACCGCTGCCATCGATATTGAAGCCGGTGAGGTTGAGGGTGCCGCTGTTGACCTGTTCCAGGTTGATGGTGATGAACTGGCCATCGTTGGCACCGACCTGGATACGCAGACCCTGGGATTCGGCCAGCACCGTGGTGCCGTTGAAGCTGGTCTCCTCGGAAATACGGTTGATCTCATTGAGACGCTGGCCGATTTCATTCTGGATGGACTCCAGGTCGCTGGCTGAATTGGTGCCGTTCTGGGCCTGTACGGTCAGCTCACGAACCCGCTGCAGGTTGTCGTTGACCTGGTTCAGGGCGCCTTCAGCGGTCTGGGCAATGGAGATGCCGTCATTGGCGTTACGCTGGGCCTGGGCCAGACCGGAGATCTGACTGGTCATGCGGTTGCCGATGGCCTGACCGGCGGCATCGTCCTTGGCACTGTTGATACGCAGACCGGAAGACAGTCTTTCCATGGACGTTTTGAGATCGCCCAGGGAGCTGTTCAGGTTCTGCTGACTGATGAGAGAAGTAATGTTGGTATTGATGACTGACATAGTAGTGGTCCTTTCTGTTGAGTGTCGTTTACGATCAGCGGAGCGGCTCTATGAAAGGCTGGTTCCGCGCCTCCGAGCGGGCGGCTTGATGCCGTTACCCGGTATTTCGGCGCCCGGCGCCCGGGCTTTAATGTTTTATCCAATAAACTTTCGGGAGCGCTTCGTCAAAAAGGTGGTTTTGCCAGCGTGAATCCCTTAAATTAGGCGCTGCAGGCCCTAATGATGACAGGCTCCCGCACGAGATTTGATGCATGCCGCCAGAACCCATGGAACAAGAAGAACAACAAGAAACCTACACCCGGGCAGACAATCCCAAGATCATTGCACAATGTCTGGACAGTCTGATGAGTGCCAGCGGCGCCGCATTGGTATTGACGGCGGCCGGTAGCATCGCACAGCCCGTGGTGGTCAAGGAAGTCAGGGCAGGGCAGTGGCTGTTGGTGGATATCAGTTCGGTCGGCACCGTAGCGGCCCGCCTTCAGGAGGGCGCTGAATTTTGTCTGCTGGGGCAGTCGGGGGGGAAATTGTTGCGCAGCTGTCCGCTCGTCGTACAGGAATGCCGGGACAGCGAGGAGGGCCTGGAATGTTATTGTGCCTACCCGGCCGCTTTTGACATTCTGCAGCGGCGCAGCGCTTTTCGTGCTGAACTTCGGCAGGACCTGCGCTGCCGGGTGATTGTCCATGGCCATGTCGATTTTGGTTCCTGGGCAGGCGCTCTCAAGAATTTGTCGCTCAGTGGTTGTCTGCTGGACCTGCCCCTGCCGGCGGCGACCATGCTGGCATTGATGGAAGGTGGGGTGAGGCTGGAGTTGGCCTTCCCCAATGGCGCCGGCTTCGACATCGATGCGGTGCTGCGGCACGAAAAAGTGGATATGGAACAGCGTCTGGTGCGCACCGGGTTTGAATTTGCCCGGCCCAATGCGGAACAGGAACGCAGCCTGTGGTTTTTTGTTCGCGAGATTGAACGTGAGGCTGCCCGCAGCGCCGCCTCCGATAACAGCCTGCTGGTACCCTCGACCTTGTTTCAGCCTGCCGGCAAGGGCACGCGGGAGACGGAAACGGCGGACGCTGCCACGCTGAGCGCGGAAATGTACCAGGGGCTTCCTGACTATCCCATTCCCATGGCACGCGCCCTGGCCGGCATCGCTGAATTTCTTGATGCCCAGATTCTGGCCCTGCGCAAGGATGAGGCGATCGACGCTGCCCAGCTATCACGGCATAGCGAGCGTCTGCTGGCACTGCTGGATGAAGACCGGGAGGCGCTGTTGTTTGCCGCCCGCTGCCTGTGGCAGGAACCGCCGGTGGTGAGTCACTGCCTGACGGTGGCGATGGTCATGGTGGACCTGGCCGGTGGTGGCAATATGTCGATGGAGGTCCGCAAGGCCATGATGGCCAGCGCCATGGTCCACGACCTTGGCAAGGCCATGCTGCCCAGTCAGGTCCTGCGTGCGACGGAACTCAGCAGCAGTCAGCAGAAGACCGTGCAGACGCATGTGCTCCTGCTGGCGTCCAGGTTGCAGGACTGTGGCTGGCTGTCGCCCAGGATCAGACGCCTGGTGGCAGAACAGGCCAATGAGCGCCTGGATGGCAGTGGTTATCCGGAGGGTCTCAAAAATGAAGAACTGCACGATCTGACCCGCTTGATGTCGGTGGTCGATACGATCGATGCCATGGGCCGGTCGCGCCCGGATCGCCCGGCCCAGCCGATTGACGCCATTTACCGCCACCTGCTGCAGCACCCCGAGCGCTTCGATGTCCGCTGGGTAAAACGTTATATCAAACACTTCGGTATCCTGCCGGTGGGGACGCTGGTTCGCTACGAGGTTGGACAACTGGCCTGGATACGGGGTCTGAATGAGGCCGGCCGACCGTCTCGTGTGCAATTGACCCGGGCACTGACCCCACCCCGGGCGGCTCTGCTGGGTGAAGTACTGAGCGGAGAGGAACTGCAAACCCTGGGCAAAATCACCGAGATCCTCGTCCCGGATGCCGTCCTGCCGGGAGCTATCGACGAGTAGTCCCGCCGCCCTTCCCGCCAAGATACTCCCTTCCCGCCAAAATACACCATTGCCAAACTTTGACCCAGCGCTGCTTTTTGCCATGGCAAGCCCTTCATAATAAGCCGGCAGGCAATTGCGCATGACTTTCCTAAAGTGCGGCACTGATGAGCCGATAAGAGAAGGGACAAGCGGATTGTATTGAACTTTCCGGCTCATTCCAGCTAGCCGGCATTACAGGCTGGCAGCGTATCAGGGGGCATCATGATCACAGCATTAGGCATCGGTTCCGGACTGGATATCAACGGTCTGCTGGCGCAGCTGGAATCGGCAGAGCGCCTCAAACTGAATCCCATCACCGAGCAAAAACAGAGTACTCAGGCCCGAATTTCAGCCTTTGGCAGCCTCAAAAGCGCCTTGTCGCAACTTCAGATCGTCAGCAACAAGCTTAATGAGAGCACCTTGTTCGACAGCGTCAAAAGCAGCGTGTCCGGTACCGGCGTCACGGCGGCGGCCCATCCCGGCGCGCCCGTCGGCAGTTTTCAGATCGAGGTCACGCAACTTGCCCGGGCTTTCAGTGTTGCCAGCACCGGGCTTGCCGACAGAACCACGAATCTGGGCGCCGCCACGCTCAGCCTGGAACTGGGCAGTGGTGAACTGATCAGCGTCGATATCGCCGCCGAGAGCAGTTCCCTCGAGAATGTTCGCGATGCCATCAATGCCACGGGCGCCGGCGTACAGGCGGCGCTCGTCAACGACGGTAGCGCCAATCCTCATCGACTGGTGCTGACATCCACACAAACCGGTACCCAGGCGGCCATAAGCACCATCGATTTTGGGGCTCTGGCCGGTTCTCTGGCGCTGGATGCCACGACCGAGGTCACAGCCCGGGATGCCACCCTGAATATCAATGGCATCGCCATCAGCAGCCAGTCGAATCAGGTGGAAGAGGCCATCCAGGGCATAACCCTGAATCTCACCGAGACCGGTTCGACGAGCCTGACGGTGGCTCGTGACGACAAGGCCGTCAAGGATGCCATCAAGAGCTTTGTATCGACTTTCAATAATCTGAGAAGCAATATCGACAGCTTGAACAGTTTCAATGCCGACACCGGGGTATCCGGACGGCTTCTGGGAAATTCCACGCTGCGCAGTGTGCAATCCCAGTTGCGGACTGTCCTGAGTGAGGGGGCCGGCACCGGCGGTGGAGAGTTTCAGCAGCTGTCGGATATCGGCATCACCCTGCAGCTCGATGGCAAGCTGGAGCTGGATGAAGCCAGGCTCGATGATGTCATCAGCAATGACTTTGCGGACCTGACCTCGTTCTTTGCCGGCCCCAGCGTCAATGAAGGACTCGCCGGGCGCATACATCAGAGCATGGAGCAAATGCTTTCGGAACAGGGTCTCATCAACACGGCCACCGAGGGCCTGACATCGTCCATCGAGCGCCTGGATCAGCGTCAGCTCAGGGTGGAACAGGGCATCGATACCACACTTGATCGCTTTCGCACGCAGTTCGCTCGTCTGGACAGCCTGATTGCCGGTTTGAATGCCACCAGCAATGTGCTGGTTCAGCAGTTTGATGCTCTCGATGGCCTGCGGCGTACGAATTGACAACTTATTGAAAAAGTCCATTTCTGGCCTGGGCTGGCAGAGGCTGGTTTTCAACAGCCTGCAGAGTGGGAACTGAAGCGATCCTATCCCTGCCTGGGCAGGAAGCATAAAACGGAGAAAATATAATGAGTAGTATGACTGCCGGATACACAATGGAAAAAGGCGCTGCGGCTTATGCCCGGGTCGGGGTCGAAAGCAGCGTCATGGCGGCGACGCCTCACCAGCTGATCGTCATGTTGTTCGATGGCGCTCAACTGGCGCTGCGCAGCGCAGGTCTGCACATGCAAAATGGCAACATGGCCGAGAAGGGGCGGGCCATCTCCAAGGCTCTGGACATTGTCAATCAGGGCCTGCTGGCTGCGCTGGATCGGGAACGGGGCGGAGATGTGGCGGCAAGCCTGGCTTCGCTATATGATTACATAGGCTGGTTGCTGCTGTTGGCAGGTTTGCGCAATGACCAGGCAAAACTGGATGAAGCAGCGCGTCTGCTGGAGGATATCGGATCAGCCTGGCGCGATCTGAACCGCCGGAGTCAGGAGGATTAGATGGTCAGCAAGATCAAATCTGAGTTGGAGATTGTGAGCCCGGAAGAGTTCATTGCCTGTTATGAATCCCTGCTGGAGAGGTCGGCGCGCATGATCAAACTGGCCCGGGCGGGTGACTGGCCAGTCCTGATCGAGGAAGAATCACAATATATTGTCGAGTCGGAGCGCCTGGGCAGGCTCGAGACAGATGCCGAATTGAGTGAAGGCATGCAGGTCCGCAAGGCCACGCTGCTGGAAGGCATATTCGAGAATGACCTGGAAATCCGGCAATGCCTGGTAGCCCGTCGCGACGAGTTGAACAAGCTCCTCAAGGCACAGCGGAAAACCGGCAGAAAGGAACGCAAGATGGATGTGGCTGCGAACAAGGAGGGTGCCAACGAAGACTTTGATCAAGGTTCGGTATGAACGGCATTACGCCCTTACTCGATACCTTGCTGCACGGCGTGCTTGGCAAGCGGGTAAGCGCGGCTGATGGCAGTACACTCAATGACCCGGTACACGCGGTCGCGGGCGTTCAGGCACCGCGTTCCGGGCACAGTGATGCTCAGAGTGCGGTCCGGCCACAGACAGCGCCGGAATCAAATTTCTCTTCTGCCTCCCGGATGGAGGTTGCCCCGGGCCCTGCTCCGGGTTTTCCGACAGCCGAGCCGGCCAGTGTGCAGGCCAGTTTCAGTCCCTCTGCACGTCTGATAGCCAGTTTGCTGGCTCAGTTTTCCGGGCCGCCTTCGGTCATTCAAGCGCAGCATCCATTGGTTTTGGCGCCGGAGACAGACCCTGCGGTGTTGGCAGGCCGCTTGCTGGCCAGCATCAACGACAGTGGTTTGTTTTATGAGTCGCAGTTGCTGCGCTGGTATCGCGGGGAGTTGCCACGCCAGCGTCTGGAACTGCAACCGCAAAGCCTGGCAGCCGTGAAGGCAGGCTTGATGGAGGCGAGGGTGGATGCACCGGGAAAGCGCGCAGAAGGCGTGCTGGCGGATCGAAGCGGTGGTCTGAATGAGGACTTGCAGCTGGTGCTGAGGCAGCAGCTGGAACTGCTGGCCAATCCGGTTTTGCGTTGGGAGGGGCAATTATGGCCGGGTTTTGGCATGGCGCTGATGATAGCAGCCCCGCCGCCGGTGATGGCGCGGCAGGAAGCCGGCGATGGGAATGCAGACGAGGCCGGGACTGAGGCTCCCTGGCACTCAGAACTGCTGCTGCAAACCCCGTCCCTGGGGCCACTCAAGGTCAACCTTTATTTACAGGGTATGCGCTTGAATCTGGCATTGACAACGGGATCGGAGGCGGCATTGACAGCACTCGAAGCCGGGCGCGAAGGTCTGCTGGACCGGCTCAGAAACAGGGGTTTCAGTGCACCGGGACTCCATATGCAGTTCCGGCCTGCCATGCTACTTGACAGCTCGGACCAGTCCCCCGCCGCTGCGCCATCGAGGCCAGTATCCCAAGCCACAGGAGCCGGGTGACCATGGCTGAAACTCCGAGATACGAAAGTCTCCGCAAGGCGGTGGCGCTGGCCTATCAGATGGATGAGCAGACACCCAGGGTGGTGGCCCAGGGTTATGGTTCCGTGGCCGAACAGATTATCGCCGAAGCCAATCGTCATGGCGTCTTCGTGCATGCCGCGCCGGAGCTGGTCAGTTTGCTGATGCAGCTGGACCTGGACGAACGGATTCCTCCACGTTTGTATGATGTCATTGCCGAACTGCTGGTATGGGTGCAGGAAATCAATGGCAAGGGGATGGCAAAAGACAGTCCAGGTGGGTAGAATCCCTGTTCCGCAGCATTCTCTCACATGATTCTTTTGCAGGCGGCTCGCGGCGCTGCCGGACAGGAAAAATGCCCCGGAGGAAATATGAAAACCACAGACGTCCAGGCTGAAATCCACGAATTGAATCTCACTTACCTCCTGCTGGCACAGCGCCTGCTCAATGAGGATCGGGTTACCGCCATGTTCCGGCTCAAGCTGAATGAAAACATGGCTGACCTGCTGGTCTCCCTTAGCGCCAAACAGCTGTCCCGCTTGTCCCGCGTCAATCAGTTTTTGTTCCGTCTGGGCTTTGATCAGGCCGAGCAGATGATGAAGCTGATCAGTGATGAACGCGAACCGGGCCTGGCCCAGACCCACACGGCCTTGTTGCTTTCCCAACCGCTCTGATTTTTATTTTCCTTCGTACTTGCCGGGAATCAGGCTGGCTGGCTGTTTTTCAACAGCCTGCCATCCTGATTCCGTGAAAAGGCAGGCCTCGCTACGAACACCTGAGTCCGACAGGCTCTTAGCCAAAAAATTCCTCGCGTTTATAGTTTTTTCCCTCAAGTTCCCTAAGTCCCGGCCGATACCTGACGCAAGGGCGTAATGGGCTCAGCGTCCGGGCACAGATTTTGGCATGCAAATACATAGAGGAATTGTTGATGCTGATCAGTACCAGAACAAACGGTTTATCCCTGTTGCGAATAGTGGGTGAACTGACGATTGCCAATGCCGCTGATTACAAAAAACAACTGCTGTCGCAACTCGAGGGTGCCAGTGAGGTGGAAATCAATTTGTCCGGTGTCAGCAAGTTTGACACGGCTGGTTTGCAGTTGCTGCTCATGGGCAAGCGCGAAGCCGCACGCATGGGTCTGGTCCTGCGTCTGAGCTGGCACAGCCGGGCAGTGAGTGAGGTGCTTGAATTGTCAGAGATGGCGGACTATTTCGAAGATCTGATGCTGCCCGGCCCGGCGCCGGCTTGACACGCACAGGAGGAAACATGGAAAACCCGAACACCTGAGTCCAACAGGTTCCTGCAATTTGAATTCAAGATGTCGGCCTTTGCGCCGATAAGTCAAAGAGACTGTTGCCGTTATAGAGAAGGACAGAGCCTGTGTTGATAGCCCTTGGATTCATTATCGTAACGGGTTCCGTATTTGGCGGTTTCCTGCTTGCTGGCGGGCACCTGGGAGCCCTGTACCAGCCCACGGAAGTCCTGATCATTGGCGGTGCGGCGCTGGGTGCCTTCGTCGCCGCCAACAATGGCAAGTCCATCCGGGCCACCGTCCGCACCTTCTCACGGCTCAAACGCACCAATAAATACAACAAAGACATTTACATGGAGCTGATGGCGGTGCAGTACAAGATTCTGACCAAGATGCGCCGGGAAGGCATGCTGGGCATCGAGAAGGATATCGATGACCCCAAAGAAAGCCCCATTTTTTCTGAGCATCCACAGATTCTTGAAGACCCCATGATCATGGTTTTTTTTACCGATTATCTGCGTTTGATGGTTGGTGGCAGCATGGATCCGATGGAGCTCGACGAGCTGATGACGTACGAAATCGAAGCCTTTGAACATGAAGCCCAGATCCCTGCGGAAGCGCTCAGCAAGGTGGGTGATGGTCTGCCTGCCTTTGGCATCGTGGCGGCTGTCATGGGGGTGGTCAAGGCCCTGGGTTCCGCAGATGCCGGCGCCGATGAGGTTGCGATCATGATTGCTCACGCCCTGGTGGGTACCTTTCTCGGCATCCTGCTGGCCTATGGTTTTATCAATCCCTTGTCCAACCGGATCAATGGCCAGGTCAGCGAGGCGGTAAAAATGCTGCAATGCATCCGCGTGACCCTGCTGGCGAGTCTGAACGGCTATGCCCCGCAACTGGCTGTGGAGTTTGGCCGCAAGGCCCTGCACACCTCCGAACGACCCAGTTTTGCGGAGCTCGAGGACCATGTCCGGGCCGTCAAGAATCTGGGGGCCGGAACGCAATGAGCGAACATGCCCGCCCTTTCATCATCCGGCGTAAAAAAATCATTCATGCCCATCATGGCGGCAGTTGGAAAATTGCGCTGGCCGATTTCATGACCGCCTTGATGGCCTTGTTCCTGGTCTTGTGGCTCCTGTCCACGGCATCGAAGTCAGAACTGGAAGGTGTCGCCGAATATTTCAGTACGCCGCTGATGGTGGCCATCACCGGTGGTGATGGACTGTCCATGAGCAGGAGCGTCATTCCCGGCGGCGGCACCGATCCCATTCATATGGACGGGGAGCAGGTGCGTATCGATCTGCGCCAGGAAAGCCGGCCTGCCGAGGTGCGGCGCAGCTTTCTGGAATTGCAGCGCAGGATCGAAGCGGTGATTCAGGCTGATGCCGAACTGCGCGATTTGCGGGAACAGATGCGCTTCTACATCGTTCCGGAAGGTTTGCTGATACAGCTGGTGGATACCGAACGCCGGCCCATGTTTCAGCGTGGCAGTGATCAGGTTGAAGTGTACATGCAGCATTTGCTGCGCAGTATTGCCCCGCTCCTCAACGAACTGCCCAACCGTATCAGTATCAGCGGGCACACCGACAATCTGCCTTATCCCGGCGACAATCCCGGTTACAGCAACTGGGAGTTGTCCACCGACCGGGCAAATGCTTCGCGCCGTGAATTGTTGAAAGGCGGACTGGATGCCAACAAATTGCTGCGGGTGGTGGGCATGGCGGAACGGATGCCGATTTCCAGAGACAATCCAAGGGATCCGGTCAACCGCAGAATTGAAGTGATCGTTCTGGCTGAAGATGGCGAATCGCCGATTGCAGGCCCCAAGACGGCAGGTGATCTTCTGGATGTCGTACCGGGCTTTGGTCGTGGCGAATTCCTGCCGGGTATCGTTCCGGACCTCATGCCGCGTAATTCTGCGGCCCGAACGAATTGAAAACCCGGAATCCTTGCGATGGCGATCGGCAGGCAGACGATATTGAACTGAACAGTTGAGAACAAGCTATGGAAATTCAAGATTCGAGTCAGGAAATGGATCCCATGATCTATATTCCGAAGATGCTGCAGCAGATTGCCATGTCTGCTGCGGAGGGTTCAGACGAGGGCAGCCCTGACGCAGGGCTGGAACCGGCGCAAGCGTCGGCATCCGCATCGCTTGACGCTGAACCGGCCGATCAGTCTGCCATTGGCAGCGCCGGCCCGGAGTCGCTCGAGACCGGCGCCGGGCCGGCCGGGGTCAGTGGAGAGAACGGCGGCGAACAGTCGATACGGGTCGACATCAACAAAGTGGACCAGATCATCAATCTGGTTGGGGAACTCATCATTACGCAGTCCATGCTCGATCAGACTGTCACGGAACTGAAACAGGGCAGCACCCCGGCTCTGGATCGCGGGGTCAGCCTGTTGCAGCGCAATGCCCGGGAATTGCAGGAAGCGGTGATGTCCATTCGCATGGTGCCGATGGAGCAGGTTTTCAGCCGCTTTCCGGATATGGTCCAGGCCCTGGCGGCCCGCTTTGGCAAGGACGTGACACTGCACACCGATGGCAAGACCACCGAAGTCGACAAGGGACTGGTCGATCACATCATCGACCCCTTGACGCATCTCGTGCGCAACAGTATTGACCATGGCATCGAGAGTGCCGCGGAACGGGAAGCGGGCGGCAAGCCCCGGCAGGGCCGTCTGTTGCTGACGGCCAGACAGCAGGGCGGCAGCATCATCATCGAGGTCGAGGATGACGGTGCCGGCCTGAGCCGTGAGAAGTTGCTGGCACGTGCACGCAGCAAGGGTATGCAGGTGTCGGACAGCATGAGTGATGAGGAAGTCTGGCTGTTGATTTTTTCCACCGGATTTTCCTCGGCAGAAGAAGACAGTGACGAATTCGGACGAGCCGTCGGTATGGACATCGTCAAACGCAATGTCCAGAACCTGGGCGGTTATCTTGAAGTCTCGTCCCGGCCGGGCAGGGGCACTACCACGCGCATTCTGCTGCCACTGACACTGGCCATTCTGGAGGGCATGCTGGTCAGGGCCGGAGGCGAAACCTTTGTGCTGCCATTGCTGGCGGTCAGGGAACTGTTGCAACCAGCCGCCGGCGATATTTACAGCCTGTCAGGGGATGATGCCATGCTCAAGGTCAGGGAAGAGTATCTGCCGGTGATATCCGTGCATGAGAGCATGGGGATCAGCGGTGCCCGGCGGGGGGTACAGGACAGCATCGCCGTCATCGTCGAGAGTGGCAGCAAACGCTTTGTCCTGCTGGTAGATGAACTCGTGGGCCAGCAACAGGTGGTCGTCAAGAACCTAGAGAGTAATTACCGCAAGGTGCGGGGTGTTTCGGCGGCCACCATTCTGGGTGATGGCCGGGTGGCGATGATTCTGGATGTGGCAGAACTGCACCCCTCACATTCTGCCTGCCTGAAGCCGGCCGTCGGCCATCATCAACAATCCATTGCAATGAGGGAGGTAGCCCTGGCATGAGCAGCTACGAACAAAATGGTACAAACAGTCGTGAATTTCTTGTGTTTTCCCTGGCGCAGGAAGAGTACGCCATCGATATCCTGAAGGTGCAGGAAATTCGTGGCTATGAGAATGTGACCCGGATCGCCAATGCGCCGGACTTTCTCAAGGGCGTCATCAATCTGCGCGAGGTGATCGTGCCCATCATCGATCTGCGTCTCAAACTCAAGGTGTCCGCCAGCTATGACAGCCACACCGTGGTCATTGTGATCAATATCAATACACGCGTGATCGGCATTGTCGTCGACGGGGTTTCCGATGTCATGGCGCTGGCCGCTGAGCAGATTTTCCCGGTCCCCGAAATGAACGCCGGCGCCGCGCTGAACTACCTGACCGGGGTCGGGAAACTCGATGAGCGCATGTTCCAGCTGGTGGATATAGAAAAAATGCTGTCCAGTGAAGAGCTGGCATTGCTCGACAAGGCGGCATAAGCCGGGGGCCAATGAAATCCATGTTATCCAGAGCTTCCTTATTCCTAAAGAAAGCGCTGTGGGCGCCGATAGATTGCATATAGATGGAGTGCTGCAGTCAGGCACAAACGACCAACAACAAGGAGATTTCTTTTGAAAGCAGCCAGAATCAAGGTGCTGTGCATCGATGATTCCGCTCTGATCCGTGATCTGATGCGGGAGATCATCAACAGTCATGACGACATGGAAGTGGTGGCGGTCGCGCCTGATCCTATCGTAGCCCGGGATCTGATCAAACAGCACAATCCCGATGTCCTGACGCTCGATGTGGAAATGCCACGCATGGAAGGTCTCGATTTTCTGGAACGCTTGATGCGTCTTCGGCCGATGCCGGTCCTGATGGTCTCGTCACTGACCCGGGCAGGCTCGGAAATCACCTTGCGGGCACTGGAGCTGGGGGCAGTCGATTTTCTGGAAAAACCCGCCATGGGTATTCGCAACGGCATGCTGGATTACAGTGAGTTGATCGCGAGTAAAATCCGTGCCGCCGCCACATCCCGGCCCCGGCATATTCCTTCGGGCGAGCGCAACCCGGTCCCGGCCTTGAAAGCGCCACTGGCAAGCAGCGAAAAACTGGTGATCATCGGGGCTTCCACCGGGGGTACCGAAGCGATCCGTGCGGTTCTCGAGCCACTGCCGTCAAACTCTCCCGCCCTGTTGATCACCCAACACATGCCGGCGGGATTTACCCGTTCCTTTGCCGAGCGCCTGCACAAGTTGTGCAGGATCAGTGTCAAGGAAGCTGAAGATGGAGAACGTGTGCTGCCCGGCCATGCCTATGTGGCGCCGGGGGATCAGCATATGGAACTGGCCCGCAGTGGCGCCAATTATGTTGTGAAGCTTGATCCCGGCCCGCCGGTGAACCGGCACCGGCCGTCAGTGGATGTCCTGTTTCGCTCTGCCGCCCGTCACGCCGGACGCAATGCCATCGGGGTGATATTGACGGGGATGGGCAAGGATGGTGCGGCGGGTTTGCTGGAAATGCGCAAGGCCGGTGCTGCCACGCTGGCCCAGGATGAAAACAGTTGTGTGGTATTTGGCATGCCTCGCGAGGCCATCGCCCTGGGGGCTGCCGCAGAAATAGTGGTGTTGCC
Organism: Pseudomonadales bacterium; assembly: GCA_032250895.1. Lineage (GTDB taxonomy): Bacteria > Pseudomonadota > Gammaproteobacteria > Pseudomonadales > Pseudohongiellaceae > JAVVEZ01. Next base: position 3,243 of record JAVVEZ010000052.1, on the reverse strand, counting down.
GGATATTGCGCAACGCCTGATGACCCTGGCAGATGCCTCTGGTCGTGCCCAACGCGTGTGATCCATGCGCAGCATGATCAAGAGCGCCAGTAGTAACACTTAAAGCCATTGTGAAAAGGGGTAAGGAAAATGATGTCAAAGTTACGCAATATCACGATAAACATGGCCACGGGAGGGGTCCTGGTGTGTTTCGCGCTGATCATCGGTGTGATTGCCACTGTGGGATTCAACGCTGCCCGCATGGCCGGCGAATCGATAGCGCTTCTTAATCAGATCAACATCTCGCAATTGAACGAGATCAGCCGGGCAGATGCCCTGATCAACGGGGCGCGGGTGAATCTGGAAGCCGCCGCCAACTTCATTGCCGATGACCGTGGCCTGCAGGCCACCCGTCGTCTGGAGGAGGCCGATGCCACACTGAGCAGAGCCGAAGAACGCTTCAACAGCTTTCTGGAAGCACCCAAATCAGCGGAAAGCCAGGTTCTGGCAGAGACGCTGGAAAATGATTTTCGAGCCGTGGTAGAGCTGGTGCGTGAACAATCGCAGGTATTGAAGGAGGATAATGATGTCGAGGTTTTTGGTCTGATTCGCGACGAACTGGTGCCACTCAATGATCAGCTCACCACCAGCATGGCCGCCTTCGTCAGTCATGCGGAAGGCTCAGTGCAGACCGAGTTGACTGACTACGACAGCCAGGTGGGTACTTATACCTGGATGGGCCTGGCTGCTCTGGCAGCCGGCATCGGGGTGATGGGGCTGGTCTATCTGGGCTTGCGCACGATCGTGATCAATCCACTCAAGCTGGCGGTGAAAAATCTTGAATACATTGCCAAAACCGATCTGTCCCACAACATTGAAACCATGGGCGAGAATGAGATCGGCAGACTCTTTTCCGCCATGCGGGAAATGCAGGAAAGCCTCAGCAGTATCGTCACGGATGTACGTCATTCCAGCGATTCCATTCATACCGGCGCCAGCGAGATTGCCAGTGGCAACGCAGACCTGTCGTCGCGTACCGAGCAACAGGCAGCGTCCCTGGAAGAGACCGCCGCAAGCATGGATGAGCTGACCACGACGGTCAAACAGAATGCCGACAATGCCCGCCAGGCCAGCGCATTGGCCCAGGATGCGTCCACCACGGCCTCTCATGGCGGCGAGGTGGTGGAGAAGGTCATCAGCACCATGCGGGTGATCTCCGACAGTTCCGGAAAGATAGCGGATATCACGGGGCTCATCGATTCCATTGCCTTCCAGACCAATATCCTGGCCTTGAACGCCTCAGTGGAGGCGGCGCGGGCCGGGGAACAGGGACGGGGCTTTGCCGTGGTGGCTGGAGAAGTGCGCAATCTGGCCGGACGCAGCGCCGATGCCGCGAAAGAAATCAAGAAACTGATCGAGGACTCCGCCGAGCAGGTCAAGAACGGTTCCAACCTGGTGGAGCAGGCGGGCAGCACCATGAAGGACGTCGTGGCCGCCGTGAAGCGGGTGACCGACATCATCGATGAAATATCTTCCGCGTCCCAGGAACAGAGCAGTGGCATCGATCAGGTCAGCGAGGCTGTCAGTCAGATGGACAAGGTGACCCAGCAGAATGCCGCACTGGTGCAGGAAGCGGCCTCGGCAGCGGCATCACTGGAAGATCAGGCCAAAAATCTGGAAGAAGTGGTTGCGGTGTTCCAGCTGGCCGGAGGTGTCGGCGGTTCCAACAGGATTCGGACGAATAGTGAGGCAAAAGAAAAACCAGTCTTCGTTCCGACAGTTGTCAAGAAAACCAAGACAGCGGAGGTTATTGCTCACCGCCCGGGTACCGGCAAAGGGGGGAAAGTCGCCAAGCTGTCACCTTCACAACAGGCTGCCGGTGACAATGAATGGAAGGTCTTTTAACTTTAATCCTGGCTCGACGTTCCTGCCTGTCAGGGAAATCTGTGCCACAACATGACGAGAGATGCAAATGGTCAACAAGAGTATGAATATCCTGGTGGTGGATGACTTCCCCACGATGCGTCGCATTGTTCGCAGCCTCTTGCGTGAGCTTGGCTTTGCCAATGTGGAAGAAGCCGAGGATGGACAGGATGCCCTCTCGAAGCTCAAGAGTGGTGGTTTCGAATTGGTCATTTCGGATTGGAACATGCCGAATCTGGATGGCCTGGAGATGCTCAAGCAGATACGTGGAGCGGATAACCTGAAGCATCTGCCGGTACTTATGGTGACGGCGGAAGCGAAGAAGGAAAACATTATTGCCGCTGCTCAGGCGGGTGCCAACGGCTATGTGGTCAAACCATTTACCGCCGTGGTACTGGAAGAGAAACTCAACAAGATTTTTGAAAAACTTGGAAGATAACACAGGGCCAGTACCCCAAGTGGAGAAGCGAACATGAGTGGAAAAGTTCTGAAAGTACCCGTCCAGACCCAAACGCCGGCAAGCAATGATGACGTCGTTCAGCGGATTGGCAATCTGGTCAGGATGTTGCGTGACAGTATGCGGGAATTGGGCCTGGACAAGGAAGTGGAAAAGGCCGCCAAGGCCATTCCCGATGCCCGGGATCGACTGAGCTATATCGGCACCATGACCGAGCAGGCCGCAGAGCGGGCCTTGAATGCGATCGACCGGGCGCAGCCTCTGCAATCCGAGCTGAGTTCCCGGGCCACTGGCCTGGAACAGCGCTGGCAGGACTGGTTCGAGAAGCCGGTGGAACTGGCGCAGGCACGGGAGCTGGCGCTGGATACCCGTGAGTACCTGGCCGCCGTACCGGGCTTGACCGAGAGCACCAACAAGGAACTGCTGGAAATCATGATGGCACAGGATTTTCAGGATCTAACCGGGCAGGTGATCAAAAAGATGATCGATGTCGTCCGGGGTCTCGAATTTCAACTCTTGCAGGTTCTGCTGGACAATGTGCCGGATGGCGGGGGACGCGGCGACTTGCAGCGGCGCGTTGACGAACTCAAGGGAGCCGAGGTCAGGCGGGAAGCGAGTTTGTTGAATGGCCCCCAGATCAAGGCCGGAGAACCGGACGTCATCAACAGCCAGGATCAGGTGGATGACCTGCTGGCCGACCTGGGATTTTAGGATAGCGACAGACTGTTAGAGAGGAGTAGACCTTGTTGTACCGGAATCTGATCTGCGAGAGAGAACAAGTCCATCTGGCTGTTGAAATGATACAGCTGGCGTCACGTTTGCAGGGCCTGAGGCCGGATACGACCTTTGGTCGCAAACGCATCGTCAGCCTGTACCGGCAGCTG
>JAVVEZ010000146.1:0-4075 GCA_032250895.1 Pseudomonadales bacterium | reverse complement strand
ATTGAGGAAGTCGATGATTTCCACCAGTGACATATCGACCACGGCCGCCACCGGACGCTCGCTGACAATGGCTTCCAGGGCCTGGCCACCGGCACCGGTGGTATGGAAGACCATGACTTCAAAGCCTTTTTGTTCCAGGGCCAGACGCACCCGGGCACAGCACTTTTCGGTGGTGCCGAGCGTGGAGATCAGCACCAGGGGCTTGCCTTCCGCCGGCGTCGGGGAATAGCCATGGGCCATGCCCGCCAGCGCCAGTGCGCCATTGCGATAGACATCCCGGGAAATGGAATTGAGCCCGGCAATATCGCAGATTGCATTGACCATGGTGATGTCCCGGGTACCCACATAGGGTGTCGTCATCCCCGAGGCCATCGTGGAAATCATGACTTTGGGCAGGCCGATGGGAAAGGAGCGCATGACCGTCGTGGCCAGCCCGGTACCCATGGACCCACCGATGGCCAGTATGCCACTGAGACCTTCCCGCTCATGCAGCTGGTGAGCGCAGATCAGCGCACCTTGCAGCATCATGGCCTGACACTGGCCTTCGTGGTTGAGGGCGCGGATGGCTTCCATGTTCGTGCCGGCGGCCGCAGCGATGTCGGCCGGGGTGATTTCAGCGCCTTCCGGCCCTGGCCGGATGCTGGGGTCCAGGTGAAAAACCTGAAGCCCGGCCTGTTCCAGACAGTCGCGCAGATAACGGGCTTCGGTCTGTTTGGTATCCTGGGTGGCAATCAGCAGAACTTTGGGCTGGGCGGTCATGGCTTGGTCTCTTGGAGCCTGTCTGGTGTTGTCAGGCCTGAATCAGGCGATCTTCTCGCTGGTGACGCGGTCCGTTTTGGGCTCGCTGCGGGTCAGGTTGAGACCCAGCAGACGGTTGGCATTTTCGAACAGGATCTTCGGCCTGACCTCATCCCGGAAGGGGGCTTGCGCGAAGGCTTCCAGCCATTTTTCGGGGCTGATCAGCGGATAGTCGGAACCAAACAGGACCTTGTCCGGAATCATGCGGTTGCAGTACTGAATCAGGGTCGGCGAGAAATAGCGGGGTGACCAGCCCGACAGATCGATATAGACATTGGGCTTGTGTACGGCCATGGCCAGGGATTCATCCTGCCAGGGCCAGGACGGATGGGCCAGGATCATGTTGATCTCGGGGAAGTCCGCCGCCACGTCATCCATGTAGGGGATGGGCCGGCAGCCGCCCAGCTTCAGGCCGCCACCACCGGGCAGACCGGCGCCAATGCCGGTGGTGCCGGTATGGATCAGCATGGGCACCCCGTAGTTGCCGATGGTCTCGTACAGGGGATAGAAGCGCTTGTCATTCATGTAAAAGTCTTGGGTGGCGGGATGAAACTTGAAGCCTTTGAGCCCCAGTTCTTCCATGGCCCGCTTGGCCTCGTCAATGGCTTTTTTGCCGGCCCAGGGATCGACACTGGCAAAACCGATAAAGACGTCGGGGTCATTTTTCACCGCCTGGGCGACGAAATCGTTGGTCACCGGCGGTGTGCCCATGCCGGAGGAGGAGTCCACCGCCAGCAGGATGGCCATCATGTCCAGGTCGCGGTACATGGCGGCGGTCTGGGCAATTTTTTCTTCCTTGGGTTCTGCACCGAAATATTTGTAGGCGGCATCCCGGAAATGGGCGGCGGAGCCGTGACAGGCGCAGGAATCGGCGTCTGCATGAATGTGGATATCAATAGCGTAGGTCACTCGTTCTTCCTTATGTTTTTAGCGACAGTATGGTTATTGTCGGATATTGATAACGTGGGTTCTGATAACCTGAGTTCTGGCAAGAAAGACAATGAGACCATCACCGCCGCCATTAATCAAGTCTCCCGCAGGCGGGGATCCAGCGATTCGAACCCTTCACGGCCCACCACAATACCGTCATCCCCGCTCTACTCGATGTCATCCCCGCACAGGCGGGGATTCAGTCAGGCAACCTTGTGTCATGCAGGTTCAATGAGATGATTGCCAAGTCAAAAATTTGAGTGATACTATAGTGTCACTTTAATTTTTGAGGGTAGAGATATGAAGGTTGAATTGGTGACCAGCCTGAAGAGGCAAGCCACGAAAATTCTTGCAGATCTGCATAAGTCCAAAGAGGCAGTTCTGATTACCGAGCATGGCGAGCCCTCAGCCTATCTTGTGGATGTCCAAGACTACGAGTTCATGCAGCGTCGCTTGACTCTGCTGGAAGCTCTTTCGAAGGGAGAAAGAGCTCTACTCGACAAGAAGACATTGACTCACGCTCAGGCCAGGGAGCGAATGGGAAAATGGCTAAAATAATCTGGACGGAGCCAGCGCTTGATCAGTTGGATGAAATCGCCGAGTACATTGCTTTAGACAATCCGGTTGCAGCGAGTGAACTTGTAGCCAGAATCTTCAAAAAAGTTGATCGCTTGGAGCGGTTTCCGAACTCAGGGAGAGAGCCACCGGAACTTCCTGACTCTATCTACCGAGAAGTCGTAAGCAAGCCATGCAGAATTTTCTATCGGTGCGAAGGAAAGAATGTTTTGATTCTTCACGTTATGAGAGATGAGATGGAATTAAAGAAGTACTTGTTGAGTGATCATGCTCGAGCCAGGATGCCGAGCATGTAAGATCTTCAATGGCGTTGCCGCGAAGGCGGCCCGCAAGTTGTGCTCCCAATCTTTGTGGCCTGTTGCCTCCAGGAAACTTGAATTGCTGGATTCCGTGGTGCAACTTCTGGAGTTAAAGGTACCACCCGGGAATCGTCTCGAAGGTTTGGTGGGTGATAGAAAAGGGCAACATAGCCTTGCTGGTGATTTACCGATCGCCAGGCGGACGACTTCATGCCATGCAAGTTCAATGCAGGGCCCGGGCAGCAGGGCAGGCTCTCCGGGGGACGCTACGAGTTCGTCCCTGAAGGCTCTCTTCGGGCGTCCTGCCCTCAGAAGCCCCCGGAGCTCCCGCCCCGCTACCCGAGCCTCCGGCTTCAGGTTTGTTGCCTATAAACCCCTGCCGAACTGAAGTGGCCTGGCCTCACCATTGCACCAACGCCGAATCAACCGGGATGGGATCGAAAGCCAAGTGGAGGCATCTGATAGTAGATGTCCCTTTTTGCTCTTTTTGCTTTATGCTTTTTGAAAAAAGCGCAAAAGCCACGCCAGCTTCACTTGGCGACTTGGCAGCGGCGTTAGCCGTCATTCCCCAGGGTAGGTACCATGATCAGGGGTCTTGACATGGTACTATTGCATGGTACCGTAGCGATATGAAACGGAAGCACCAAAGAACCTTGGAAGCTATTTTTGCTCGTCCGGTGAGCGGCAATGTCCAGTGGCGTGACATTGAGTCCTTGTTCGTCGAGCTCGGAGCAGAGATCAGTGAGCGAGAAGGTAGTCGGGTAGCGGTGTTTCTTTTCGGCGAGGTGCGAATATTCCACCGCCCTCATCCTGGCCCGAGCACCGACAGAGGTGCTGTGGTCAGTATTCGTAAATGGATGGAGCAGCATAAGGTATCACCATGAACACCATGACATTAGAAGGCTATCACGCCAAAATTGAGTATGACTCTGAACTGGATACATTCCGGGGAGAAATCCTGGGGCTGAATGGTGGTGCGGATTTTTACGGCCGCAATCCGAAAGAGTTGCGAGCAGAATTCAAGAAGTCGTTGCGCGTCTTCCTTGAGGTATGCAAAGAAAAAGGCATTGAGCCTCGCCGCCACTACTCAGGTAAATTCAATCTTAGAATTCCACCTGAATTGCATGAACAGCTTGCCATTACCGCGCAGGTAAAAGGCAAAAGTGTCAATAAACTAGCTCAGGAAGCATTACGGAAAGAGATTTCAAATGCCGGCTAACAAGCACCGGAGCCCCCACCTTATGCGCAATAGCAACATATAAATTGCTATCATCATAAAGCGCATCCTAAACACACGAAAGCAATTTTTATGTTGCTAATATACATAAAAGAAACTAAAATGCGTCTTTTTTATAAATAGCAACATATAAGATTTATTATGAATTCACTGCTTGAACAGATCAAAAAACGCCGCTTAGCACTGGCATTCAAGCAGCACGATATGATGCTGCGCGTTGGTATATCGCGCCAGA
>JAVVEZ010000145.1:0-4094 GCA_032250895.1 Pseudomonadales bacterium | reverse complement strand
CAGGCTCCTAGCCTCAATGTCCCGACAGGAAGCTGAATTTGATGCCAAGCCCCAACAGTGTGATGGCCAGCAGATAACGCATCAGTTTCTCCGGCATGACCGAACCCATATGGGTTCCCAGGTAAATCCCGGGCAGTGAACCGCAGAGCAGTACAAACAACAGGATGAAATCCACCAGTCCGTAGTACAGGTAACCCAGCCCGGCCACCAGCGTCAGGGGCACAGCGTGAGCAATATCCGTACCGACAATATGGGTGACCTTTAATCTGGGATAAAGAACGAACAGGACGGCAGCCCCAAAGGCGCCGGCACCGACAGATGACAAGGTCACGCACAGGCCCAGCAGCATACCGGTCAATACGGTAAAGATATCCGTGTGTTTTCGCGCAAAACCCATAGGGGAGGCGTCAATATCATGGCTGTGCGTATCCTGACCTGAATTTTCCGAGATCCGGCGCTGAATCCGTTTCTGAAAGATGATTACCAGGGAGGTCAGGATCAGCATGACACCCAGTATCATGGTCAGCAGGGCTTCATAGTTTTCATTCTCGCGAAAATCAGCATCCATGACGAAAAGATTGAGTCCCAGAGACACCGGAATGCTGCCCAGGACCAGGAGGATCATGATTCGCCAGCGAATATTGCCCTTGCGTTGGTGGAAGTAAACCCCGGTGGTCTTGGTCAGTCCGGCATACAATAGATCCGTACCGATTGCCACAGGTGCAGGATAGCCGAACAACAGGAGCAGGGGGGTCATCAGGGATCCACCTCCGACACCGGTAAGCCCGACCGCAAAACCAACGGCAAGCCCCGCCAGTATGTACAAGATAAATTCCATAATCCCAATTCCAGGCCAATCTTGAACCTGGATGCTTCCAGGTTGTGCAAAAGGGCGTTACTGTAGTGAATTTCCACGAGGCATTAAAGAAATATTTGCCACCTATCTGCAATTTCTCAATCCGGTAGGAGCCTGCGCCGTAGCCGATGGACTGCTGGCATATGCAGGCAAAGAGCTGCATCGCGCATCAATTAAACCGTGAAAATCAAGACTGAGCGCGGTGTCCAGAGCTTGCCGGGGAAGAATTATTTCAGATTGCCCTGGTGCAGGCCGCATTCCTTGATAGTGGCTTCTTCCCACCACCAACGCCCTTCGCGTTCATGCTGATTGGGACCTACCGGACGGGTACAGGGTTCACAGCCAATGCTGATGAAGCCCCGGTCGTGGAGTTCGTTGTAGGGAACATCGAACATCCTGATATATTCCCAGACCTGCTGTGATGACCAGTTTGCCAATGGGTTGAATTTGTAAAGCGACTGTCCCGGCGGTGAAAAAACAGGATCGATCTCCAGTACTGGAATAGTGGCCCGGGTGTCGGGGCTCTGATCCTTGCGCTGCCCGGTGATCCAGCCGTCGAGTGTCGCCAGTTTGCGTCTGAGTGGAGCCGTTTTTCGAATGCCACAGCATTCATGGTGATCGCTTTCGTAGAAACTGAACAGCCCTTTCTCTTGTACGAAAGCTTCCAGTTGCAGGGCATCCGGACTCATGAATTCAATATTGATGCCGTAGTGCTTGCGGACCTTTTCCATGAAGCGATAGGTTTCAGGGTGCAGGCGTCCGGTATCCAGGCTGAACACCCGGATGTTCTTGTTCAGTTTCCAGGCCATCTCAATCAGCACGACATCCTCGGCTCCACTGAAGGAAATGGCAATGTTGTCTACTGAGTCCAGTGCCAGTTGAATGATTTCCCTTGGATGCCTGTCAGCATAGTCCTGGGCAAGGTTGGTAATGTTGGCGGATTCCAGCATGGCTTTGTGTTCCTTGTTTCAAAGAGCGTAAAAGTCCCGGGCAAGGCATGAGCGTTCTTTGTATCAAACATTAAAAAAAATTTATAACATATTGATTCATAATATATAAATTTTTATACAATAATGCATTTCGCCGACAGTTACGTTCTGAAAAACAAGGAGAATAATACTGGACGCTCCTTATTGTCCACACATCATTTTCCATGGCACCGCAGCGGAATGTTCCACGTGAAAAAATATTTAAATATTAGTAAGTTAGCATATTTTATTATTCCAAAACCCAAGATATATTGTTAACAGCGATGCTTTTTACCATATCTTGAGTCTGAAGGCCTTTCAACAAGATCCATGCCCCGTTAACGGGGCATCCAATAAAGATTTTTGCAACGATTGCAGCGGCATCCTGAAATCTGTACATTGCGACACGTTTCTTGACAGTTTATGGGCACCTTTATTTAATACAGGAGAATCAGTTTGGAAATTGCATGTCTGGATCTGGAAGGGGTGTTGGTGCCGGAAATATGGATCAATTTTGCTGACAAGACCGGTATCGCCGAATTACGTGCCACGACCCGGGATATTCCTGATTATGATGTGCTGATGAAACAGCGGCTGGGTATTCTTGAGCAGCATGGGCTGGGTCTGAACGAAATCCAGGAAGTCATTGCCACGATGACACCCATGACCGGTGCCAGAGAATTCATCGACTGGTTGCGTGAACGTTTTCAGGTAGTGATTCTATCGGATACCTTTTATGAGTTTTCACAGCCCCTGATGCGACAATTGGGATTCCCAACCCTCTTGTGTCATCGCCTTGAAGTCGATTCGAGTGGCCGCGTAAGCGATTACAAGCTGCGTCAGAAGGACCCCAAGCGTCATTCCGTCAAAGCCTTTCATAGTCTGAACTTCCGGGTCATCGCTGCCGGTGATTCCTACAACGATACCACCATGCTGGCTGAAGCCGATGCCGGCATTCTTTTCAAGGCACCAGAAAAAGTGATTGCTGAATTTCCTCAGTTTCCTGCGGTATTCAGCTATGAAGCCCTCAAAGAGGAATTTATCAAGGCCAGTGTACGAAAATTTCCGGTAGTGTAGTGCCCTGAATGTGTACTTTATTCAGGACACTACAGCAGGAGCCTGTCGGACTCAGGCTCCTGGTGTTTATGGGTTTTGGTTGATTTTCAATGCCATCGAATCATTGAGCTCAAGAGACAGGGAACGCAGAATAGACGCCGTGGCTCCCCATATATAATATTCTTTATAATCAAAACAATAGAATTCTCTTTTAATGCCATTTCTTATTTTTTTGGCGCGACAATACAGGGATTCTGTCAATACCAGTTCGAGCGGGATACTGAAAATTTCCGCCACTTCAGACGGATCCGCCCTGAAGCTTGGTTTTCTGTCGACCGCTGCGACCACGGGCGTGACGCAGAACCCAGAAGGCAGCAGGCTGTCTTCCAAACAGGTCAGCACCTGCTCTTCCGGAATGTTCACTCCGATTTCTTCGCGGGTTTCCCGCAACGCCGTATGGATCCGGTTCTGATCCGCGAGCTCCACCCTGCCTCCCGGCAGACTGATCTGGCCACCATGATTGCGCAGATGACTGCAGCGGCGGGTGAGTACCAATTCGAGCTCTCCTTCGAGGTTTGGGTAGATGAGCAGCAGCACTGCCGCCGGATGATGGGAAGGCTGAGCAACAGATGGCGGTCGGGGAGGACGTTGCCGCAAACGGGTCTGCAAGCTGTCGAGATCAAATCTGCTCATTTGTGGTCATCGGACTTATTATTCAATCCATTGATGAATAAAGAAATTTTATCAAATGTCTCCTGGTATTCGGCGGCGCCATTCGAGTCGGCCACGATTCCTCCTCCTCCCCAGCAATGAACCTTTCCGTTATTACAGACCAGGGTTCTGATGCAGATATTGCTATCCATTTGGCCATCATAGCTAAGGCTGGCAATGCTCCCGCAATAAACCGATCTCGAATGTTTTTCCAATTCCTGAATGATTTCCATGGCCCTGACCTTGGGCGCACCGGTGATTGAACCACCGGGAAAGCAGGCTTTGAACAATTCAAAAATGTCGCTTTGTTGCTTCAGACGGCCACTGACGGTACTGATCAGATGATGAACATTGGCGAAACTGACGGCTTCGAACAGAGCGTCCACGGTGACCGAACCGGTTTCACAAATACGGCCCAGATCATTGCGGAGAAGATCGACGATCATCAGATTTTCGGCCTTGTCCTTGGCACTGTTTTGCAGTTCGAGACGGAGGCGGCGGTC
>JAVVEZ010000051.1:8676-23948 GCA_032250895.1 Pseudomonadales bacterium | reverse complement strand
GTCGCGAGCATCTTCCTGAAAAGTCGGCGTTTCAATGATTGTGTACATGGGTCAGAAATATACGTCATTGACGGATTACTGGCAAGGCGCCGGAGAGGGTTAACGTCGCCAACACAGGCCGAGCGTCAGCGAGGTCCAGCCAGCGCGTTTTTTTTCGCTGGCGATTGTGCTTGGCCTTGTTAAGCTTGTGATGCAAATTCATATGGGCGAACTTGCAATATGGATTGATGTTGGCGAGCCGCCCAAAGATCATAGGCATTTTGCAGCCTAAGCCAGTGATCTGCAGATGGATTTTTAAACGCCAGCTCAAGACGCAAAGCCATTTCAGGAGTGATAGAGCCCCTGCCATTTAAAACTTTTGATAGTGTTTTTCGGCTTATATTCAGGTGCTCAGAGACATCAGTAATTGTTACGCCAGATGGCTCAATTACTAACTCTTTGAGAATTTCACCCGGATGAGCCGGATTGTGCATACTCATTAGCGATAATCCTCGTAGTTAACTATTTCAGCGTCCTTGCCTGTAAAGCGAAAAGTAACCCGCCAATTACCGCTTACAGAGACTGACCATATACCTTTACGGTTTCCTTTCAGCTCGTGCAAGCGCAAACCTGGCAAATCCATGTCATCGGGGTCTTCAGCCTGATCCAGATTGGTAAGAATTAGCCTCAAGCGTTTAACATGCTTCGCTTGAATACCTGAAGTTTTACCTGACCGGTAGAACCGCTCAAGCCCTTTATGTACAAAGCTAATAATCATGGCTGAATTGTAACCGTTTAGGTTACGGTGTCAAGTACTGATTTTGAAGTTGATTTTGAAGCTTAACGCCAGCAACAGCGAAGCGAGTGTCCGGCGCCGTCAGGCGCGTACGGCGTATTTCACGATCACTCCCTGACTCGAAGGTGGCAATGAGAACGGAGCCACTTGCCTTGTTGTTACTGAAAACCTTGTGACCAAGAGACAGACTTTAACGAAGCCGCCCAACCCTGCCACATCAAACCCGCCAGGGAAGCAAAAAGGAACATCCACTATCAGATGCCTCCGTTTGGCTTTCGATTCATCCTGCTTGGTCCGGCGTTGGCGCAATGGTGGGCTGGACCACTTCAGTGCAGCAGAGGTTTCCGGACAACAAACCTGAAGTCGGAGGTCAGGGCAGTGGGGCAGGCGCTCCGGGGGCTTCTGAGGGCAGGATGCCCGAAGAGAGCCTTCAGGGATGAACTTGTAGCGTCCCCCGGAGCGCCTGCGCCGCTGCCCGGGCCTTTCACTGAACCTGCATGGCATAAGGTTGCCTGACCCGATCCCCGCCTGCGCGGGGATGACGCGGGGTAACGCGGGAGGACGTAGGTCTCGTGGGGATGACGGCTTATTCAGCGCTTTCTTTGGAAACTTCTTCTTACAATTGCTCACGAAACATAAAGTAAACGGCTCCCAACAGACACAGGCCGGCCCATAGAAAATCCAGTTTGAGAGGCGCCTTCATATACAGCAGCGCAAAGGGAACGAAGACCGTCAGGGTAATGACCTCCTGCAGCACTTTCAGTTGCCCAAGGCTGAGCACCTGATAGCCAATCCGATTGGCAGGCACTTGCAGCAGATACTCAAAAAAAGCGATGCCCCAGCTCACGAGGGCGGCAATGAGCCAGGGTTTGCTGCCCATCTCCCTGAGATGGGCATACCAGGCAAAGGTCATGAACACATTACTGCAGGCAAGCAGGCTGATGGTAAGAACAATGGGGTGCATGCGAGAGCTTCCTAAGGACTGTTCGAAAGCAGCAACATGCCCCGGATATAATCGTCAGTTCGTTCAAAAAAGACGAAGAGGTCATCCTGCTCATCGTCGTTTATCGCGGCGGCGATAATATCACCGCCGCTGGTGGGACTGGCGAGAGCAATGCTGTAATCGGCAGAGCGATTTTTGAGCAGTGCGGTATATGAACTCTCTGCCACCGCCTTTTCCAGCACCTGGCGCACATCGACTTCATAGTCGTTGCGTTGCCGGCTGTAGTCCAGAATGGACAGAAACTGCTCGCCCTCTGGCTGTACGCTGACTGCATTGCGAAAACCATCGATCCTGTCGCCCAGCAACGCCAGCAGATCGCGGCTGCCGGGCGCATTGCCCATCCGCGCTGGGCGCACCGGCAGGGCCGGTTCATCCGCCGCCTCCCGCAACTCCCGGGTCATCTCATTCACCGAAGACGCCAGCCTCAGCATCGACGGAAACTTCAGGTTCACGGTGATTTTGCGGCTCGGCCTGCGGGCAAACACATCCCCCTCATTCGGATAGATGAAGGCCTCCACCGCGACACTGCCGGACAGCGCCAGCCACAGGAACACATCACCCACCGAGACCTCTTCCACCCGCCACAGCCACAAATCCTTGCGGCCATCGCCGTCCTCATCGTGAACAAAGGTGCCCAGCACGTTGCCACTGGAGCGCAGAACCTGCCTGGGCTGCTGCAATGCCATGCCGGTGGCCGTGCCCGCAAACAGGGATACCTTGCCGCCTTCGCGCAGCAGAAGATCCTCGATGCCATCACCATCGATGTCCTCGAGGATTTCCTCGTGCGTGAGGGCCAGGATGCCGGTCAGGTTGGAAAAATCCAGCTTGTCCACATCAAACTCACCAAGACCCTCCGCAATCGCCGCCAGGTCCAGGGAATAGCTTGGCACGGCCGCAAAATAACGCGTGCCCCTGCTATCGGCAATGAACACCTCCAGTTTTTCGTCGGTGCGGGAAATCAGGTCCAGGTGGCCGTCAGCGTTGACATCGCGCAACTGCATCAGCGGAATGTTGACGACCTGCCCGCTGTCGCGCTGCAAACTGTTGGACGAAAGCCGGGTGCGCATGCGGAAATCCGCCTGCACCGTCAGCGCCGCCTGAAAGCCGCCATCGGCATTGCGAATATGCAGCTGCAAGGTGCCTGCCGCCGGCAGCACCAGATCGACCCTGCCATCGGCGTTGATATCCTGCGCCAGCCGCAAGCGATGCACGCCCTTGCTGATGAAACCCTGTAAATCGTCCAGCAGGATCAATGGCGCAGCCGGCTCCCGTTCCCGCGTCAGCGGCCAAGCCAGCACCTGCCGGCCATCGATCAGGGCCAGCAGCGTCAAGGCTGAATCCGCCTGGTCCAGATGGGCCAGGTCCCAGCCGATGGCACTGCCCGGCAAGTCCAGGCTGTGGCCCCCGGCCGCAAAATCAAAACCCGTCTCGTTCTGAAAATAAATCCGCAGACTCTTGTCATCCAGGGCCAGCAGATCCTTCAGCCCGTCACCATCGGCATCCGCCACCAGAACCTGGCCGAGACCGGCTGGCAGCGTAAAAGGAATTCGAGTGTACTGATCGCCGGCTTCTTCGGTGGCGGCTCCCGCCTGCCGCCACAGCGTGATGCCCAGGCACACGAATACCAGCAGCGCCGCCCTCATGGCCGGGATACCAGCAGGCTGATGCTGTTGCTGTGACGCAGAATCAGATCGGCCATGCCGTCATCATTCAGAGACACAACGTCAAAGCCCACGATGGAACGCTCGGGCACATGGTGCCAGAAGGGCTCGGTGGCAAGGCTCAGATCGGCATTGATTTTTTTGGCGGCCAGCGCGCCGTCGCCGGTGATGTACAGCGCATCCTTGACGCCGTCGTTGTCAATATCGAAGCGCAAAGACATCTGCCCGGCCAGGGCCCGGACATTGCTCACAGAAAAATCCTCATCCAGCCGCGACGCCGGTCTTCTGCTGAAAACCTGAGAGCCCTCCGTGCCCTGGCTGCCGTACAAGAGCTGGGTTCTGACCACCTTGGGATTACGAATGGCGCCCGCTACCGGCACCGTGTAATAACTGACCGCCAGGGCCGGTTTGCCGCGGCCATCGATATCAATCAATTCCGCCTCCACATCATAGCCGGAGAAGCGCAGCACCTGGGTCGGCTGAGCCAGGTCGAAGCGACCGCCCTGGTTGACATAGAACATCACACTGCGCTCATCCCCGTTGCCCCTGAAGGCGAGAAGGTCGGTCCGGCCATCGCCGTCGACATCGCGCAGACGGATGCTGCCACGGGCATCCAGGGCGCCCTGCCAGTTCGGCGCAGCCGGGAAACGCCCGTCCTCACCCTGCAGAAGTATATTGAACCGTCCCTGGCCACTGTCGTCTTCATTGAGATAGGCAAGATCCAGACGCCCGTCATCATCGAGTTGTGCGAGCACGGCGGAGGGCAGCCAGGTTTCACTGTGAAACAGGCTGATGTCGGTGCTGGCCTGGGCCTGCCAGGGTTCCACGAAATTCTCAAACGGGGTGGGCCGATTTGCCGCCACTTCCAGCGCGATGCCCTGCTCCTGATTGATTTCAAGATTGCTGAACAGTCGCCTCCGCCGACTGTTGGGTGGCGCCGGCCTTGCCTGCGGATCGACGGTGCTGAATTGTTGCACCAGCGTAAAGCTTTCATCAGGCCCCCCGGCAAAATAAGCAAAACCCTCCGGGCCCGGCAGCAAGAGGTCGGGATAGCCATCGCCGTTGATGTCGGCAACACCATGGAAAAATTCCACATCCTGCAAGTCCGGCACATCCGCTATCAACTGCCATTCCAGCAAGGGTCTCAGATTACCGACATAACCCTCGATGGCCGCAGACAGACTGAAGACCGCGGTGCCGGTCAGCACCAGAATTTCAGTACCGGGTTGCGGCCGGATATCGGCAAAGCCCAGCGCGATGATCTCCGTCTTGACTTCTATTCGTTGTGGAAGCTGGGCAAAGCGCCCATCCATCTGCTGGTAATAAATAAGCAATTCCCGGCCTCCGCTGCGGGTCCATGCCGAGGTGACGAGATCGACCCGGCCATCGCCATTCATGTCCTCGTGGAGAATTTCCCTGAAATTGCTGTCAAGGGCAAGCTGGGAGCTGACATAGTTGACCTGGGCAAGCGCAGGCAAGACCTTCAGCAGCAGGCCGAGACCGACCAGAATGGAAGACCCCGGCAGCGCAAGTCTGACGACCGCAATGATTGAATTTTTTATCAATAATGACATTACTGAGCACTGTCCTCGACCAGGTTGCCATAGCCGCTGGTAAAATTGATCAGCCCCAACAGACTGTGCGCACGTTCGCCTCCCTCGCGGGTATAACGATAAACTGCAAACAACCACAGGTCCAGCACGGCAAAGCGGACGCGGTCCGGAGCCAGGGAATGTTCATAGCGCAGCAGTGGCCCCAGCGCCACCCGGCTGATGCGCCGGCCCGGATCCCACAGGCGCAGTTTTTGTTCACTGATGGCATTGTTCCGGTACACCGACAGGCTTACGGCGGCGCCGGGCGCATACTCATTATGCAGCCGGTCGATCAGGCCCTGAGCCGATTGCAAGGGGCTGCCATCGAGGGCCAGCAACAAATCCCCCGCAGCAAGACCATGAGCAGGCAGGGGGCTCTGCGGAAACAATTCCACCACGCGCACCGCCGAACGGCTGCTGCCATCACTGAGCTGAAGAACTTCCGTGCGATAGCCCGCACGCGTCAGAATGGGATCGACCCGAAACAGCTCCTGCGCCGCCGTCAGCGCCCCGGCAGCCGGCCTGGCCAGCACCGTCGCGGCAATCACCGTGGTATTGCGCCGCAGGCGAAAAACAAAGGATCGGGGTTCCGGGGTGTCCAGGGCCAGGGCCTGCACCACGTCCGCTTGATTGGTTTCCAGATCATCGATGGCCAGTATCACATCCCCGACCTGAATGCCGGCTGCGGCAGCGGCGCCATTGGGTGTTACGGCTCTGACCCTGACGCCCGGCAGGACCGCCAGGTTGCTCAACGAATCGCTTTCGTTGACAGCGACCTGCAAGCCGAAGTCCACCCCCTTGCCTGGCGCATTCCCGCCACCATTGCTTGCCAGCGTGATTTCCTCCGGCGACAGCGTCAGGCTCGGCACCAGTTGTGCGGGTTCGTAACTGACGCAGGCTTGCAGCAGCAGGCAACCCAGCAGCAATGACAACAGTGCTCCGTTTTTTTGCCGTCTCATAGCTTTCTCTTTTGCACCACGGCCAGGGCAATGGCACTCAGTAGCAGAAACTGGGGCAGCGGCACCCAGAGATTCAGTTGCAGAAAACGTTCATCCACCAGCACATCGGAGTAGCCGCGGACGATGCGAGCCACCTCATGCAGGTAGGACTGGTTCACCAGCGAGGGCTGAAAGGCCACATACAGATACTGCATGGCATTGCCCAGCAGGGGTTTGAACATATCCAGCGCCAGCGTCACGCCCAGTGCCGCCGTAACAGCCTGGATGGCGGTCTGGGCAGAGACCGACACCAGCAGCCCGAAGGCCATGAGGGCCGGCAGGGGCAGCAGGGCCAGGACCAGGCCCCGGCGGATTTCCTGCTGCATTTCAGCACTGCCGATCAATTCATAGCCATCTTCCACCACCGGGCCATATTCCCAGAGCAGACCCGCCGCCGCAATGCTCACCACCAGCAGCAACACCAGGGAAGCCAAGGCCAGCAGGTGCAGATGCGCCAGCTTGGCAAGCACCAGGGCACAGCGACTGACCCGGCGAATCAACACATGGCGCAGCAGGCCAGTGTCACGGTCGAAAGCAAAGGTATGCGCGGCCAGCGCAACCAGCATCAGGCCCAGCAGAATCAAGCCGGTATCGAGGCCGTCGACCAGATGCCCATAGGCATTGCCGGCCGCCAGCGCCGCAACAACCTGCTGGCCTCCCAGCAAGTCATCACGGGTCTGCACGCCCGCCTGTCTGAGCCACGCGACAAAAAACTGCAACAGCACAACCAGTGCCGGTGTCAGCACCACGATTTTGCTGCCGAGACTGCGCAGGGAGATAAACACTTCGGCTTGCAATGCCGTTACGAAGCCGCCCATCAGGCCTGCCCGCTGGTCAAGTCGCGAAACAACGAAGACAGCGAGGGCCGCTCCAGCAACAGTTCGGAAACCCCGACCCCCCCGCTGACCAGCAGGGCATTGACCGCCTCTGCGCTACTGCCGCTCAGTTCAAACTGGCTATAACCCGCCGCATCGGTCCGCACATAGTCCACGCCGGCGGCGGCCTTCACCAGTGACACGGCGCGGGCCTCATCATGACAGCGCACCCGGATGCTCGAATGCTGACGTCCCAACAGGGTGCTCACCGCCTCACTGAGCACCAGCTCGCCCTGATGCAGAATGCCCAGATGGCTGCAAATATGTTCCAGATAGGGCAACTGATGGCTGGACAGCAGAAAGCTCGTGCCTTCCTGTTGGTTCAGCGTCTGAATCAGCGCCAGCACCTGATCGACCCCGGCCGCATCCAGGCCATTGAAGGGCTCGTCCAGAATCACCAGTTCCGGTTGTCCCAGCAAACCCTGGGCCAGCGACGCGCGACGCCGGTTGCCCAGTGACAAATGCCTGATCCTGACATCACGATAGCGTTCTATGTCCAGCAGTTTCTCAAGCTCGGCACAACTGCGCCGGGGCTGTGGACACAGCAGGCGGGCGTGCTCCAGGCATTGCCTGACGCTCAGGTTGGGATGCAGGCTGGGAGTGTCAAAAATTCCGATCACGGCGCCGGCGGCCTGATACAGGCGCGCGGGCGGCAGGCCCAGCACACTGACCTCGCCACCATCAAAAGCCTGGAGTCCCAAAAGGCATTCCAGGGTGCTGGTCTTGCCGGAGCCATTGAGACCCACCAGGCCATAAATCGCCTGTGCTTCCAGCCGCAGACTGAAGTCCCGGATGACGTCAAGCTTGCCATAACTCTTGCGGAGCCTGTTCACCACCAGAGGTGCTGAATGATAGGGTTCTGACATACTGATTTTTCGCTTTATGAACCGACTGTCTTGCCTGCTTCAGACCGCTTGCCGAACACAAACAGCATAAAAGTCCGCTTGCCCACTGTCCATCAGTGGACAGCTTTTTCCGGCCGTTTCTTGCAGGCTTCAGCCGCGCCGCCGTGCCAGGGCCGACATCCGGTCAAACCATCAGTGCCAGCAGTTCGCGGGTTTTCTGTTGCATCAGCGCCTTGTCACCCCGGGCCTCGACATTGAGCCTGACCACGGGCTCGGTATTGGACATCCGCACATTGAAGCGCCACTCGGCAAAGGCCATGCTCAGGCCATCGGTAAAATCGACGTCCAGCGCCTGGGCCTGATAGCGGGCCTGAATCTTTTCCAGCACGGCCTTCGGGTCGGCAAGGGTGCGGTTGATTTCGCCACTGGCGGGAAAGGCCGCCATGCATTCACTGACCAGTTGGGCCAGGGATTTGCCGCTGACGCACATCAGCTCACTGACCAAAAGCCAGGGAATCATGCCGCTGTCGCAATAGGAGAAGTCGCGGAAATAATGGTGGGCGCTCATCTCACCCCCGTAGATGGCATCCTCGGCCCGCATTCTTTCCTTGATGAAGGCATGGCCGGTTTTGCTTTGAATGGCGGTGCCCTGGTATTTTTTGGCGATGGCCTGGGTATTCCAGATCAGCCGCGGATCGTGGATGATCCTGCTGCCGGGCTGTTTCTTCAGGAAGCTTTCGGCCAGCAGGCCCACCATGTAATAGCCTTCGACAAAGTCGGCATGTTCATCGAAGAAAAAACAGCGGTCGAAATCGCCATCCCAGGCAATGCCGAGATCGGCTTTGTTGGCCTCGATGGCGGCAATGGTCGGCTGCCGGTTTTCTTCCAGCAGGGGATTGGGTACCCCATTGGGAAAGTTGCCATCGGCCTGATGATGAATCTTGATGAACGTGAAGGGCAGATGGGGCTCCAGCAGATCGATGATGCCGCCGGCACCGCCATTGCCGGCATTGCACACCACCGTCATCGGCCTGAGCACCGAGCAATCGATATAGGACAGCAGGTGGTCCACATAGGCCGCCTTGACATCCACATTACGTTGTCTGCCCTTGGCGGCAGCCAGACTGAAGTCATTACGCTCCGCCAGTGTCTTGATGTCATTGAGTCCGGTATCACCGCTGATGGGGATGGAGTTTTCCCGGACAAACTTCATGCCGTTGTAATCCTTGGGGTTATGGCTGGCAGTGACCACGATGCCGCCATCCACCTGCAGATGGCTGGTGGCAAAGTAAATCTCTTCCGTACCGCACTGCCCGATGCTGACGACATCGACACCGGCATCCAGCAGACCCTGACTCAATGCCGCACAGATGGCCTGGCTGCTGAGCCGGATATCGAAGCCCACCACCACGGTGCGCGGTTTCAGAAATTCGGCATAGGCCAGGCCTATCCGGTAGGCGATGTCCTCATTCAATTGATCCGGAATCCGGCCCCGGACATCATAGGCTTTGAAGCAGGTGAGCGTATCGGTCATGCAAAACCTCTGCTATAGACACTTTCGTAATAAAAGCGGGAGGCTTCCATAAAGCCCTCGACGCTGCCACAGTCGAAGCGCCGACCCTCGAACCGGTAAGCCAGCACTCCCCCTGCCCGGGCCTGGGTGAGCAGGGCATCGGTGATTTGCAATTCGCCGTTACGGCCCGGCGGCGTAGCCCGGAGAATGGCAAAAATATCCGGCGTCAGCAGAT
Source organism: Pseudomonadales bacterium (assembly GCA_032250895.1). GTDB lineage: Bacteria > Pseudomonadota > Gammaproteobacteria > Pseudomonadales > Pseudohongiellaceae > JAVVEZ01. The sequence continues at coordinate 14,451 of JAVVEZ010000051.1, read as the reverse complement.
AACGCCCGATGATGGCGAGATTGCTGGGGGCCACGTCCGGTTCCGGTTTTTCCACCATATCCGTGACCCTGAGCAGACCGGGTTCAATCTCGTCACCGGCGATCACCCCGTATTTGCGGGTTTCGGCGGCAGGCACTTCTTCGATTGCCACGATGCTGCAATTGTATTTCCGGTAGATCTCCACCATCTGAGACAACACGCCCTGCGCAGGCGCGTAGCAGAGGTCATCTGCCAGTACCACGGCAAAGGGCTGCTCACCAATCAGGGTCTCACCCGTCAGGATGGCATGACCCAGGCCCTTCATGTTGATCTGACGGGTATAGGAAAACACCGTTTCATCCATAATCCTGCGAATGCCCTTCAGATAATGCTCCTTGTCACTGCCGGCAATCTGGTGTTCCAGCTCATAGCTGAGATCGAAGTGATCCTCGATGGCCCGCTTGCCGCGTCCGGTGACAATGGCCATATCCCTGATTCCCGCCGCCATGGCCTCTTCCACGCCATATTGAATCAGGGGCTTGTTGACGATGGGCAGCATTTCCTTGGGCATGGCCTTGGTCGCAGGCAGAAAGCGGGTGCCATAACCGGCTGCCGGAAACAGGCATTTTCTGATGGGGACATCACTCATGGTCTTTGCTTCTTCCTGATACCTGTCAATCTAGTACTGCAACCTGGAAATACTGAAACATGAAAGCGCGTCTTCGCACCCGTGGCAGCGTTGCAAGCCTTGCAAAGGCAACCAGCCTTAGCAGCGGCTTGCGCCTTGCCACAGGCACGAATCCATCACTTTCATTTTGTTCCACTACTTCCAGGTTGCAGCACTAGGTTTGTGCTTCGCGCCCGTAGATATCCTCAAACCTGACGATGTCATCTTCACCCAGGTAAGTACCACACTGTACCTCGATAAGGATGATGGGCTCAATGCCGGGGTTTTCCAGGCGGTGTCTGGTTTCCACCGGAATGAACGTGGACTCGTTTTCTCCCAGCATGAAGACATCCTCGCCGCAGGTCACCCGGGCCGTCCCCTGGACCACGATCCAGTGCTCGGCACGGTGGTGATGCAACTGCAGGGACAGGGACGCGCCCGGCTTGACCACGATCCGCTTGACCTGAAAACCCTCGGCACTGGCAAGCCCCTCATAGGAACCCCAGGGCCGGTAGACCAGACGATGGCTGTCGGCTTCGCTGCGTTGCGCGTTTTTCAGACGGCTGACAAGCGTTTTCACATCCTGCACCCGATGCCTGGAAGACACCAGCACGGCATCCCGGGTTTCAATGACCACGGCATCGTCCAGGCCAAGCACAGAAACCAGCCGAAAATCCGCATGGATATAAGAGTTCCTGACGTCCTGCAAGAGTGTGTCACCGCTCACCACATTTCCCTGGTCATCGTGCGGTCCCTGTTCCCACAGCGCCGACCAGGCACCCAGGTCACTCCAGCCCGCATCCAGGGGAAGCACCAATCCCTTGCGGGTCTTCTCCATCACGGCATAGTCGATGGAATCCGCCGGGCAGTGTTCAAAAATGGCCGCCGGGATGCGAATAAAATCCAGGTCCCGGGTGCTGCCATCGCTGGCGTCCCGGCAGACGGACAGCATGGTGGGCTGGCTGGCCGCCAGCTCTTGCAGGTAATTCGAGGCATTGAACATGAACATGCCGCTGTTCCAGTAGTACTCACCACTGGCAAGATAGGCGCCGGCGGTTTTCCCATCGGGTTTTTCCACGAAGCGCTCAATCCGGAACCCGGCACCCTGCGCCTGCCCCCGGCGAATATAGCCATAGCCCGTCTCCGGAGCAGTGGGGACGATCCCGAAGGTCACCAGATGGCCGGCCTCTGCCTGCTGTCTGCCGAGACCCAGCACCTGCTGGAAAGCCCCGACATCCTGAATCAGGTGATCCGCCGCCAATACCAGCAGGACCGGGTCAGTGCCATCCTTCTGTGCTTCCAGGGCTGCCAGGGCGAGCGCCGGAGCCGTATTGCGCCCTACCGGCTCCAGCAGTATCCGTGCGTCACTGATGCCAATTGCCCGCAACTGCTCCGCGACCAGGAAGCGATGATCCTGGTTGCAGATCACGATGGGCGCGCCAATGCCCGCCAACCCGCGGAGGCGGCAGAGCGTTTCCTGGAACAGGGAGCCAGAGCCCGCCTGAAAGGTAATGAATTGTTTGGGGAAGGACTCCCGCGACACGGGCCACAGCCGCGAACCCGCACCGCCCGCCAGAATTACCGGGATTATCATGAGACCACAACACTCAATAGCAAAAAGTTCAGGCATTATAGAGGAAGCCCGGTTTAAATCACCATTGGAGCTCCGCGGATATCTGCCATGCCCTCCAACAGGCCCGCTACTTCCTGAGATATTTTGCCGCGATAAGATTATGGTTTGCTCGGTCTTGAGCCTATAATACAAACTTTTTTGTGATCCGATTCAGGCGGCCAGGCAGCAAGACCCCGGCCGGATTCAGAGGGAATTCCGATTGATGAACAGAAACTTCAGGGACAAGCACTCCTTCAGCAAGGAAGACTTACTCGCCTGTGGCAACGGCGAGATGTTTGGCGAGGGCAATGCCAAACTTCCGACCGGCAACATGCTGATGGTCGACCGGATTACCGAAATCACGTCCAACGGTGGTGCCGAGGGCAAGGGCAGCATCGTGGCTGAACTCGACATTCATCCCGAGCTGTGGTTCTTTGCCTGCCACTTCAAGGATGACCCGGTCATGCCAGGTTGCCTGGGGCTGGATGCCATGTGGCAGCTGGTGGGCTTTTATCTGGGCTGGCGCGGCAATCCCGGCAAGGGCCGGGCCCTGGGTTGCGGGGAAGTGAAATTCAGCGGCGAAATCCTGCCTTCCAACCACAAGGTGGTTTACCAGTTGGATATCAGGAGGCTGATCGAGCGCAAACTGGTGATGGGGATAGCGGATGGCCGCGTTCTGGTGGATGGCAAACCCATCTACGCCGCCACCGGGCTGAAGGTGGGCCTGTTCATGCCGGATGAAGTTCTGGATTGATACAAGCCATCCACACCCGGCACCTGCCTCGAAAGCATGGACATTCACGCCAGGGCAATAGCACAATATGGGACATCGCACGGTTTAACTTGTCATAAATGATTCCTGGTAAAAGTAAAAAAATACTGCCAGCGGAAAAGAGAAGAGGTTTTTTATGCGACGCGTTGTAGTCACCGGAATGGGCATCGTTTCCTGCCTGGGCATTGACCGGCAAACCGTACTCGAATCGTTACAGCAGGGACGCAGTGGCATCAAGTACCGCCCCCAATACGAAGAGATGGGCATGCGCAGCCATATCGCCGGTGGCGTGGATCTGGATTTTTCAGAATTCATCGATCGCAAGGCGCTGCGTTTCATGGGTGCCGCCGCCGCCTACGGCTACATCAGCATGGACCGTGCCATCAGCGATGCCGGCCTTACTGATGCAGAAGTCTCCAATATCCGCACCGGCATCATCATGGGCGCCGGGGGGTCCTCAACCGAAGACCTGGTGGAAGCCGCCGATCTCCTCCGGGAAAAAGGTCTGAAGCGGGTCGGCCCCTACCGCGTGACCCGCATCATGGGCAGTACCGTCTCGGCCTGTCTGGCGACGCCCTTCAAGATAAAAGGCGTCAATTATTCCATTTCCTCCGCCTGTTCCACCAGCGCCCACTGCATTGGCAACGCCATGGAACTGATCCAGCTCAACAAGCAGGATGTGGTTTTTGCCGGCGGTGGCGAGGCCGAACACTGGACCCTGAGCTGTCTGTTTGACGCCATGGGCGCCCTGTCCACCAGGTACAATGCCACGCCCGATAAAGCCTCCCGTGCCTTTGATGTTGCCCGTGACGGTTTCGTCATTGCCGGCGGCGGCGGTGTGCTGGTGATAGAGGCCCTCGATCATGCCCTTGCCAGAGGTGCGAAGATTTATGCGGAGCTGACCGGTTATGGCGCCACGTCTGACGGTTATGACATGGTGGCACCCTCCGGCGAAGGCGCGATCCGTTGCATGAACATGGCCATGGCCACCAGCACACGCCCCATCGACTACATCAATACCCACGGCACCAGCACACCGGTCGGCGATATCCAGGAGATCAAGGCCATCAAGGCCACTTTTGGCGACCGGATTCCGACGATCAATTCCACCAAATCGCTCAGTGGCCATTCGCTGGGAGCCGCCGGGGTTCAGGAGGCGATCTACAGCCTGCTGATGATGGAAAACGATTTCATTGCCGCCTCGGCCAATATCGATGAACTCGACCCGGAAATTGCCGGTGTGCCCATTGCCCGCAGCCGTCAGGACAAGGTGAAACTCGATGCCGTCATGTCCAACAGCTTTGGTTTCGGCGGCACCAATGCCAGCCTGATTTTTGAACGCTATCAGGAATAGGGGGAATTAGCAGCGATGTCTGTGACCTGCGCCCGCCCCGGACTGATGCTTGCTGCGCTGTTGCTCGGCGCAGCGCAGTGGGGGCAGGGCGCCGAATTGCCATTGCAGCCGGCACCGGCCCCGATCCCTCTGTCGCCGCCCGTCACCGCCGACAGCCCCTTCGCCTCACAACATCTGACAGCGCCCTTGCCCGTCGATGAGGCCTTTGCCCTCACGGTCATTGTCGAGCTGCCGGAAACCATCATCGTGCAGTGGCAGATCCGGGAGGGGTATTACCTGTACCGCAAGAGTCTCGATTTCAGTGAAAGCGGTTCCTCCGGCCTTATCGGCAGACCCGTGATTCCCGGGGGAGTGGCGATAGCCGATGCGTTTTTCGGTGACGTGGACGTTTATTACGGCGCCACCACCGTGAAGATTCCCATCGAGGACAGGGACGCAAAAAAAATTGAATTGTTGGTCACTTACCAGGGCTGTGCAGAAATCGGCTTCTGCTACCCGGTACAACAGCGTGCGGTTACGCTCGATTTATTTTGAGGGCATCTCCGGCCCGGGTGCTGCCTGAAGGCCCCGAAAGGCGGGGTCTGGGAGGCCCCAGAGTTATTCAGAGCATCCCTAACTCCCGCGCCGATGAATCATTTCTCTACGGTATAGGTAATATCCACACTCTGGCTGATGCCCGACTTTACTTCCAGCTTGATACGATCGGTCAAGGTGTAATCCACCCCCAGCGTGGATTGCCGGTCAAACAGCCCGAGTTTATAGCTCATGAAGATATCCTCGGTAAGATATTTCCCCAGCCCCAGGGAACTGTCATACAGGTTGGAACCGCCATCGACCTCGATGGCATCCAGGCCAAGCTTGTTGCGGATGCTGTTGGTCAGGCCCTGACCCTGCTCTATGCCGAGATTGGCAATGCTGGCAAGCAGACTGTCGCTGTCCTGACTGCCAATATTTTTGAATGACTTTCCTGTAATCAGCATTGAAAGAACCTCGCTATCCGGCAGTGCAGGTGTTGAGAACAGATGACTCTCCATATTGCGGATGGTCCCGTTGATCTGCACACCCACCACGGTTTCCCGCACCTGGCGGTAGGCTCTGATATCCAGCGCGGGGTTCAGCATGTTGCCAAAAAACAGCAGCTTGCCATTGTCTATTTTCAGCTCCTGCCCATAAATTCTGTAGCGCCCCTCGGTGATCGCCACTTCACCATAGGTCAGGGTCGAACGGCCCGTCGTCTGTTCCACGTCAAGTTCACCCTGAAGCTGCAATTCCAGTCCCTGCGCCCGAACCCGGACGTCATCGCCCAGCCCCAGAGCCAGCTTGCCCTGCACCGGAATTCTTTTGAGCACCTCGGTATCGCGGCTGACGCCGGCGGGCGCATTGACCACCAC
>JAVVEZ010000051.1:0-8666 GCA_032250895.1 Pseudomonadales bacterium | reverse complement strand
ATCCGAAACGCTGGTGCTGGTATTGATCAGTTCATTCCCCCCCCGCAGGTCCAGAAAGAGCAGCGGAATATCGACGCGGCCCTGGAAATCAAGGCCGGCATCACTGAGCGTCAGACTCAGATCGGGACTCACTGCGACCTGGCTGTCCGTCCGGTTCACGATCTGAACATTTTCACCCACAAGGTCAAGACTCAAATTGCGCTGCGGCAAAAACGGCGTATGGATCTGGCTGGTCAGCGTCAACGATCCGGCACCGGAGCGCGCCGATCCGGACAGCGTCATTTCATTGTTGGCATCACTGTTCAGGTGAACATTCAATGCACTGATGTCGAGACCGTATTCCGGCAAACTGAAACCAGCATCCTGCAACTGCACATCCGCCAGAAACAAGGGACGGCCTGGATTGCCATTCACTCTTGCCCGGGCTTTCAACTGGCCATGACTGGCCCGCAGGTCTGGCAGAAAAGCTTCCAGCCAGGCGATGTCATCGAAATCCAGTGAAAATTCACCGGCAATACTGTCATCCGGGGCCAGGCTCAACTGCCCGTCGAAGAAGCCCTGCAAATCCAGATTCTGGTTCGTCTCATCCTGTTCGTAAACCTCGAAACTGCTGGCAAGCTGCCAGTTGGCGTCGGCCAGCGTCACATGCAGTGAGGGCTTGTCAATATGAAAGACATTGAGCTCTGGCTGAAAATCCTGCGTGTCATCATCCCGGCCAAACAAGAGGCCGATGCTGACATTTTCCATGCTGACATCGGCATCCAGACCAGGTTTGGACTTGTCATTGAAAAAATCTGACAAGGCAATTTTCATGGCAAGCGTTCCATCAATTCTTGCATCTTTCCCGGGACTGACGGCATAGGCCTGCTGCAGGCGCATAAAGCCGGGGGGCTTGACGCTGTCCGGGCCTGTTTTCAACTCGGGCGCAATCTCGCTGTCATTGAAATAAGCCAGCGGAAAGCCCGCAATTTCCAGATTCGCCGCCAGGCCGCCGGCAGCACGCCAGGTGCCGGCGCTGCACAACTGTATCTGCTCAAATTCCCAGCAATGACGCTCGTAAGCTGCCTGCTCCCCGGACACCGTCAGCGCCAGGGAATCCTGCAACTGCCAGTCACCATAGGCGGAACGGATGGTGGCCCTGTCCAGTGCCGCCGCCCAGCTGTTTGCCGCAAAGCGGCCATTGCCCCTCAGGTCCACACTGAGCTCAGCTGCACGGATGGCAAGCCCCAGCTCATGCTGCTGTGGCGTCCCCACCAGGGTCACGGCACTGTCATCCACCCGGTATACCTCGTCCCCGACGGGAAGTCCCAGGCCACTGAGTTTCAATGTAATGTTGTTGATACTGCCGGCATGACCGGCCTCCAGGCGCAGTTGCTGCAGGCTGTATTCATTGCCTGCCAACACATACTTCAGGTCGTCACCATCCAGACGACCGCTGAATTCGGGGGCTGCCCGGCTGCCGCCCAGCAGCCCTTCGCCCTGCAGCCGGCCCGACAGGCCCGGCAGCACTGCCGGCAGCGTCGGTATATTCAGATTCCAGCTGAGCGCCAGCTGTTCCGATGCACTGCCCGCCAGTGCCAGTGTGCTGTCTTCCAGACTGACTGCCAGCCTGATGTCCTCGAGGCCCTTGGGGCCGATCTCGAGATCGCCCTGTAGCGACAAGGGGTAGTCATTGAGCTGCCCGGCAAGTTGCCGCAACTGCAGGGATGCGCTGAATCCTGAATCTGGCAGGCTGAAATCAAGGCTCCCCTCACCGCTGGCCTCACGCAGGCTGAACCCGGGAATTTCATTCCTGCTCAGATCCAGCCTTTGCAGTTGCCAGTCGATGTTGCCGGCGATGTCAGGCTGCAAATCGAGCACCGCGCTGGCCCGCAACGCCAGCAGGGAATTCCGGATATCGATGGCGGCAAGGTGCAGTGCGGCATCGGCATAATCCGCGTTCAGCGTCAGGCTGAAGGGTTCCAGGCCCGCCAGTTCCAGCTCCAGCTCTGCGCTCAGCAGCACCCGTTCGGGGCTACCACTGCTGTTGAGCCGTCCCGACAAGGACTGAACGGGTGCCAGCTCCGGCAGCAGGGCAAGAACATTCCCGAAGTCATGCACCAGGGCGAACTGCGGCGGCGTCTGTTCCAGCAAACCCGGCTGCAGCGTACCCTTGCTGGTGACCAGCAGGGGCGCCGTCAGACGATGGCTGAGATTCAAGCTCTCCAGATTCCCGCCGATCTCGTACTCTCCGGCAAAATTCTGGGCAGTCGAGCGCAAGCGCCACTGTCCACTGGCGCTGATTGCCAGCCCTTCGGCCAGCAGCCGCAGCTCGCTGTCCAGCTCGAAACCCGCCGCTGCCAGCCGGAGACGGTCAAGCCGCAGTTCACCCCCGCCAAGGCGGGCATCGAAGCCCAGTTCGGCCACGGCAAACTGCTGCCCGTCCAGCGTTATCCGGGCCTGTTCCAGCTGAACCGCAGCCAGACGAATATGCCATGGCAGCCGCAGCACGGAGTCGAGAACTTGGGGAATATCCGGAGCTGGAGCGGGGTTCGTCAGATCGTCGTTGAGGATATTCACAGTGACATCCCTGAGCTGCAATGACTGCACCCTCAGCTCCGAAGCCAGCAGTGCTTCCGGGCGCCAGGAAAAATCCAGGCTCCCGATGCTGAACTCGGCAGTGCCCGCGCCGCTTCCACTTGCCGGCGCGGCCGCATAGCTGAACTGTTCCAGATGCAGGCCATACAGGAGACTCCCGCTGACCCTGCCCAGTTCGAGGCGGTCTCCCGTGTTCGTGCTGTAATAGTCCATGGCCTCCCTGAGCAGCCAGCGACTGCCGCTCTCCGTGCGCAAAGTCAGCAACACGGCAAACAACAGGACCGCCAGCAACAGCAGCGGAATCAGCAACAGCCGGAGCAGGATTTTCTTGAACAGTCCGATCATCACAGATCCGGTCCCATGGTGATATGGATGCGAAAGCCGTCCGTTCTGCCAAGTCCCTGGGCAAAATCCAGACGAATCGGGCCAATCGGCGTCAACCAGCGCACACCCAGGCCGAGGGTATGTTTCACCTTGATCTCAGCCAGGTTGGCAAAGGCATTGCCGGCATCATAGAACAGGGCCAGCCGCCAGTCGGGGCGCACCGGAAAATCATATTCCACACTGCCCACCAGCAGGTGCCGGCCGCCAATGACCTGGCCGTTTTCATTGAGCGGCCCCAATGTCTGATAATCATGCGCTCTCACACTCTGGTCGCCACCGCTGAAAAAACGCACCGACACCGGCAATTCCTGTTGATCGCCCACCCAGGTCGAGCCCACTTCCAGGCGGCTCAGAACCCGGCCCGGCCCCAGCGCCAGCACACTCTTGGCGCTGCCATAGATCTGCATGAAACTCACATCGGACAGCAGGGATGAACTGCCCCTGACCTGCGCAAACAATTTCCAGCCCCGGCTCGGATTGATGATATCGTCCGTCTGGGTCCTGGCAATGTCCGCGCCCAGCACGGTCAACTGGCTGAATTCGTTCTGAACATCGATGTTGAATTCATCCAGCAGGAAATTCACGAACACCTTGCGCTGCCAGCCCGAGTCAGACTCGTTGCGATAGGAGCCTTCCAGCTTGAAGCGATCGCTGTTGAAGGTATCATTGTCTTCGTGAATCACTCCACCACTGAAATTCAGACTTTCAGTGGTGGAATTTTCCAGCGGCAGCATGTAATTGAGGTTGAGCTCGGAACGCACCGGGGAAAGGGTTGAATTGCCATCGAAGCGATGCCCCTTCTGATTGACATAACGGTCGATATAGCCCAGGCGCATCCGGGGCCCGGTATCCGTGGTGAAACCAAGACCGGCGGTGTAGGAACGCCGCAGGTAGGGAACCAGATCGATCTCCACCGGGATGGCCTGTTGCCGGGCCAGCGCCAACCGCGGATTGATACTGATCTGGCGGAAGTACTGGCTGCGATCGAGGTTGCGCCGCAAGGCCACCAGGTCGTCACTGCTATAGAAATCGCCGGGCGCGAACGGCACCATGCTGCGGACGAAGCGGTCAGACAGTGAACCGCCGGTTTCGATGCTGATCAGGCCAAAGCGGAAACGCTGACCCGGATCGAAGTTGATGACGACATCGGCCAGATCACTGACCAGGTCCACCTGCACTTCGGATTTCAAAAAGCGGGCAGCAAAAAAACCGCGCTCAACGGCCAGTGCGCTCAGGCGGTTTTTTACCTGCTCATATTCCCCATGATCGAGCTGCCGGCCCTTTTTGAGAATATTGTTTTCGACAAGGTCTCCGAACAAGTCCCGGGTCGCCTGGTCACCCTGTATTGCAATGGTGATCTCATCGAGCAATATCGGGGCACCCGGCATTACCGCAATGTGCAGCGCCCAGCAATTTTCTTCCCGGGTCAGATCGGTTTTGATGTCACTGTGATAATAACCCAGCGCCTCGAGCCCGTTCTCGGCATCGCTGCGGGCCTGCGGCAAGAGGCGCAACAGTCTGGGCAAGGGGGTCTCGCAGGGTTCCGCAGCAAGCCGCAACTGACTGCGGATATTGTCGGCCAGCTCATCACTGACGCCATCGATGGTGATGGCGGGAGCCTCGGCCGCTGCTGCGCAAAAACTCAGCAGCACCATCAGCAGGCCAAGCGGCGCCATATCCTTCATATATCGTGTCATTACCGTCACACACATCCAAAAAAGAGTCCGCCATCATTCTTCCGATAGCCGGACCCACAGCTGTTTTATCCAGCACCAGCGTTATCAGTATGCCTGAAAATGATGAAGATAAATCGGCCCCGCTTCATCCCCGAACGCAGCAATGCACGAAAATTCCTCGAAAACCGGCCAACTTCGAAAAAAAGCAAAGTAATTTGTGAATACCCATAGATTTATCAGCATAAATTCTTATAATGAGCGGGGACAAAAGTGGCTGAAAAATAACAAAATTTTGTTCAGCCTGGCTTTTATCCATTCACCTCGGGCGGGCATCAATCACTCCGGCAGAAAAGCAATGGCATCCATACTTGTTATCAACGGACCCAATCTCAACCTCCTGGGCTCACGCGAACCTGCCGTTTATGGATCGCAAACCCTCGCAGACATCAATGCCGCACTCACTGCCCAGTGTCAGACCGCCGGACATCACTTGCAGTTCCTGCAAAGCAACGCAGAATACGAAATCATCGACCGCATCCATGATGCCCGCAAAGAAGGCATCAACTTCATCATCATCAATCCGGCGGCGCTGACCCACACCAGTGTCGCCTTGCGGGATGCCCTGCTGGGCGTCGCCATCCCCTTTATCGAGGTGCACATATCCAACATCCACGCCCGGGAGGCTTTTCGTCGCCATTCCTATCTGGCGGATATTGCCGTGGGCAGCATTGTCGGTCTTGGCGCCCAGGGCTATGACCTGGCCCTGCAGGCAGCAATCACCAGGATTGAAAAAAGACAGTGACACCCTGACAAATTCGGGGTCAAATCTCACATTACACATCATACAAGGTTAACGAGTGTTCCATGGATATTAGAAAAGTCAAAAAACTGATCGAGCTGCTGGAAGAATCCAATGTGTCGGAGATAGAAATAAAGGAAGGCGAGGAATCCGTCCGGATCAGCCGGGGCAACAGCCAGTCCTTCATGCCTGCCCCACCGCATTATCAGGTCATGGCTTCAGCCGCCCCGGCATCTGCGGCCGGCCCGGCCACCCAGGCTGAAACGGCCCCGCCAGCCAGCAGCGGGCACGTCGTGAAATCACCGATGGTGGGCACGTTTTACCGTTCGCCCTCACCCACATCGCCACCCTTTGTCGAGATCGGCAGCCAGGTCAAGGCCGGGGATGTCATCTGCATCGTGGAGGCCATGAAAATGATGAACCAGATCGAAGCCGACAAGTCCGGGGTGGTAGCGGAAATTTTTCTGCAGGATGGCGAGCCGGTTGAATTTGATCAAGCCCTGATCGCCATCACCTGATAGCCATGTCGCGGGGGCTCTGTGGTCCGCAAGCCGGTTTTTCTGATGCACCCGACAGGGATCTGGGCAGGGCCCCGCAGGCAAGAGTCCGTATGTCCTTCATCTTCAAAGCTTCACTATAGGTAGATACTCACCCATGCTGGAAAAAGTTCTTATTGCAAACCGCGGAGAGATTGCCCTGCGCATATTACGGGCCTGTAAGGAACTTGGCATCCGGACCGTGGCGGCGCACTCCACTGCCGATCGTGATCTGATGCATGTGCGTCTGGCCGATGAGTCGGTCTGTATCGGCCCCCCTGCCAGCGCCAAAAGTTACCTGAACGTTCCCGCCATCATCAGCGCCATGGAAGTCACCGATGCCAATGCCGTCCATCCCGGCTATGGTTTTCTCGCGGAAAATGCCGAATTTGCAGAGCAGGTGGAAAAATGCGGCTTCGTGTTCATAGGTCCGGCACCGGAAACGATTCGGGCCATGGGCAACAAGGTGTCGGCCATCAACGTCATGCGCAAGGCCGGGGTACCCACCGTTCCGGGATCGGATGGTCCGATCACCGAAGATAACGAGAGGACACTCACCATTGCCCGCAACATCGGCTACCCCGTGATGATCAAGGCGGCAGCCGGTGGTGGTGGCCGCGGGATGCGTGTGGTCCACAATGAGGCCGCCCTGCTCAAATCCATCCATGTGACCCAGACCGAGGCCAATGCGTTTTTTGGCAGCGATGAAGTGTATCTGGAAAAGTTTCTCGGCAACCCACGCCATGTGGAAATCCAGGTGCTCGGTGATGGCAGAGGCCGGGCGGTCTGCCTTGGCGACCGTGACTGCTCCCTGCAGCGGCGGCACCAGAAAGTCGTGGAAGAGGCCCCGGCACCGGGCATTCCTGAACAGCAGCGCCAGGCCGTGATGCAGTCCTGCATCCGCGCCTGTCAGCAGATCAAATACCGGGGAGCCGGGACACTCGAATTTCTGTATCAGGACGGGCATTTCTATTTCATCGAAATGAATACCAGGGTTCAGGTGGAGCATCCGGTCACCGAATGGGTCACCGGGGTTGATATCGTCAAGCAACAGCTATTGATTGCTTCCGGGCAAAGTCTCGACCTGCGCCAGGAAGACATCGTCATCCGCGGGCATGCCCTCGAATGCCGCATCAATGCCGAAGACCCGGTGTCCTTCATTCCCAGCCCCGGCAAGATCAAACTCTTCCATGCCCCCGGCGGCAATGGCATCCGGGTCGATTCCCATATCTACAGTGGCTATACCGTGCCATCCCATTACGACTCGCTGGTGGCCAAACTCATCAGCTATGGCGCTACCCGCGACGAAGCCTTCGCCCGCATGCACAATGCCCTGGATGAAATTCTGATCGATGGCATCAAAACCAATATTCCACTGCACAAGGAAATTCTGCGGGATGCGGGTTTCAGGGCCGGCGGTGTGAACATACACTATCTCGAAAACAAGCTTAAATCCTGACTTTAGATGCCTGGATGCAGAAAACGATGACTTGGCTTCAATTACAGATCAGGACCGACCCGGAACGCGCCCACCGCGTGGAAGCCTCGATGGAAAACAGCGGCGCCCTGTCTGTCACGATGACGGACGCGGCCGATCAGCCTCTGCTCGAACCCGGCCCCGGAGAAACCCCGCTCTGGTCGGACATTCTGATCACCGGTCTGTATCCGGCAGATCTGGCCATTGCCACGCTCATTGAAGGCCTAAAAACCGATTTTCTGCCCGACATCCTGCCGCCCGTGAATTGGACCAGGCTCGCCGATCAGAACTGGCAGCGGGCATGGATGACGGACTTCAAACCCATGCCTTTCGGCAGGCGTCTGTGGATTTGTCCCAGTTGGTGCGCCCCGCCCGATCCCACTGCCATCAACCTGCTGCTGGATCCCGGCCTGGCCTTTGGCACCGGCACCCATCCCACGACGGCTCTGTGTCTGCAATGGCTCGATGGCCAGGATCTGGATGGACAAGAGCTGATCGATTATGGCTGTGGTTCCGGCATCCTCGGCATTGCCGCCCTGCTGTTGGGCGCCACCCGCGTTTATGGCGTGGACAACGATCCCCAGGCGCTGCTCGCCAGCCGTGATAACTGTGACAAGAACCAACTCGCGTCAACACGCTTTGAAACCTTTCTGCCGGACGCCTTCCTGCAAGACTATAACCGTGGCAGGCCCGGCAGGGTCGATGGCATCGCCGCGAATATCCTGGCCGCACCCCTGATTTCCCTGGCTCACCTGCTGGCAAGCTTTGTGCGCCCCGGAGGCTGGCTGTTGTTGTCAGGCATCCTCGAAGCACAGGCCGAGGCGGTCATGGCCGCCTACCGTCCCTGGTTCACACTTGAAGAGCCTGCAATCCTCGATGGCTGGGTGCGGATCACTGCGCTGCGTTCAGAGTCAGATACTGCCCGTGAGAAAAGCCAAGATTGACGCCTATGGCCACCCCACTTCTAACCCAGTGTCCCAATTGCCGCATGTCCTTCAGGATCAATGCCTCCCAACTGCTGGTCGCAGACGGGCTGGTTCGTTGCGGCTCCTGCCTGCGGGTGTTCGCGGCGGAGGAAAATAAAATCACCCTGCGCCAGGCAACGGAGAGGCTGTCGACCGACGCTCCCCAACCCGACGAGTTCGACGAGTTCGATGAGCCTGATGAGCCTGATGAGCCTGATGAGCCTGATGAGCCTGATGAGCCTGATGAGCCTG
>JAVVEZ010000144.1:0-4134 GCA_032250895.1 Pseudomonadales bacterium | reverse complement strand
CCCGGGTCATGGATGGCCCGGCCGCAAATCAAGCACGCAAGTGATTGATTTGTCGTGCCCGGTTTGCGGACATATGCCGCAAACCGGCTTGAAAAAGTCCATGGATGGACTTTTTCAACAAGCTGTTAGAGGGCCAGAGCTCACCTGAGCATCCGCACCAAAGCGGATTTCAAATGACTCTGACCCCTTTGTCCGCTACTGATGCAGCTCCGGTGACGTGGCCGTCGTCGCTTCACCGGCCGCACGGGTCGGGGCCGGTGCCGCCGCAGGTGGCGCGCCACCGAATCGAGGCGTCGGCGGGGCGTTCTTCGCAATGTTCGCCAGGCTCACGATGTAGGCGCGAATCGCCTCGGCGTCTTCCGGCGTCAGGAATTCTTTGAATGACACCATGCCGTTGTTCTGCAGGGCCCCGTCGATCACGATGGCCTTGAACAGTGCCGGGGCGTTCAGGGCCGCAGCATATTTCAGATCCGGGAACAGGCTGCTCACCCTGCCGTTGTTGCCGTGGCAGCTGCCACAGTGCTCGTTGTAATGGGCCTCGCCCTGTGCAAGCAGCGCCGCGTCGCCAAAGTTCGCCGGCGGGTTGAGTTCTGGCGGGGTATAGCTCACCGGCTCGGGCAGCATGGCGCTACCACCGAGTTTGTAGACCAGCAGGCGCGCATAATTCGGTGCCCAATACCCGCCCCTGCCGCTTTGGCCGGCCACCACGGCGATATACTGTTCGCCATCAATTGCGTAGCTTGCCGCACCGCCGACAATGCCCGACTGCGTCGCCGTGCTCCACACCTGCTCACCGGTATCGGCACGGAAGGCCAGAAAATTCTGCCCCGAGGACTGGAACACCAGATTGCCGGCCGTGGTCATCACGCCCGCACGTGAACTGCCCATGCGCTGTTCCCAAACAGGCATCCGATTTACCGGATCCCAGGCCAGCAGGTAGGAACCTCCCCCTTCCAGTTCGGGGGCCGGGTCCTGGGGGCGCTTGCCAACATTGATCGAGAGCAGCTGGTTGCCCATTTTCGCGCCAGCCTCGGCCACCAGCGGGAAGCTGCCGTAGTTGGTCGGGATGTACATCAGCCCGGTGTCCGGGTTGAAGGCCATCGGGTGCCAGCTGTGCGCACCGCCGGCCGAGGGCACCACGTGGAAGCCCCGATCGGTCTTGCCATAATTGGCCTCCGGATTCAGGATGGGCCTGAAGTTTTCATCGAAGCCGAGCATCCAGTTTGCCGTGGGCACGAACAGGTCGGCCGACAGTACCTTGCCGGTGGCGGCTTCGATCACGTAGAACACACCGTTCTTCGGTGCCTGCATGACCACATGCTTTTCTTCGCCATCGATGACGAGATCGGCGGTGACGAGTTGTTGCGTATTGTCGAAGTCCCAGCTGTCCTGCGGGGTGGCCTGATAGTGCCAGACGTACTGACCGGTTTTCGCATCGAGCGCGACGATCGAGGCGGTAAACAGGTTGTCGCCACCCCCGGGTGAGCGCACCTCGGCGGGCCAGGGCGCGCCATTGCCGGTGCCGATGATGACCAGATCGGTGACCGGATCATAGAGGATGCCGTCCCAGGGCGTTCCGCCGCCACCGGTTTTCCACCACTCGCCGTTCCAGGTCTTGGCGGCCATCTCCAGCTCCGGCTGCTCGAAGCCCAGCTCAGGATTGCCGGGTACGGCCCACCAGCGCCACAGTTCCCGGCCGTTGTTGGCGTCATAGGCCGCCAGATAACCGCGCTGGTGAAACTCGGAACCCGCCTCACCAATGAAGATACGGCCATCGGCTATGCGCGGTGCGCCGGTGATGGACAGTGCCTGCTCCCGGTCGGTGGCCTGTACTTCCCAGACCTTCTCGCCGGTAGCCGCTTTGACGGCGATCAGGCGCCCGTCGAGCGTGCCCCAGATCACCGTGTCCTGCCAGGGCGCCACACCGCGGTTGACGATGCCGCAGCACAGCTTCACGGCCCATTCACCCGGGACCTTGGGATCGTACTTCCACAGTTCTTCGCCGGTCCTGGCATCGAAGGCGTAGACCTTGCTCCACGGAGACGTGACAAAAATGCGACCGTCGATGACGAGTGGTGTGGTCTCGTAACTGCCACCGCGCTCGGCAAGATCGCCATACCAGGCCAGACCCAGCTGGCTGATGTTGTCCGCAGTGATCTGGTCCAGTGGGCTGTAGCGCTGTTCGCTGTAATCGCGGCCGTAGGACCGCCACTCGCTGGCATTATCGGGTGCAGCCGCATCCGGAGC
The DNA here is from genome assembly GCA_032250895.1 of Pseudomonadales bacterium. Taxonomy (GTDB): domain Bacteria; phylum Pseudomonadota; class Gammaproteobacteria; order Pseudomonadales; family Pseudohongiellaceae; genus JAVVEZ01. The sequence continues at coordinate 1,887 of JAVVEZ010000144.1, read as the reverse complement.
GGCCGCCGTTTCGGGGGGAGAGGCACCCCGGTCGGCATCGCTGCAGGCGGCAAGACCGGCCACTACAGCCAGTATCATGGCAGATAGAACGGTTTTTATCGGGCTGGGCATGTCAGAATCCCTCCAGGGCATTTGCTACACTCGGTATCGGGCAATGGTACAGGTGGTATGGCTGTCAGGGCAAAAATAATTGGGCTGATAGTATCGTGATTCTGCAAGCGCTGACAGAGCTATCTGACATCAAGAGCTCTGGTCTCTGGGTCAGTGTGTATTGCACAGGGGACCCTGGTCCCGGGGATTGCATTCGGTAGACAGGTCCCTGGGCAGATGAACGGCGATTACAATAGCGCTATCAGGATTGCCGGTATCGGTGCGATGCCGCTAAACTCCGGGTTCATCAAGAAAGGGTGAGAGGGTGACAGGGCATTGCAGGCAGATGAACTGCGGCATGTATAAAGCAGTATCCAATGGTTACGGGTAGCGGGCATGCCAAGGAATCTTAGAGAGATATATCAACTGAAGGTAACGCTCAAAAATATCAGGCCCGCCATCTGGCGGCGAGTGCTGGTATCGAGTGTCACGGATTTGTCCGAGCTTCACCGGATTCTTCAGATTGTCATGGGCTGGTCGGACAATCACATGCATTTGTTCGTTGCCGGAAACCAGCACTTCGGGAACTCGGATCCCGACCATGATGACCGTACCCTGAATGAAACTGGCGTAAAACTGGAGTCCTTGCTCAAGGGCAGGAAAGACAGGCTGGTCTACGAGTATGATTTTGGTGATGGCTGGGAGCATGAGGTGGTGCTGGAAGAGGTATTGCCCTATTCCATCGCTCAGGTCTTGCCGCTGTGCATGGCTGGCGGCAGAACCTGCCCCCCCGAGGATGTCGGTGGACCCTGGGGCTATGAGCTTTTCCTGACGGCTCTCGGCGACGAGCATCATCCCGAGCATCACGAGATGTGCGCCTGGGTGGGGGAGCAGTTCGATCCGGAGCATTTTGATGTATTGCAGGTCAACAGGCAGCTGGCATTGGCTCTTGGCCGCAGATGACCCCGATCCGGCTTCTGATGATTTGAAGATCACAAGCCCAGGAGCCTGTCGGACTCAGGCTCCTGGCAACAGCCGTGCCATCACCCGGGTTGCAGCGTTCTGCTGTCAAGCCGGTGGGACAGGCGCAGACGTCCGCCTTCGTCGAAAATCTGCAAGTGCAGCAGCGCATGGCCATCCCGCCAATCAATATCGATCATGCCAAAATTACGGTCGCGCCAGGCTTCTCCAATCCGGTTGGCATTGGGAGGCAATACCGGCCAGACTTCCGTGAGGCCACTGGAGGTCAGATCCCAGAGCGGGTACGGCACATTGACATCGAGCATGGAGAGTTCTGCATAATGGGTATCGCCACTGATGCAAACCAGTCCCTTGGCGCGATGACGGCGCAGGGCGGCAAACAGCCGGGCCTGGTCCCGGGGATAATTGCTCCAGGCTTCCCAGCCAGGGAAATCCGCCAGCACTTGCAGGCTGGATCCAAAAATCCTCAGGTCCGCATCAACTTGCAGTTGTTCCTCCAGCCAGGTCCATTGTGTCTCGCCCAGCATACTGGCCTCGTGTGAGGGGTTGCGGGCATAGGGCCCCGGCACCGGGACAGCGGCGGCCTGCAGGGATTTTGCCCAATCTTCATACGAGGTGCCGGCCAGGTCGTGGTGCATGATCGGCGTTCGGTTGAAGCGCAGATCCGGCAGTATCACTTGCAGGCGACGACCCGTGCTGCCGAACCGGTAGGCGGTATAAATGCCTTCCCGGTGGCGGCGCGGCGAATCGGCGGCTTCGCCCCAGAAGTCACAGAATAGCCGCCGGGATACTTCCTTCATGGGGTAGTCCACACCG
>JAVVEZ010000143.1:0-4161 GCA_032250895.1 Pseudomonadales bacterium | reverse complement strand
GGCCAGGAAAGCAGTGGCTAAAAAGGCGCCTGCAAAAAAAGCAGCAGCCAAGAAAGCACCAGCCAAGAAAGCCGCCGTCAAAAAGGCGCCAGCCAAGAAAGCTGTTGCCAAAAAGGCTCCTGCGAAAGCCAGGAAAGTTGCCGTCAAAAAAGCCTGATATTGTTTATAACAAGGTAAAAGTTCTGTCTCTTACCACGTGCTGCTTGCTTGACAAGAAAAAATCCTCCGCGGTGATCTGCGGGGGATTTTTTTTAGCCGGTGCCTAAACCATGAAAATACTAGCCCTGGATACGTCTACAGAGGCCTGTTCTGTTGCACTGTATCTCGATGGAGAGATGGATGAACTGTATGAGTTGATTCCCAGACAGCATGCCGCCCGCTTGTTACCGATGATACAGGCCCTGATGAAGGAAAATGGACTGGTTTTTACTGATCTCGATGCCATTGCCTTTGGGCAGGGACCCGGCTCCTTTACCGGCCTCAGAATAGCGGCAGGCGTTGCACAGGGCGTGGCTTTTGGCGCTGGATTGCCGATTATTCCGGTCTCTACGCTGGCGGCCCTGGCCAGGCAGGCAAATCGGCAGTTTGGCAGTGAATACGTATTGAGTTGCCTGGATGCGAGAATAGAAGAGGTGTATTGGGGAACCTTCCAGGTCGGTGTGGATGGTATCATTGCGCTTCAACAAGAACAGTTATCCCCTCCGGAAGTTGTGGTACTGAATCAGGATGTTGGGAAGAACCATTGGTTTGCTGCGGGCAATGGCTGGGTTTACCGGCCTCGCATTGCGATGGAAACCTTGAACAGAATCACTGCTGCCGATGTGTCCATGCTGCCGAGAGCGATTGATATGGCCGCACTTGCTGCCATATATTATGACCAGGGTCTGCTGCAAAGTCCCGACTCAGTGGCCCCGGTCTATTTGCGCGATAAAGTCACTCACAATTGATTGCCAGGCTTTTCCTGTGTGTAATGACGCTTGTGGCTTAGCGTCTCGTTCTGGGTTTGGTGCTGTGGCGGGTAGTGATATAACAAGACGGTAAAAAATGACATGGCAGAGAGTCTGCGTGGTATTTGATGATGACGATCAGGCATATGCACAGAGATGAAAACTCCGGGGAAATGACGATTGCGTTCAGTGATGCTGTCATTGACGATCTGAGACAGCGTCTTGAACGCACACGCTGGCCCGATGAACTCAGTAATGCCAACTGGGAATACGGTACCAATATGGCCTACCTGAAGGGCTTGGTGGCATACTGGACCGATGATTTTGACTGGCATACCCAGGAAGCCTGGCTGAACTCTTTCGCCAATTACAAAACCGACATTGACGGACTTGGTATTCACTATGTGCATGCCAGAAGTTCGCAGCCGGACGCCATTCCTCTGCTGCTGCTGCATGGCTGGCCCAGCAGCTTCATCCAGATGCTCAAAATTATCCCGATGCTCACAGACCCACGTGCCTGTGGCCTGATGTCAGCGCCTGCTTTTCATGTCGTGGCTGCTTCCCTGCCAGGTTATGGTTTCTCTGACGCGCCCACAGAGCCCGGTATGGGGATGGAGAAAATAGCGGGACTGATGAGCCGGCTGATGACTGATGTGCTGGGCTACAAGCGTTACGGGGCCAGAGGAAGTGATCTCGGGGCCACGGTCATCGACCAGCTTGCCCGCCACTATCCAGAACAGCTCATGGGACTTCATCTTACCGGCATCATTGTCGCTGGCGGCGCCACTGCACCGGATGATGCGAGCGCGGCAGAGCGGCAGTTCCTGGAAGCCAGCGCCGGCATGGCCCTGAACGAAATGGCTTACGCCAGACAACATGCGTCCAAACCCCAGACTCTGGCGCTTGCCCTGAATGACTCACCTGCCGGGATGGCCTCGTGGATCATTGAAAAATACCGGTCATGGGGTGATACAGGCGGCGATATTGAAAGCCGTTTTTCCAGGGATTATCTGCTGACGACATTGACGAGCTATTGGGTCACGCAAAGCATCGCTCCCTCCATCCGTCTTTACTACGAGATGGTCAGAAACCGTGGGAGCATGAGCCGGATAGAGGTTCCCACGGGGTTGTTGATGGCGCACAAGGACCTGTTTCCCTGTGCACCAAGAGAATGGGCACAGCGCACCTACCATGTCGTGCATTGGTCGGAAACCCATAGTGGGGGACATTTTCTCGAATGGGAAGAGCCGACATTGCTTGCCCGGGATATCCAGACTTTTTTTGGAGCTTTATAGAATGGTGCCTGTTCCGGAAAGGAGATGCTGATGAGTACTGATGACATACTGACAATCGAACAGATTTGTTCCGGCTTGATTATTCAGCTGGCCAATTATAATGATGCGATGCGCTATGAGGAGCTGGCTGCCTTGTTTGCGGAGGATGGCCGTTTTGCCAGGCCGACTGATCCAGAGAATTATGTGGTGGGCAATGCGGATATTCTGGCGTCTTTTCAGGCCAGACCCCGCGACAGGCTTACCCGGCATATCATCAGTAATATTCAGATCGATGTGCACAGCAAAACCGCCGCGAGCGGCCGTTCCTACGGCCTGCTGTTTACCGGAAGCCTGAACAATCAGGCGGAGAAGTTTGGCGTTCAGGCCAATGCGTCCCAGTTCATCGGGGAGTTTTATGATGACTTCGTGAAGACGGATCGCGGCTGGAAATTTTCCCGTCACACGGGAAAAATTATTTTTACCACCTGATGATGCAGCAAGGGCTGTCCGGAGCTTCCCTGAGGCAACGCTGCACAAGTCGACCCTTGATATTACTGGACCCCGGCCTGCGCCAGAGTCATTCAGAGCTTCCCTAATAGAGCTTTTTACTGGCCATGGCGGCGCCTTCCACCAGGGCGCCGAGTTTTTTCCAGACAATTTTGGGATCTACCTTGCCCACGCCGGCAAAGGTGGCAAAACCGCAATCAGTGCCAGCCAGTACTCGTTCCCTGCCGACGATATCCGCAAACTGACAGATTCTCTGACAAACCAGTTCCGGGTGCTCCACATAGTTGGAGGTGGAGTCAACCACCCCCGGCACCAGAATCTTGTGTTCGGGAATCTTTGCCTCTTGCCAAACCCGCCATTCATGGGCGTGACGGGGATTGGAGGCTTCAAACAGAATGGCCGAAGGTTTTGCCTGCAGGATGATGTTGACGATTTTTTCCAGTGCAATATCGTGAGTATGAGGACCTTCGTAATTACCCCAGCAGATATGCATGCGGATTTTTTCTGCCGGAATATTGGCGAGTGCCTGGTTGAGAGCCTCCACCTGCTGCCGGGCCTGGTTCAGGAATTGGCGTTCGGAGAGGTCCTGGAAGCCGGTATGACGGGCCATTGCGAGGTCAGGGCAGTCGACCTGCAGGATGAAGCCGGCCTCGACAATGGCCTCGTATTCATATTGCATGGCCTGGCTGATGGCATACAGGTAGGACGAGTGGTCAGGATAGTAGGCATTGGGCTGGAAGGCTGATACCAGACCCGGTGAGGCCGAGTTCATGAAGGCTTCCGTGACAGGGGTGTTTGCCGTGGCCGCCTTGAAATTGGCGAGATCAAAGGCCAGGGCGCTGGTATCACTGAGGGCCACCGGACCTGAACAGCACAAGCGTTTGAAATCCTGCTTGCCGGCGATCAGCGTCATTTTCTCCCGATACTCGGGATAATCTTTCAGATCGAGCGCGGGCTTGCGCGCCCGTTCACCGGCAAAGCCACTGAGTCTGTCCTTGATGTAGGTGGCGTAGCCGATTTTGCTCAATTCACCATCGCTGACGATATCGATGCCGGTTTCAGCCTGCTGTTTGACGACCTCGATGATGGCGTCCCTGATGGTCTGTGAAAACAAGGCTTCGTCGCAGTGTTCGTCGTGCTCACGTTGCAGCAGCATGCGGGCGACGGCTGGCGAGCGCGGCAGGCTGCCCACATGTGTTGTCAGGATTCGTTCGGTGCTTGATTTCATCGGGATGCTGCTGTTAGCGGTAATTCAATTCGATTTTGATGCCGTTGGGGTCATTCAGAAAAAGCTGAATCAGGCTGGCGGCAGGCACATCATTTTTCTCAAAGGGAATATCCATTGCCCGCAGTTTCATGATCATGGCTTCGGCATCGCTGCCATTGAAGGCAATGTGATCGAAACAGCCGGTGCCCTCCGCCCGCGTGGTCAC
>JAVVEZ010000050.1:0-25138 GCA_032250895.1 Pseudomonadales bacterium | reverse complement strand
GGAGGGGCCCATGATGGAAGTGAACTCGCCCCGATCCACGGTGAGGTTCACCTCGTCCAGTGCCGTGGTTTCCACTTCTTCTGTGCGGAACAGTTTGTGCAGTCCTTCGATTTTTATGATCATTGGTTTTTTCCTTTTTCAGTAAGCAGTTCTTGGTCTTGGGGACGCCTATTCATGCCGCAGCGCCAGCACCGGGTTGCGGTTGGCGGTCACTGCCGCCAGGGACCCCACGGTGGCTACAGCCACTATCAGCGCCAGGGCCGCCGCCATCATAAAAATCACCGGGCTGATTTCCACCCGGTAGGCGAAACCGGCCAGCCATGATCGCATAAAATACCAGGCCGCGGGCCAGGCAATGAGATTGGCTGCCACCACCAGGCGGCAGAAATCCAGGGACAGCAGCCTCACGATGCCCAGCACCGTGCTGCCCAGCACCTTGCGGATGCCGATCTCGCGGGTGCGGCGTTCGGTCATATAGGCCGCCAGTCCAAACAGGCCCATGCCGGCGATGAACACGGCGATTATGGAAAAGACGGTAAAGATATTGCCCTGGCGCCGCTCGGCGTCATACAGCGCGGCGTAGTTCTGTTCCAAAAAGGACTGCTGCACCGGCAGCGCGGGATTGAAGCGCTGCCAGGTCCGGTTGATGAAATCCACCGTCTCCTGCAGATTGTCGCCGCTTACTTTCACCGCCATGCGTTGCAGGTTAGGGAACGGACTGCGGGGATTGTCGTGAGGCATCAGGCGATAATAAAGGGGTTTCACCGCTTCCCGGATTGAAGAAAAATACACATCCTCCACCACGCCGACCACATCGCCCCGCACGCGGCGATCTTCGCCGCCGCGAGTGACTTCAAACCACCTGCCCAGGGCCTGCCGCGGCGTCCAGCCCAATTGCCGCGCGGCGGATTCGTTCAGAATATAGGCCGCCGTGGTATTGGGGTTGTCCGCATCCGGTTCCACGAACAGGTCTGTGCCGCGAGCACGGTCGAAGGAGCGCCCTGCGATGAAATCGATGTCGAAGGTCTCGAAGAAATCGTAATCCACGTTCAGGTAGGCCATGCCGATCACTTCCGGCGCCTCGGATTCGAAGCGCACTCCATCCGCATTGGTGTTCTGGTCCGAGGGCATCAGGTTGGCCGCCGTCACCGACACTATTTCCGGGTGGCGCAGCAGTTCCTGCTTCATTGCCTCGTAGCTGTCCCCCAGCCCGGCAGTGTTGTTGCCGGTGTAGATCAGCACCCGCTCACTGTCGAGCCCCTTGTCCAGGCTGATGGCGTGGCGCAATTGGGCCAGGACGATGCCGGAGGCGATGATCAGCACGATGGAGATGGCAAACTGAGCCACCACCAGCGTCTTACGGATGGCCTCACCCTTGCCGCCTCCGGTCAATTCCCCTTTCAACACCTGGGCGATGGGAAAGCCCGCCAGATAGAATGCAGGGTAACTGCCCGCCAGCAACCCCACCACCACGATCAGCGCCAGCAGCCATGCCAGCTCCACCGGCTTATCCGCCACATTCAATGACAGATTCAGATCGAGCAGACTGTTGAACCACGGCAGCAACAATTCCACCAGTCCCACCGCGGCGACCACGGCCAGGGCGGCCAGCAGCACGGATTCTCCCAGAAACTGGACCACCAGTTGTCCGCGGTTGCCTCCCAGTATCTTGCGCATGCCCACTTCCCGCGCTCGAACCATGGAGCGGGCGGTGGACAGATTCATGAAATTGAAGCAGGCGATCAGCAGGATCAGCAGCGCGATGGCGCCGAAAGTATAGACCACGGTCTGGCTGCCATTGGCGGCCAGTTCGTTGTCGCGGTTGGACTTCAGATGGATATCGGTGACCGGCAGTGTGCTGAAATAGGTGAAGTCATTGATGTTCTCATCCAGATGACGGCGCAGGAAAGCGGGCAATTCCCCGGTGGTGAAACCGTCGATATCGTAGCCCGGAGGTGTCACGATATAGGTGTGGTAGTTGTTGCTGGCCCAGTTGTTCATGTAGGCCTCGCCGAACATGGCGTTCAGAGTGGAAATGGAAGCCAGGGCATTGGGCGCGATATGGGAGTGAGTCACCTCTTCCATCACAGCGGTTATGCGGGCTTCCACCAGGCCGTTGACGGTGATGGACTGCCCCACTATGTCCACCGAACCGAAGTACTTGCGGGCCAGGGACTCGCTCAACACCAGTTGGAACGGCCCGTCCAGCGCGCCCTCCCAACTCCCGCTGAGCAGGGGAATGTCGAACACCTGGTACACCTCCGGGTCGGCGAAATAGATATTGCTTTCGTAATACGCCTCATTGCTGTCCGGCCGCGACAGGATCAACCGGTTGTTGTTGAGTCTGACCACCTGTTCCAGTTCAGGGTAGTCCGCTTTCAGCAACGGGCCTACCTGAGGCGCGTTGGTGGCAAGATGCAGGTCTGGCGTGCCACTGCCGGGGGTGAAGGTGCGCATCACCCGGTGGATGCGACCGGCATTGGCCCACTGCCGGTCATAACCGGTTTCATGGCTGACGAACAGCGCGATCATGATGACGCAAGCCAGGCCGATGGCCAGGCCCAAGATGTTGATGGCGGAAAACAGTTTGTTGGCCAGCAGGGTTCGCAACGCCACCAGCAGATAGTTTTTGAACATGGATCGATGTCCTTTTTCTTCTTTCTTCGATTCACCTTACCTGCGGCAGCACCGGATTGAAAAACAGGGAAGAGATCCGGAGCGCGAGCCACCGCGCTCCCTGTCCGGTTTCGCTTGACACTGAAATCAATGCAATGGCTGTGCCAAGGAATAAATTTCTTTAATATCAATGTAATAGAAAATGCGACTTGGCGAATATCACCATATTGTGCCACCTTGGAACAATCCCGTTGTTCCAGAATGAAACAATCAAAGGCAGGCGGGCTGTTCGCCGGTTTTCACTGGCGCCTGTGTCAGCGTGGGCGGTGGCTGATTCGATCATGGCCAGGTTGCGTGGATTGAAACGAGCGTTTCTGAAAATTGCAGATTTTAATCGTGTGCGCAGCAGCAGAAAATTCCACTTCGTAGATCCTTCCCGGGCGGTTGCAGCGCCTGAGTGCATCAATCCCGGCGCTCCACCCAGTAGTCGCTAACCACACCGTCGCGGATCTCCAGCGCCAGGATTTCGGTGCTGTTGCGCTCGATATTGACACGGAACAGCAGGAACAGGCCCACGCGGGATTCGGTGGTGCTGCGGTTGCGGTATCGCCAGAGCTCGGCGCCATCCTCGTAACTGCTGACACGGTCCGGCGGACCGAATGTGCGGTTGATCCAGTCTGCACTGGTGCTGCCCACCTCTATCCTGTCGACTTCGTGATTGCTCCATTGCTGACTGCCACTGCGCTGCTTTGAGTCCACCACAAACAGACAGCCAGCCATGGTGGTAGAAATCACCAGATATTGGTCAAATCCCTGTCAACAGAGAACTGGCTTCCATTCTTGTCTCACATTTTTATGCGCACAAAAATGGCAAAAATGACATTTTATTGCGCATAAAAGTGCAGTTCGTATAGTATTGCACACACCTTGGAAACAGGAACTCCCTTATGAACCGGGTACTGCTCAAAAAGCTGCTGGCGTGGAAGTCCCGGAAAACACGCAAACCCGTGCTGGTTGACGGTGCCCGGCAAACGGGTAAGACCTATCTCCTTCAGACACTGCTCGGGCGGGAGTTTGCCAATGTGTTGCGGGTGGACTTTCTGGAGAGCCCGGAAATGGCCGAGGCGTTTGAGGGCTCTCTTGCTCCGGAGCAAGTGCTTTCCAACATCGAACTGCTTACCGGCCAGGTATTTGATCCGATAACAGACCTGCTGGTGCTGGATGAAATCGGCGAATGTCCAAGGGCCGTTACCTCGCTGAAGTACTTTGCTGAGAAGGCACCTTCCTTCTACATCGCTGCAAGTGGCTCAAACATCGGCCTGTTGCGCTCATTCCCTGTTGGCAAAGTTGAAACGTTCAAACTGAGGCCTCTCACGTTCCAGGAGTTTCTGTGGGCATCCAATGAGCCCCCGCTGATCAAGGCCTTTGAATCACAGGCGAACTCAGCAGCAGCACACACAAGGCTGTTCGACAAGCTGACTGACTATTACTTCACTGGTGGCATGCCGGAAGCGGTGTCTGCCTGGTTCGACACGGAAGAGCCAGGTATGGTTGCGCGGGTCAATCGTGTGGACAAGATTCACGCGGATCTGCTTGATGGCTACAGGAGAGACTTCGGGAAGTACGCTGGCAAGATTGACGCACAATTGATCGAGTCCGTCTTTGACGGCATTCCTTCGCAATTGTCTGCCGTTGTTGATGACTCGGTAAAACGCTTCAGGTTCAAGGGTGTATTCGAACGCAAGTCGCGTTACGCAGATTTCGGAAGTGCCATCAGCTGGTTACACCGGTGCCGGTTGGCACTGAAAAACCATCCCATCATGGGTCACCCGAAAACACCGCTTGCCGCCTACCGGAAAGAGAGCCTGGTCAAACTGTTCCTTTTTGATGTGGGTCTGCTCAATCACATGCTTGGCAGCAGTTACAGGGAGATAAAACAACAGGCTTATCATTACAAAGGATACATTGCCGAAAATTTTGTCCAACAGGAGTTGGCGGCCATCGGTATCGAACCAGGGTTCTCGTGGCACGATGCACGCGCCGAGATCGAATTTGTGGTCAGCAATGACAACGGTCAGATTGTGCCCATCGAAGTAAAAAGTGGCAAACGCACACGGGCCAGATCGCTGCAATCCTACATTGACAAATGCAATCCCCACAAAACGATAAAACTGACCGGCACGCAGGGCTCTCCCCCGACAGAAAAGAAACATATCGTGATGCCATTGTACTTCGCGCAGTTCATATCGCAGCGGTGGTAAGCAGTGGTGGCGGGCAGGCGCACATTACTGGTCAGCATTGTGACCATGATGGTGAATACCACGGATATCCACAGCACAATGATGATAACGGCAGCCTGCTGGACACTGTTTTTGTTCCATTTTGGTACAGGCGGGTTTAGCATAAACCCCGTGACTCAATTCTCTTGCGGATAATAGAGCAGCCACCATGACAGGCCCCTCATCCAGAACCGCCACTCCCACCGCCTCTTCATCCCCATCACTCAGCCCCGGTGGTGTGCTGGTGGTGGATGACGACCGTGATGTTCTCACCACGGCGGAGCTGGTGTTGAAACAGCGCTTCCAGCCGGTACAGTGCATTGCCAACCCCCATGACATTCCCGCGCTGCTGCAACAGGGCCGGACCGGCGTGGTGTTGCTGGATATGAACTTCAGCCGCGGCGACATCTCTGGCGCCGAGGGCATTTACTGGCTCAAGCAGATCAGGCAGTTGAGCCCGGACACCCAGGTGGTAATGTCCACCGCCTACGCGGAGATCGACCTGGCGGTGCGGGCAGTGAAAGAAGGCGCGGCAGATTTTGTGGTGAAACCCTGGGAGAATGAAAAACTCATCGCCACCCTGCAGAATTGCCTGCGTCTGAGCGCCTCCCATCGCCAGGTGAAGCAGTTGCAATCTCGCCAGCAGGCTCTCAACGCAGAACTGAGCGGCGCGGCGGAGGAGATGATCGGTGCCGGCCGGGCCTTTCTGCAGGTAATGGAACTGGTGGACCGGGTGGCGGAGTCCGATGCCAATGTACTGATCCTGGGGGAAAACGGCACCGGCAAGGAACTGGTGGCGCGGGCCATCCACCGCAGGTCGCGCCGCGCGCAAAACTCCATGATCACCGTGGACGCCGGCGCAGTGCCGCCGTCGTTGTTTGAAGCGGAAATGTTTGGCCATGTGAAGGGCGCGTTCACCGATGCGCGGGAAGACCGCATCGGCAAGTTTGAGATGGCCTGCGGCGGCACGCTGTTTCTGGATGAGATCGGCAACCTGGATGTCGCCGCGCAGTCCAAGCTGCTGCGGGTATTGGAGAGCCGCTCTATCTACCGTGTCGGCGGCACCGAGTCCATACCATTGGATATACGCCTGATCTGCGCCACCAACTTGACCGCCAAGCAACTGGCGGATCAGCAGCAGTTCCGCTGTGACCTGCTGTACCGCATCAACACCGTGGAGATTCCGCTGCCGCCACTGCGTGAGCGCCGCGAGGACATTCCCCTGCTGGCGCGGCATTTCGCCGCCGCGTTCGCTGGCAAGTACCGTCGTCCAACGCCGGAGGTGCCTGATACCACACTCAAATTGTTGTGTGAATACCCATGGCCCGGCAATATCCGCGAGCTGAAGCACGCCATCGAAAGAGCATTGCTGATGAGCCGGGACAATACTCTGTCGCCGGACGCTTTCCTGTTACGCCCGGCGGCCCGCCCCCATGAACCCGATGAGTTAACACTGGAAGACCTGGAGCGCACCGCCATCATGAAAGCCCTGGAGCGCCACCAGGGTAATCTGACCCAGGCGGCGAAGGCGCTGGGCCTGGGCCGCACCACCCTGTATCGTAAGCTGGGAAAATATGGCCTCGCTGATTGACCGCTGCAAAGGCCACCGCGGCCGCGTCGTGCTGCTTGCCCTGGGGCTGGGACTGTCGCTGTTCATTTTCTGCTTCAGTCTGCTGCGCACCGACTGGATTGGCACACCCCTGCTGAGCCTGGGTATCGCCTTGTTGCTCACCTATCAACTGATCCATCTGTCGGAAAAAAGCTACGACGACTTCGCCCAGTTCATCAGCAATGTTTTTTATAATGATTTCGCCAGCACTTCTTCCCTTGCTTCCACCGATGAAGCAAGCCAGCGCTTCCTGGCAGCGCAGAAGGTCATTCTCGGCAAACTGCGCAAATTGCGCGCCGACCGCAGCGCCCAGCACGAGTTTCTGCAGTTGTTGATTGAACAGGTGGACACCGCCCTGATCAGTTTTGACGCGGACAACCGGGTGGAAATGATCAACCAGGCGGCGCGCAACCTGCTTGGCGCCAGAGTGGTGTTAAGCCTGGATCGCATTCGCAACACCAGCCCGGAGCTGGCCGAAACCATAGAACAACTGCATCCGGGCGAACAACAAACCCTGCGCCTTGAGCGCGGCGGTGAAGAGCAGCCACTGATGGTGTCGCTCACCGAGTTCCGGCTGCTGGGCTCCAGGCACCGGCTGGTGTCCATTCAGAACATCCGCCAGGCCCTGGATGAAAAAGAACTGGAAAGCTGGCAGAAACTGATCCGCGTGCTGACTCATGAAATCATGAACTCCATGACTCCCATCGTGTCACTGAGCCACTATCTGCAACGGCTGACTGAGGACGGCGAACAGATGTCCCGCCTGGCCGATCCCGAATCGGAATCCTTTAACGACATGAAGCGCAGCATCGATTCCATCGCCTCGCGCAGCCGGGGCCTGATCGGCTTTGTCGAAACTTACCGATCGCTGAGCAACCTGCCCCGGCCCGAACCGGTCTCCATCCCGGCACACAGTCTGTTTGACCGGGTGACCACACTGCTGCGGCAGGATCTGGACAATCCCGCAATCACGCTGCGGATCCACAGCGAGGCCAGCCATGTGGTACTGGCGGATGAAGGACAACTGGAACAGATTCTATTGAACCTGGTCAAAAATGCTGTTGATGCCGTGGCAACGGTCGTTGAACCGGCCATCGACCTGCGCAGCCGCAAAGCGGATCCGGGCCGGCTGCTGATCGAGATAAGCGACAACGGTGCCGGCATGGACCGCCAACTGATGGACAATATCTTTACGCCGTTCTTCACCACCAAGGACACCGGAACCGGCGTGGGTCTCAGCCTGTCCCGCCAGTTGGCTCGCTTGAATCACGGCACCCTGACGGCAACCAGCACAGTGGGCAAGGGGAGTTGCTTCACGCTGAATTTGCGTGCGGGATCGCCAAGCCCTTAGCCGGATTTCGTGGCAAGACATTCACTATCGGACTCTAAGTTCTCTAGTCCACATTGAGGCGAAGCAATGTTTGGGTCTGCGGTTCAAAGGAATGAAAGCGGATATTTTATAGCATCAGTGCGTGTATATATTGCTTTCCCAAAGGCACCCGACTGATAATCCGGTATCCCAGAGTCAGTATGATGGGACAGGTAATTTAATGAACAACAATAAAAGGGATCAAAAATGACTGCACTCAAAATAATAACAAGCACCTTCATGTTCATATGCTTTACAGGCTGTGCAACTATCGTTAACGATGCAATGGTGCCTATCAGTCTATCGTTTAGCGACGGGTCAGAAGGTAACTGTACTATTCGGAATAAAAGAGGAATTTGGGAGACTGGAATACCGGCAACCCCATATGTGAGGCGGTCTGATGATGTCTTACAGCTGTCCTGTAGAACGAATGATGGGCGAACCGCTGTTGGGTCGGTGCAGAGCCGAATGGGAGCGGAAATTGCGGCTAGTATAATTTTTTGGGATTTGGGTATCACTGATGCAATTACGGACAAGCATCGTCATTACGATTCAAGCTATGTTATTCCGGTGGTTGCCAGAAACCAATAGAAGTACGTTTGGTTTGTAATCGGAGGTCATCGCATCACTCCCACTTAGCCCGACAATCCATTTCCTGTGGAACCATTGATAAGCAAAAATTTTGGTGGTTCCAACATGGGCTTTAGCTTGGGGAAATCGGATTGTGGGTCTGTGTGTAATCTATTGAAATATTAATCAGTAAGTAACACTGCTTGCGGGGCATACACCAGATTTTATAATGACTCCAGAATTTTCCCTGTATTGTGATGGAGGTATTTCCATTTCCTGCTTGAAGTTGTTTCTTAAATTAATGGAAGATCCGAACCCACTAATGTCTGCTATTTCTTCAATGGTCAACTCACCTGTTTCCAGAAGCTGTTTTGCAAGTTCCAACCGTCTCGCAGTGATCCATTCCCAGGCGCTGGTATTCATCAGTTTTTTGAAATTCCGGTCAAAACTTCTGCGAGAAAGGCACGAGCGTTCAACCAAACAGCCTACACCCTTAACGTCTTGGATATTCAAGGTCGCCCATTGAATAGCCATTTCCAGCTTGTTCTTGCAGGAAGCCCGCCTGGGCAAATAATTATGTAGGGTATCGGTCAGTCCTCTTCGAGCATCACCGATGAGTGATAAGGCCTTGGTTGGGCCAGTGCTTTTTGGAAGATGAATAATCTGTTTTGCCAGCCTGTTACATAACGTAAGCGATGATGTGCCGCCTTTGGTACAAATACAGCCGGAATGAAGCGTAAAAGGAACGTTCGTAATAAACCTTACGTCAGGGAACAGGTCATCGAGAACAGGTTTCTCCTTGGTGCCTGCAGCCACTTTTTCTCCTGAAAGAAGACCCATCAGCGCCGGTACGTAGATACCGGACCCCAGACCGATTAGTAAACAACCTCGGTTGTATAAATCTATAATGGTATTGACCCAGTGATTGGCAGGCGAGCTATAAAGATCAGTCCAGCCAGGTATGACCAATACATCAATCCTGGGAACCGAATTTATCAGGTGAACTTCATTTAAATGAAGTTGGCGGCAACCAGCCTTGCCCTTCTCATCAAATACGACAAAGTTGACAGAAACTTTTGGGTTGACAGGCAGTTGGTCAGGGTTTCCAAAAGATACTATCGCAGAGCCCAGTTCGAAGGGGTCCATCAGCCCATGCACGAGAATGGATATGAATTTTTCTTTTTCCAAAACCATAACCACTCAAACCCGTCCCTGGCAAGTGCCAGATAAATTTGATATTGAATTATCAGTTCTGGTGGATGACGCCAAGACCCAAGTTCGATAATCCTTAAGTTGAACTCAGGAGGCTTTCCTGTGAAGCTGACGGTATCGGTGAGAGACTATGAAAGTCAAGGGTTTAGCCAAAAATTTCAGGACAAACAGCAAAATATCCTGGACATTCCCGGCAGCTTGCTTGAATGAAATCGCGCCTTAAATTAATCCTTGTTGGCTTAAGTGTTTATTTTTCCTTGAATTACAGGGAAATAAACCAAGTGGTTACAAAACCCATCATTCATCCCGCAGAATATCCATGGGATTCGACAGGGAACTCTTGAGCGCTTGGGCGGCGACAGTGAGGTAGGTAAGCAACAACACGGCGGCGGTGGCCATCAAAAACGCATCGATGCGTAGGCTTGCCACGTAAGCAAAATTCTCCAGCCAGTTATCAAGCGCGTAATAGCTGATCAACGAGGCGGGGATGGCGGCCAGCAGCACCAGCAACAGCAATTTGCTGGTGAGCAGATTGATCAACTGGAAGCTGGAAGCACCGAACACCTTTCTGATCCCCAATTCCCTGTTACGCTGCTGGGTGGTGAACGCAGTCAGCCCGAACAGCCCCACCATCGAGATCAAAATGCAGAGGGCGGAGAATATCTCGGTCAAATGCATCAGGTTGGTTTCCGTGCGGTAAAGTGCATCCAGCGAGGCATCAAGAAACCGGGGATCAAATAGCGTTCCGGGCGCCAGCCGCTGGAGCGTGTTTTCAATGGTTCTCATGGATTCGATCACCGACTCGCCGGAAATATTGACGATAAGCAGCCGGCGCTGTAGCGAGCGGTTGGAAGGGGCTGTGTTACCGAAATCATCAGCCAGGAGTGAAATCGTCAAGGGGCGTATCGGGCTGTGCAGGGAAGCATAGTGAAAATCCTCCACTACGCCGATGACTTCGGCCTGACTGCCGTCACCGCCGTACTGTTTGCCAATGGGGTTCTCCCAGTCCATCGCCTTGACCAGGGATTCATTGACGATAATGGCCCTGTCCCGGTCTGTGGGCATGTCCCGGGAGAATGCACGGCCCTGCACGATATCCACTCCCATCACGGGTAGATAATCAGACCCCACGCTCATCCAATCCACCTGTACCGGTTCCGCTGCCCCGGCATTGTTCTCGAAAAACCTTATGCCGGCATAGCTACCCGTCCCCGGCGCCAGCACCGACTCAGCGACCCCCAGGATATCGGAATGGGCAAGCAATTCATTTTTGATCAAAGGAATGTTTTCGATGGCGTCGGCACCGCGTAATTCGATGAGAACGCGATTCTCCTTATTGAAGCCCAAGGGCCTGTCGGCCAGGTAGCGCATTTGCGCACCCATCAGCAAGGTGCTGGCAATCACGCCGATAGAAATAGTCAGTTGCAGTAAGACCAGCCCCTGGCGCAGAGAAATCCGGCGCCCGGCCGGGCGGGCAAGCTTGGTCAATGCCGTCTTGGGTGGGACGGAAGAAAGGTAAAACGCAGGATACAACCCGGACCCCAGCCCGACCACAAGGCCTACCAGCACGATGGTTTGTACGATGGTGGGGCTGGTCAAAGCGGACAGCAGTTCAGTCTTGCCCATCAAGGCGCCTATCCCGGTGAATTCAAGCGCCTGCACCACGAACGACAGGCCGATGGCCATGGCAATGGCGGTAAAAAACAGCGACTCGCCAAGGTATTGTGTAATCAACTGCAAGCGCGTGGCGCCGAGAATTTTGTGCATGCCCACTTCCCTGGCCCGTCTTGCCGCCCGTGCGGTGGCCAGGTTGACGTAGTTGATGCAGGCGACCAGCAGAATAAAAACCGCCACGGCGCTGAAGCCGTAGACATAAAAGATATTGCCCTGCACTGCGGAGTCAAAATCCCATACCTGGGTAAAATGCGTGTCGGCAAGAGGCTGAAGTACCGTGGTAAAATGAGAACCGAACGCTTCGGCCCTCTCGGCTATATAGCGGTCATAAAACTCGGCGAAAAGGGTTGGGAAAGTCTGGACATCAAAATCGGGAGCTAAGAATAAGTAGGTGTAAAGTGTCCCGTTAAATAAATTTTGTGCATAATTATCCTGATAATCCGGATTGAATACACCCACAAGGCTATACGGATAAACGGCGTCGTACTTCAGATGGGTGTTTTCCGGCAGATCGGCAAAGACCAGGGTTATCCGATAAGACAGCCCCCCACTTTCCAACAACTCCCCCACAGGGTCTCGATCACCGAAATAGCTCCGCGCCATGGATTCGCTGATGGCGATGGAATAGGGGTCGGCCAGCGCCGTCTCAGGGTCGCCGTAAAGGATGTCATGGTCGAATACCCGGAAGAGGTTTTCATCCACCAGGTAAATAGCGTCCCAGCCCATGCTGTTATGCTGGTAGGTCAAGACATTTTGACTGGAGGGCCGAAAACGAATGAATTCGCCCAGTTGGGGATAGTCCCGTAGCAGCAGTGGGCCCAGACCTTCGGAGGTGACCGCAAAGTCTGCATCCGGACGTCTGGCCATGACGCGATAAATGCGTTCATGATTGGAGAAATGTTGGTCGTAAGTCAATTCGCTTTGCAGGTAGAGCGAGAGCAGTATAAAACTGGCCATTCCCAGCGCCAGGCTGAATATGTTGATGAGGGCGTAGGCTTTTTCCTTGGCTAAAAGGCGCAGGACGATGGCGGTGTATAGTCGGAACATGGCGTATTTTCCAGTTGGCCGGGTGGATGGCGACTGTTCTTTTCTTTGTTCTTGTAAGTGCTCTTGTAAGCAACCCGGAAATTACCAGAAACACTCACATTAATAAATCAATCCTTTAAAAAGAGGCTCCACTTTTTAGCGAGTATCGAGCCAGATTACTCATAATGTCCGAATTTGATTGCTTATTTGGCGAATTATTTATCTTTGATGCTCCAGAGCGGGCGTACAATTAACCGAGGCTTGAGCTGTCTCCAGGCATTCTTTCTATTCTATAAACCATATCGACTGATATTCGCTACATCTGGGGTAAATTCGGATGAAAAAAAACGATAGTAATGCAAATAACAGGAAAAAAAAGAAAAAGGATACTGATAAAAACGTTGACCAGTTTGAAAAGGATTTAGAGAACATCAACCCTGAGGATCTGGAAGATACTGCAGGAGGCACAAATGTTTTGTGTCCCTGCAGTTTGGAAACATGCGACGGGTGAACGACCAGAAACCCAGTCCTGCGATATCAATACTGAATATTCTACTTCAATTGGCTAATATGTTTAGTAAATATGGCCTGAATTTGGCTTATAAAGTTTGCAGAAAACCTGCACCATTCAGTGCGGCGATAGCACTTGGTATTTCACAATTAGGTTTTACGTTAAGAGGATCAAAACATGAGCAAAGATAAAAAAGATGAAGCTGAAAATCAAAAAATTCTCAAAAAAAGAATGGACGAATTCAAAAAACAGCTTGAAGAAGAAGGGCTGATTGACGCGGAAGATCTGGATGATGCTGCAGGTGGTAATCTCTGCCCGAACATTGGCTGTAATCCGGGCTGTGATAATGATGGGTAGCCAGAACTACAGAGATATTGCAATGGTTTGAATTTGTTGCCTATCAAATACAAAACCATATCCGTTGGAACCAAATCAGTCAACCAGAGCAGGGAAGCTCTGATTTCAGTTCTGGTACCTGAGGAAATTATTAACTTTTAGATTCTCGGTGTGGAGCACGTTTTATGTGCCATATATTTTTTATGTATCGGCACGAGGTACATTAGGAAAGCTAGTGCCAATAATACTGATAACAATCTCAAAAATCTTTATGGAGTTATAGTAATGGCAGACTATAGTCTCAGATTTAAAAAAACCTTCGTTGATTATGCTCGCGACGACTCGTTGTTTCTCACTATATTGCCAACGGAAAAATGTAATTTCAGATGTGTTTATTGCTATGAGGATTTTCTTATTCCCGCAATGAGGAGAAGTGTTTTAAAAGGCATTAAAAATCTGCTTTCAAATAGCGCGCCTCATCTTAAAAAACTTTCGATATCTTGGTTTGGTGGGGAACCAACGCTTAATTCACCAGCGGCGTTAAACATTATGGAAGAAGCACAGTGCCTGAAAAAGCGCTATGGCTTCAGCTTGTCCAGTAATATGACAACGAACTCTTACTTGTTGGACCAGGACCTTTTCAGGCAATTTGTCAAGCTGGGGATAACCAGTTACCAAGTTTCACTGGATGGAAACGAGCGTGCCCACAATACGACCAGGGTGCTGGCGAATGGGGGTGGCACCTTTGACAGGATATGGGCGAATTTAAGATCTTTTAAGGCAGTGGAAGATAGCTTTCAGGTTACGCTGAGACTGCACATAACAAAGTTCAATTCCGAATCCATGTTGGAGCTTTGCTACAGAATAAAAGAAGAGCTTTGGGATGACACGAGGTTTTCCACCTATATAAGGCAAATTTCCAACCTCGGGGCTGGAATTTCCGGGCAGGTTAAAAACTATCTCCCCGAGAAAGATGAAGTCGCAGAAAGCATATCCAAAATGAAACAGATCCTGTCCCGGACGTCTTCTTCCCTGGGTAGCGATAGAGTCACCGATATAGCCAGTTTCATAAATGACAAGACTGACCACCATATCTGTTATGCGGCGGCCCCGCGAGCCTTTGTCATCAGGGCCAATGGTAGGATCGCGAAATGCACAGTGGCCTTTAACAGTCCAAGCAATGACCTGGGTTACCTGGACCCTGATGGCAGCTTGATTATTGACGACGTAAAGCAGGATATCTGGTCAAGAGGCTTCGCAACCCTGCACGCTGACTCCTTGATATGTCCGGCGAAGAATTTTCCCAAGCTCGAACCCAGGGAGGCAAAAAATCTTATTCCAGTGGTTCAAGTAGCCTGAATCTTCAGGGAGCCGCTTTGCCGCGGGGACGTGTGGAAAATTTCATTCAGAAAATACGCTAATCCAACAAGGCCATGGAGCCTGAGGCTGGAGGTTATGCTTCGTGGCGGCTAAGCAAAAAAAGGGTATCGTATTCAGGCAGGAGGCTGTCGATGCCCAGCTCTCCAAGCACGGCAACGTCGTCTTGTCGCGCCCCATCTCTCATGTCCTGTTGACTCTGTTCCTGATCTTTCTGGTTGCCTGTACTCTCCTATTTCTGCTGCTTGCTGACCATTCAAAGAAAGTCGCCGTTAATGGCGTATTAAGGTCTTCATCCGGCGAGTCCAATATCCGCGCTTACCAGCCGGGCCTGATTGAAGCGATGTATGTGAGGATTGGTGACAGGGTCTCCCGGGGCGATCCGCTCTACAGGATCAAGACTGATACTCAGAACGAGGCGGGCAATCTGAGCGAAGTAGTCATCGAAAACATCCTGAAGAGCGTTGATCTGATAGAAGCCAAGATCGGGTTCCAGAAGGAGCTGATGCGACTTGATGTTGAACAGACTGTCAACAGAAATGAAAAAATAAGCCTTGAACTGGCCCAGGTTCAGGAAGAAATAAATCTGCGTACTGAATACCTGGAAATAGTGGGGTACGAACTGAAGGGCATCGAAAGGCTGCTGGAATCAGGCCAGATTTCACGAAGTGAATACAACGCGAAATACGCTGAGGTTCTGGAGGCCAGGTTGAAGCTCAAGGACCTGGGTAAAAGCAGGGATGCCCTCAACCAGGAATTGAAGGATAACCAGCTACACGTTCATAACATCGAGGCCAACAGTAACGTCCTTGTCATCAGCTACGAGGAACGCATCAATGACCTTAGAAGACAGATAGCCCAGGCTGAAGCCGACAGCTCTTATATCATCAGCGCTCCCGCGGATGGCGTGGTAACCAATATTTATTTCCAGGAAGCCAATTATGTCGAGGTATCCCGCACGCTGATGGTGATTCTACCCGAGGAGCATGTTCTCGTGGCGGAAATTTATGTCCCCTCCCATGCCATAGGGCGCACCCGGGTTGGCCAGCAGATTACCATCCGCTACAACGCTTTCCCTTTTCAGGAATACGGCCTCTACAAAGGAGTGATTCAATCCGTCGGTGGTACATTGTTTGACCCGGCCCAGATCAACCTGCAAGGCATCATTGAAGAACCCTCCTATGTGGCCATGGTCGAGCTTGAGTCGCAGACAGTGAGCAACGGGTTTGGCGAAGAGGTACTCCTGCAAACCGGGCTGCTGCTGACGGCTGATGTCATCGGCGAAACCAAGAACCTGCTTTCCTGGATCATTGATCCTTACTCCGGCTGAAAATTGCTGATCGAATGGGATAAAAATGACCTCAGTCCTGGATAAATTGCAGTTTGGTTTTAAACGAACCCTGCCGGTGATTTTACAATCGGAAGGCAGTGAATGCGGTCTGGCGTCCATTTGTATGGTCATCAATTATTACGGTCATGAAATAGATCTGCAGGAATTGCGCCGACGATATCCCATCAGCTTGAAGGGAGCCACTCTCAAGCTGATGGTTGAGATTGCCACAGCGTTGGATTTTTCTCCCAGGACAGTAAGGCTGGAGCTGGAGCAACTGAAACATATCACTACCCCCGCCATACTGCATTGGAATATGAATCATTTTGTCGTTTTAAAGAGCGTGGATAAAAGGTGTGTTGTGATTCACGATCCCGGTTGCGGCAGACGGGTGTTGTCCTGGTCCGAGGCGTCCAAGTCGTTCACCGGGGTGGCCATGGAACTGCGGCCGACGGAAGCGTTCAGACCCATCACGGAGAAGCCCAAACTCAGGTTTTCGATGCTATGGTCAACGGTCAGCGGGTTGACCGGCAGCCTGGTGCAGATCATCACCTTGTCCTTTGTATTGCAATTGCTGGTATTGACCACGCCGCTCTACATTCAGACAGTGGTCGATAACGTGGTAGTCACCCGGGATAGGGAGTTTCTGTGGATTCTCGGGATAGGTTTTTTGCTGCTGTTGCTGTTCCGTTTGATTACCCAGGCATTCCGCTCCTGGGTCATTCTCTATCTGCGCAGTACCTTGGGCATACAGTTGGTGACGAATCTTTTCCGCCATTTACTTCACCTGCCGATGGACTGGTTTGGGAAAAGAGCAGTGGGGGACATCCTGACCAGGCTGGGCTCCCTGGATTATATAAAAAACCAGGTCAGTGAAGGCCTGGTGGAGGGCGTCATTGACGGGGTCATGGCCATTCTGACACTGACTATGATGTTTATTTTCAGCGCCAAGCTGGCGGCCATCACCTTAGTCGCCGTGACGCTGTATGTCTTGATCAGGAATCTGCTCTACAACTTGGTCAGAGCCCGGACTAAGGAGAATATTCAACTTAAGGGCAGGTCAAATACGCTTTTCTATGAGGTTGTTCGTACAGTACAACCCATCAAGATATTCAATGGGGAAGCCATATCCCAGGCAAAGCTGGAAAATACCAATGCCGACCTGATCAATTCCGATATCAAATTGGGCCGCTTGACTATTACGAAAACAACGGTCAATGAGTTGATTTATGGGGCGGAGTATATCCTGGTGATCTGGATAGGTGCTCTGTCGGTGATCAACGAAGAAATTACCATTGGTGTGTTATTTGGATTTATTGCCTACAGGCAGCAGTTTGCAACCAGCTCTCAAACACTTCTGGATAAGTTCTTTGCCTGGAGAATGATGAGCTTGCACCTGTCCAGGGTGGCGGATATCGTGCTTGAGGACGAGGAAGAGCACCTGGAGTCCGAGATGGAGGTGGGCGATCGGTTCAAGGGGCAGTTGGCATTAAAGGGTGTTTCCTATCGCTATCATTCCCAGGAACCTTTCCTGTTCAGAAACCTGTCGCTGAGCATCGAACAGGGAGAATGCGTATGTATTGTCGCTCCCTCGGGATACGGAAAAACGACCCTGATGAAAGTGATGATGGGGCTCATGCAGCCGAGTGAAGGGAAGATTTACCTGGACGGAATGGACATCACCCGGATCGGGATGAAGAATTACCGGCGCATGGTTTCCGCCGTTATGCAGGGTGATACCTTGCTGGGAGGCTCGATTGCCGACAATATCACCTTCTTTGCAATAGAAAGAGACCAGGAACTCATGGAGGAGTGCGCCAGGCAAGCCCAGGTTTACGAAGACATTATGTCGATGCCCATGGGATTTTCATCCTTGGCCGGGGACTTGGGCAGCACCCTGTCCGGCGGGCAGGTGCAGAGGGTCTTGATTGCCAGGGCTCTCTATAAAAGACCTAAAATTCTATTTCTTGATGAGGCGAGCAGCGCCCTCGACATACCGACGGAGAAAAAAATAAACGAAGTACTGTCAAACCTTGGTATAACGCGAATCATGATTGCCCACAGAAAGGAAACCATCCTCATGGCAGACCGGATTATCCGATTGCAGGAACTGGCATTGGGCGCCAGTCAGCTAGACTCTCCAGAAACTGATCAAGGTGATGCTGTAAAGAGTAGACCTTTGAAACTGCTCAAGCCCAAATATTCTACAGAAATGGTGAGTGGTGCGGGTGACAGGAATGATGAAAATGAATAGTACGGGAAATTTCGTTTCATTGCTGGTAGCGTTGATATTGACGGTCTGCCACACTTTTGCACGGGCGCAGGAGGAGCTCACTACGGCGGATAAGCTCTATGGTCTGTCCCAGTTCTGGAAAGAGGTCAGTTACAATTTTGTCTATTTTGACCAAGTTGAGGGTATAGACTGGGATGAAATCTATAAAGCGTATTTGACGGAGGTGCTGGAATCCGACAACGCGTTTGAGTATTACAGGGTGATGAAGAAGTTCGCCGCGCTGCTCAAGGATGGCGGCACACGGGTGGACTTCCCCCGCTGGTTGTCTGAGCGGTACATCGCTTTCCCGGGCATCCAGCTTATTGAGGTGGACCACAAGGCCTACGTGGTGGCCGTGGTAGAGGAGTTGGGGGGCAGGATCCCGTTGAAGTCTCAGTTACTTGCCATCGATGGCGAGCCGATCCAGGCCGTGTTGGAGCGGGAGGTGTTTCCTTATATAAGCAGTTCCACTGAAGCCTGGAAGTGGTATGAAGGTGTTCGGGGGGACATGGCCAGAGGTTATGGCTTGTTGGCCGGCCCGCGCGATAGCCGGGCGACTTTGACCTTTGAACTGCCAGACGGTACCCTTTTGGAAGAGGAAGTTACAAGGGATATTACCGGGCTTTCCGGCAGCGACTGGGTCTCGTTAATCGATCTGCCGGACGATACGATTGAATTCCAGTGGCTCGATGATGGTGTTGCTTACCTAACGTTTAACAGCTTTACAGATCCGGATATGATTAACCAGTTCAGGGCCATGCTGGACGAATTGGGGAACGCCCGCGCCTTGATCATCGATTTGCGGCATAACGCCGGCGGCAATACCTTGATTGTTGAAGACCTGTTGGGCTTCATGACCTATCGTGATCTGCTGGGAGCGAAATCCAGGACGAGGATCAATAATTCGGTTTACCGGGCCTTCGGCGGATTCTCCGATCTTTTTGAATTTGCGAAGGAATACGAGCCCTATGCGACCGGGGAAGTATTCGGGGAAATAGAATCGGACGTTTTGGTCTCTGATGAAACCAATATGGAAGAAAAAATCATCATGCCGACAGCGGTACTGATTGGCATTGAAACCAGTGGTGCGGCGGAAGATTTTTTGATCTATGCCAGCCAGTTGCCACACTTCATCTTTGTGGGTGAGCCGAGCAATGGCAACTCGGGCCAGTCCCTCTACTTCGGCATGCCGCTGGGTGGCGAGGCCAGTGTGCGGGCCAAGCGGGATACTTTTCCCGATGGAAGCGATTATATCGGTCTGGGGATTCAGCCCCATGTCCCGGTGAATTGGGATCCATTGTCTGATAAGGATGAGACACTTCTCAAGGCCCAGGAAATTATTCTGAACGAGGATATTAATTCCATTAAGGAAAAAAGGACGGCTATGTTGCCCTAATTGACATTGTCATCCACAGGATAGCTTTCGATAAAATTTGAATAAATCCTTTTTGCTTGCTTCGCCTGAGAAAATGTTTCCTTGAAAACCCAATCCATCATGTTATAGGACGCCAGTGTAAACTCGTTATCCCAAATATCTTTACTAAAATAGATATCGGAAAACATTTCCGTTGTCGCCCTGAGAGCCAGATTAAAGTCATACAGTCCATATACACTTGTAATAAAAGAATCATCAATATAATTGGTTATTTCACTCGAACTAGATCTTCGCCAGGCTGCATCATTTAAGAAGATGCCTGGAAAGCCGGGGAAATCATCAAACTGTTCTGCAATGCTTTTTGTTGGATCCAAGGATTGCCCCCATTCTATAAAGGATTCATATCGAGAGTTAAGTCTGGTTTCGTAGTTTACAATCGCCTCGTAATTGCTATTTATCTCAGAAACAATCCTAGCCTGGGTTAACTGTGCTATTTCATTTCGTTGTCTGTCTTGACGCCATTCATCCAAAAGTAAAGCAAGGAATACCCCAAGCATTACCATGAGCATTTCCAGAACTAGGCTTTTCCAATTTTTGTTATTCATATTTCTTGTATGGTGTCAATAGTAGCGCCGGCCGATGGAGCAATGATTCTGTCTGATTACTTACGCCAATCAATCCCGGTTTTCATAGGCGGCTGCCTGCCCTCGGGTGTTTCAGTTGCATGGAACTTTTGGTTACTTTTAGAGATTAAACACTGAAGATGGGATTGGGTCAACCGTGGATTTCACCCGTAAAAGGTGCCGGGCCTTCAGCCGCGACAGCGCCTGAAACAGACTCCTGGGCGTCTCCAGGTCGGGGCCTGTTATTTCCGACAAACTGAAATTCATACCGAATCGATCTTGTATTTCGCCGATGATTTGAGTTAACAATAGGGAGTCGAACAGGTAATCCAGTGGTGTGTCAGCGGTCAATTGAATTCCGGGCTCCATGTAGCATTGCAGCATAGTAACCAGGAAGTTTAATGACAGCGCATCCTCTTGATTACGGGAGCCTGCCCCGTTCGCCGGAGGCTGTAGTAAGGTGGGTATTTGGCCACGCCTCCACAGCTCCCGGATCACCCAGTGCTCCCTGGTGTCAACCGGGTGCAGATTGACTCCATCGAATCCCCTGATTGAGTCAACCACTCCAGTATCCTGGCTGTTTCCGGCCCCGTACCACACGTGATAGGTGGTCACTCCATTGGAATCATTGAGGTAATTCGCTATGGCCTCTTTACTGTTACCGCGGGGATTTACCGGGGAAAATGCCCATACCGTAGAGGCTTTAAGCGCATGCGCCGCCCGCAGGGCGGCATAGGCTCCGGCGGAATGCCCGACAACATGCGTCTTTTTGATATGGCGGATTGCGTCCCGGCAACCAATAAGCCAGCAGATCATATCGTTAAACGATTTGATCTCGTCCGATAAACCCGAAAGATACCAGTTCTTCTTTGGATCCCTGAGCATGATGAGATTATGGTTGCCGATGCCGGTGCCCTGGATAAAGTCCTGCACATCAACGCCTCCCATCACGTCGAATGCGCCGCCACGAAAACTGACCACCAGCTCCGACGATTCTCGGTTTAAGACCATGCCCGAATAGCCTTGATAGAATTCCTGTATGCCGGACTTAAACAGGGCGCCCGAATCAAGCAGCACTGGCAAGTAATCCTGGCCGCCTTCGGATTTCAGATACCTTGCTATAAAGTTTCCTCCGCGCGGGGTATTCTGCAGACCTTTTAGGAACAGTCCGATGCGTTCCGGCAATGTCATGTTATCGCCGTTATTGAGAAACAGGGAAATCCCCGTTTCGGTTTTCTTGAATAGCAGGTACGGTGACGCCGTGTACATCCCATCTTCCTGCAACCGACTTTTCGATGGCTGTTTCTTGCTGTACTGGGAGAGATAGAGTTTCCTGTTCCGGTCGCGGGACAGCTTTCCCGAGGTGCTTTTGACCAATGTTCCCGGTTCCGTCACGACGATGTCCTTCAGGCGGAAGCCCAGCCGATCAAATACAACCCGCTTGGCTTCCGCAAGGTCAAGTGAACGTTCTCTCTTTTCTCCCCTCTTTTCCTCCCCGTTCCCTTTTTGTTTCGCTTCCTCCACCATGGCAACGATATGCTCAGTGCCTTCATCAAGCACCCCGAAAACCACGACACGGCCCTTTTTCACGCCTGGAAGGGAATTCAATATTTCCTCGACATCCGTGGGGTAAATATTAACCCCCCTATGGATGATCAGGTCTTTTGACCTCCCCGTGACGAACAGTTCGCCATTGCGCAGATAACCCAGGTCTCCGGTCTTGAAAAAGCCATTGCCGGACAGGGCGGACGCACTCTGTTTATAGTAACCATTGAAAACGCATTTCCCCCGCACCTCTATTTCGCCAACCATACCCTCCTTGTTGCCGCCGGCTATTCTGATATCGATTCCCGGAAGAGGGAATCCGCAAGAACAGAATTCCAGGTAGTTATCATTTTCGTCTTCGACAGGCTGTGCTATGTGTTCACGGATAAACTGCCGTTGGGATACGCGATCCACCGTCAGTGGTATCCCCAGGCGGGACTTGGCAACGGAAAGGGTGCATTCGGCCGTGCCATATCCCGCCTGGAACAAGGCGCGGGAGCCCAGGGATTTTCCAAATGCGGAAAAGAAATCCCGGTGCGCCTGCGGGCGCACCGGTTCGCCGCCGCTGATCATGGCGCGCAAGCTGCTCAAATCCAGGCCTTCCAGCTCCTGGTTCTTGATCCGCTTGGTCATAAACTGGTAGGCGAAATTAGGCAGGTGCGTAATGGTGCCGCGGTAGTCGTTAATCGCTTTAAAAAGTGACAAGGGCTGACCCAGCCAATCAAACGTGGAAAGGATGACAGCCGGCAATCCATGATAGAGCGGGAACAAAAACCCTCCAATCAGCCCCAGGTCGTGGTAAAGCGGCAACCAGTTGATGAATACATCGTCCAATCTCAGGCCGGTCGCCTTGGCATTGGATTCGACTTGTGAAACAAACATCTCTTCTGTTACGGCGATACCCTTTTTCGCGCCGGTTGTGCCGGAGGAAAATTGCAGAAACAAGGGATCCTGGTAACCGATGCGTGGTTTCAGATCGCCGGTCAGATCATCGAGAGAGACGGTGATTTCCCCGTATGACAATAACCTGGCGCCCGGCGCCGTAGCCAGGCCGGCCATGCCGGCTGGGCAGGCAACCCAGCAATCACCGATCAATTCGACAGCGGAGGAAAAAGTCTTCCAAAAACTGTCATTGTTCTGCTTGAGGGAGGGAAAAGAAAATATTGACGGCAAGGCGCCCGCGAACAAGGAGCCGAAGAAACCAAAGACTTGGTGCTCGACGTCCGGGTTAATGATTACCACGATGTCACCGCGTCGGACACCCGCCTGCTGAAATGTTTTCGTGGTATTTTTAACGCGGGCTACCAGAGACTTCCATGTGAACTCGGTGGCATTAGAACCGGGGTGTGGTAAAGCCAAAGCGAGTTGGTCAGGTTTTTCCTTTGCCCATTGGTTTAGGCGGTGGATGAGTTTAGGGGTGTGCATGTCCCGTATTCCAAAATCTTCACTAAAGGTGCAGTTGGAAGTCTCGATCAAAGGTCGCAAGCGATCCTGTCGCTTTTCAAGTAGCCATCAAGAAGCTCCCTGTCTCTTAACGCCCGTCCGATAGTTTTCTGGAGTTTCCTGGTGCATTTTTCCAGCGCTTCGTAATCGGGCTCGAGCTGCTGATTTTGTTTCAAACCGATGGATTGTTCAAGAACCCTGTTCAGGGATTCATCCTGTGAAAGGACGTATTGCAGGAAGCGTGAAATGCTGTGAGCCCGGAACCCCCATGTCAGGTGTAATGAATGGCCGTCTATGGATTGTCCGCAATGAGGGACCCCCATGGGGATATACAGGTTATCCCCTGCCGAGTATTCGATGTAATTTGTAATGCTGTCTACCGCGGGATCTCCTTGGTTTTTTTCAGCAAAGAACATGCGCTTTTTGCCGCTTATCTGCGAGATATAAACCTCTTTTCTGTCTTTATGGAGAGGCAGTATCCGCTGCTCAGGTTTCGGTGAGTAGTAAATATTCGCGGAAACCATGATGCGGGTTTCATCAAGGAGTTTCTCAACCATTTCATTGATCTTTGGATGAAATCTGAACGCATTGATGATTCTGATGCTGCACTCGTTGGAGGAATAGGCCCTGAACAGCCTGTCGTTATCATACCGGTTCCCTATGCGGGGGATGGCTTCCTTGATTGCTTCAGGAATATTGGATGCCGCAGTGATATTTTTTCCGCGGTAAAAGACGTGTACCTGGTCCGCGGGAAGGTTGGCATTTTGTAATAATGCTTCGAAGTCTTCCAAGGTGAAAATATCATCCCAATGGTGTTCTTCATTTTCAACAAGAACAGGCTCTGAATTACGGCCTGCTGTATCAACAGGGTCTGATGACTGGGTTATTATCGATAGCGCTGTAGAACTCATATTAATTCCCCTTGGGGATTTATCCCCAGCGGGGGGCTAAAGCCACATTCCGGTTCGATCCATGGGTATCACTGCTGGAATTGTTTTTTCTCCCGCAGGCTGGCAACTACTTTGAATATCAGTAATATATGTCAAGTCCTGGCCACTTCAGCCACAAAGTTCAGGCCATTGTGACGGAAAGAACAGGACATGGCGCCGGAACCCGGCTTGTCTCTAATGCCACAGCGCCTGAATTGGCATCGATTACTGGATTGACCAGTTTCAGTCCACCCTGGAACTTCTGGAAACAGCCTGCGGAGAAGACCTGGCTATCTGCAGTGTCCCTGTTCAATTGATCTCCGGCACGGTCCTGCTTTATTGAGTGATCCTTTGTGATACTCCTGGTTCAATAATAAAGAGGTCACTTTGCGTACTCATCTTGAATTCAAGTCTGTAAGTGTTCTCGTTTCGTTGCGAGACAGACAGCACACCGAAAATCAAACGTTCTGTTTCAGTGACCAGACACCAGTCACCTCGGGTGAAACCATTACTGTCTGGCTTCTGATCCGTAGTCCATTGTTAGGATATCAACTGATCGGATAAGTGCTGGTAGATTTCGGATCAGACTGGCTTTGTAACGCCAGGCGGGCAAATCGGGCATCTCCATACCGCTGAGCAATTGAAACCCGGGAGCAAGTAAATATGGAAACCTATGCAGAAGGTTCGCGTTAAATCATAATTAATAATATATTGCGCGAAACAACTGCGAGAAGCCTATGAGCGCCCACCGCCCCTCTGTCCGCCGTACTCGATGCGGCTGAATGCTCCGGTAGGCTGAACTTGCGCATGCAGGACATCGGTGCATGCACTGCCCGATACCAGCTTGGCTGCGTGACAGATCGCTACGTCTGGTACTGCTCGAACAAGATGGAAAGAGACAGATTTTAATGGCCGCAAGATACCGGCTCAGGTAAATTGAAGCTGACATTCAGTCCATGTAAAACAAAGCAAAAGGA
Source organism: Pseudomonadales bacterium (assembly GCA_032250895.1). GTDB lineage: Bacteria > Pseudomonadota > Gammaproteobacteria > Pseudomonadales > Pseudohongiellaceae > JAVVEZ01. Next base: position 65 of record JAVVEZ010000050.1, on the reverse strand, counting down.
AGGAAAGAGAGTGGCCAATATATTTGATTTGAACGGAAAGGTAGCCCTGGTGACCGGGGGTAACG
>JAVVEZ010000049.1:0-25273 GCA_032250895.1 Pseudomonadales bacterium | reverse complement strand
TCTTGCCAAATTTGTGTTCTTCCAGAAAATGCCTGAAGTTCAAAATAGTTGTCTCGTCCGGCAAATTACCGCTGAGCCTCAGCCCCGCAAACTGGCGCATAGACTCAATTTCATACAAAGCATCTTCCATTGCCGGATCGCTCAGGTTATAGAAAAGCTGCATGGCATGAACGCGCAGCATCACAGGCAGCGGGTACGGGGGGCGGCCCGTCTTAGCTTTGTGATATTTTTTTATCAGCTGCTGCTCCAGTTTCCCCCAAGGAATAAGCTTGTCCATTTTTTCCAGAAAGATCTCCCGGCGGGTTTTCTTTTTCTTGATGGCAAACTCAGCTTCGGCAAAGGTCAACTGGCTCATAATTGGCTCCTTCTGGTTGGTAGCTGTATTATGCCAAAAATCTCGAGTTTTTCAGAGTATCCCTAATTCAGCGGTTACGAACCACTAAAATTAAACACGGTATTTTGATATCAAAATGATATTGCAAGAAAGATTCCAGAAAGATTGAATTTACTCTGCAAAACTATTGACAAATAAATCGGGGGGGGTATACAAGCATTTCACACTCATATTAAAGAACGTCATTGAAAAGGAGTTTTCGGTCGTTCCCTTTCTGTTCGAATTTCGCTGTGAATACGATTCTTGTTGTGAAGAGTGTGTTTCTATCTGTAGTGACTACTCCCAGCCACCAAGGGTAGCCGCAATATTACAGTGGCATCGATCATTTCACAAAAGGAGCTTGACCATGAACGTAAAAAAACCAAGCCAATTGTCTTCTCTACTGTACTTCTTGTTGCTGTTAACGAATGTACAGGCTCAGGATGCCAACGATAAACCACAAATTGTGGACTTGACGAACCCCGAGGCAAACCTCTCTGAAGGGCTTCTCCCACCACCCAGACCGGAAGCAGAACCCTTTCCCGCCTGGAGAGACTTACGGCCTCGCGAATATACCTCCATGCTGTTTGCACTGAGCGCCGCTGCCACTGTGATTCCGGATTTGAGCGAATCTGACAAGGCGATTATAGGTGCGGCCTGGTCCGATACCAGGCTCGCAAGAGATAAAGCACTTGCGTACTTTGCCGACTCCTGCCGAGAAGTACTGGCAGGAAGATCGGCTGCATCCTCGGATGCGCTTGCAGCAGGCAAGGTATTTACTCTCATGGATCAATATGAAGAGAAAGGCACTGAGGCTCACTTTGCCCAGATAGTCGATGCCTTGTCTGAAGAGGGAGCAGCAGCACTGGTAGCGCTTAAGGATGATATGCATCGACAAAACCTCACTGCCAACTATATGGATTGGGGCAAGTATGCCGAAATGAGGCCCGAGGAAGCTCTCTCAAGTCTCAACCGTTCCTGTCAGAATAACGGCACTCCAAGCCAGTTCTGACAGTACATTAGTTCAATGCTTGGCACTTCAGTAGTGAGGTAACACAACCAAAAGGATAATAATTATGAAAATCAAAGCAAGTATGGCTGTTACTGTTCTAGTTTCTTACGGCGCTTTTTCGGCGGATTCTCGGGCCGCCGATGCGCAATGTTACTGGGCGCCTATCGGGGGCACCCAACTTGTCCAAGCTTCACATACAGCGGCAGAATTTGCGAATTCCACTTATGTAGGAATCTTTGCCGAGCTGAATTCAAACGTCAGTCCTTACTCGACTTTTGGGAACAAGGTTAAGAGCCCAGTCACGTCTTCTCCACGATTTGCCTGGTCACTTTCCCCTGCCTACTGGGACGATTACATGGATATAACCACCGCAATGGTGACACTTTGGGACGGTAACTATCAGGGTGCCTCTGTCCGGGACATGAGTACCTTTGACGATTGTTCGTCGCATACCGGAGTCTAAGAACCTGTCGGACTTAGGATGATTCTACTGCGGCGACGGCGGGAAATTGGCAAGTCCCGATCGGTGTCGGTTCGTGGCGTTGCATAGGTCCCAGCCCCACACGGGCGTGTATCTGAAAAAGCTGCTGCCGACGGCCAAACAATAGCAATCAACGCGGCAGCTTGACCAGGCGTGTGCCCTGGAAGGAACCAACATAAACAAAACCGCCGGCCTCGATGGCAACCGAGGTGCCATTGATCAGCGCCTTGCCGGCGTTGTCATACACGATTGAAACACCCAGGGTAGCCGGATCCACTTCCGCAACCACCAGACCCTGGAGACAGGGGGCCGCCGAGTCGGCCGGGCAGTTGCCGTTGATACCCTTGATACCGGCGGCCAGAATCCTGCCATCGGGAGTCCACGTGAGATTGTCCGGCATGAAGGTGAAATCGACCCGGCCCACTTCCTGCTGCCGCATCAGGTCGTACTGGTGAAAGGAGCGCGTGGTCCAGCCGCTGACGTAGGCATAACGGCCATCCGCCGAGACCAGCACGCCATTGGGAAAGCCGTAGTCCGAACCCGGCAGTACCTGTTCCCCTGTTGCGGGCGTCCAGTGCGCCACATTTCCTGTTGGCGCGCCGGCAAACAGATCCTGCCCCTGCTGTTGAATGGCCTGCGGCCGGGTGGCCACGAAACTGCCATCCGGCAGCGCAGCGACATCGTTGTAGGGCTGATCGGCCAGCACACAGCCGCGCCATACCAGCCGCCAGGATTCCCCCGCAGGCAGCAGTTCATACATCTCCATGGATTCGCGCACATTGTGATTGACCACATACAACTGCCAGCGGCCATCACTGCGCTGCGACAAGGACAGCCCATGCGGGCTTACCTGCGCGCCGATGGATTCCGTACAGGCAGCCATGCCCCACTGTTCCTGTTTCGCAGAGCTCAACGCCATTTCGGTAAAACGCTGACTGGCCAGATCAAACAAATCCAGCCCCAGATCATCTCCCTTGCCGTACTTCGCCACGATCAGAAAGCTGCCATCCGGGCTCAGTTCGAAGTCTTCCGGCGCACGGGTGCCGCAGATCACCTGGGCCTCGCCCTGGGCACCGCATTCGAGCAAGGGAGGGTTGAAGGCACCCGGCTGGGCGGAAGCAGAAGAAGGCAGCAAAGAAGGCAGTGGCAGCATGAGGGCAAGCAGTATCTTCGGGAAGATTCTCATTGTTATGTCTCGGTAGTGAATGGCGAGGGAACGCATGTATCCGCAGCAGATCGAGCTGCACAGACTCCGACCCTGAATGATTCTATATGAAATCCACACGGCCACCAACCAGGCACCCACACTGACCGTTCTGACGCAATGTCAACACAATTGACAAGCCCGGCATCCCCGCCTATTCTTCAAACCATGACAGCCACCTCCGCCACTGCAAGCACATTACAACCAGAGCGCACCCGCAGTCTCCGGCTCTCCTTCTTTTTCTGGATGACGCTGCTGATGGCGGGCTTCGTATTCACCGGCTTCGGCATGACCTACTGGCTGCCCCTGGCCAGGGGCAGCTTTCCCCCTGCGCCACCGGTAGTGCATCTGCATGGTTTGGTGTTTTCCTGCTGGATGATCCTGCTCGTCGTACAGGCCTGGCTGGTCAAGGTCCGGAACATCACGCTGCACCGAAGTCTCGGCACCTTTGGCATTGCCCTGGCCACTGCGGTGATCTTCATGGGCGCATTGATCACACTGCTGAGCGGCGCGGCCAACCGCGATACCCCCGGACCCAATTACTACGACGGCACCTACCTGGGCATCATGGCCGTGCTGGGTTTTGGCGTACTGTTCACATTGGCCATCCGCACCGTGCGTACACCGGCGGTACACAAGCGCATGATGCTGTTTGCCCTGCTACCCCTCCTGCCGCCGGGCATACACCGCGTCTACATGGTGCCACTGGGCTTGAGTACGTTCCCCTTGCTGCCCATGTACCTGACGCTGGATGCGATGGCAGTGGCGATTCTCGTGCATGAATGGCGCCAGAACGGCCGCATCGGCCTGTACAGCATCATCGGTGCCGGCTGGATCGTGCTGCAGCAGGCGCTGCACTATCCGCTGACACACAGCCCCGCCTTCGCTGACTTCCTCTATGTCCTCACGGGCATGATGCACTATCGCTGAGCAGGTACTAAGCGGATTTCCAGAGTTTTTCACTGGCCAGTTTGGCGCCTTCACTCAGAGAACGCAGTTTGGCCCACGCAATCTGTTCATGACAGCGCAAGCCCAGTCCGCAATCGGTCGATGCCATGACATTCTCCCTGCCCAGGCGTTTGGCATAACGCATGATGCGTTCACAGACCAGTGCCGGATGTTCCACCAGGGTGGTGGCATGGGATACCACGCCCGGTGCAAGCATTTTTCCTTCGGGCAGTTTTACTGAGTCCCATACGCGGTATTCATGCTCATGCCGCACATTGGCACCTTCGATCAGATAGGTCCGGGCCTTGACCGTCAGCAGAATGTCGACAATGTCTGCCAGGGGGAGATCATGGGCATGCGGGCCGTGCCAGCTGCCCCAGCACAGATGATAACGAACTCGTTCTTCGGGTATGTTGCGCAAGGCATGGTTGAGCACCTCCATGCGCAAGGCACAGTACCTGCGGTAAGCTGCCATGCCCATGGGTATGCCGATGCGGTCCCACAGGGCTGCAAGCCAGGCATCATCCACCTGCACCATGAACCCGGCACTCGCTATGGCTTCATATTCCACGCGCATGGCATCGGCCAGCGCAAACAGATAGTCCTCTTCCGTGTTGTAATACTCGTTGCTGCGTCCGGGTTCCAGGGAAGCTGGAGCAGTGGAGGTAATGAACACATCCGCCGGATCATGCTCATCCAGCGCGGCTTGGGTGATGGCAATCTCCCGGGCAATGGCGGCCTGACCGATATAGACTATGGGACCGGTACAGACAAAGTCGCGCGGGGTATTGCCGGTTTGTGGTGGCGCAGAAGCTGTTGCCTCGAACAGGGTGCCGCTGGCCGTGGCTGCCTGATAATATTTTTCAAATGCCTGCCAGTCGGCGCTGCTGCTCATGAGCTTCGCCAGATTGCCACTGGTATTGGCAGTAAAACCCTGCAAGCGCGAGTTGATGAAGCTGACCCAGTTGCCACCCTTGGTCAGCTCGCCTTCATTGATGATATCCACGCCCGCCGCTTTTTGCTGTTTCATGACGTCCGCAACGGCTGCCGTCAGCTCCGCATCCGGAATATCCGTTTTCCCCCACATTCCCTGGGGGGCCGGCAAGGCCCCGACATGCGTGCTCAGGATTCGGTCTGTATTGTGTCGCATATTTCCTCTTCGGCAGCAGTGCTTTCCAGTTTACTCCCGGAGCCTGGCTGTAACCGGCAGTATGCGCGCTAACGACTCAAACATTTGAAGCCCACTCCTGAAAACCGACTTCGAGGGGCCTACCCTCATCCTCTGTGCAGCTTTGCCACAGAAGAACTTACCCAAAATAGGCAGTTTTTCTGTGTGCCTGCGGCACACTTTCTATAGCCTCAACGCCCTCAATATGTGGCAGGCCCTGGAGGAGCGCCAGCGATGGAGGGGATGTCCGGCCACAGCTTGCTGTGGCGAACATTATTGATTTGCTATGGCTTAGCCACTAATATGTACGGAATTACTGTACGCTTCAGGTGAGCCATATGGATTCCGTTAGTGTAAATCAATTTAGAGATAAGCTAAAATACTTTGTAGAACAATCACTTAGAAATCATACCCCGCTGAAAGTGACTCGTCGGTCCGGCGAAGCGTTCGTGGTAATGAGCGCCGACGACTGGGAGCGGGAGCAAGAAACCTTATATGTGCTTCAGAATAGCAGCCTGATGAGCCAATTGGCAGAGTCTGCAGCTACCCACGCCCAGAGCACTGGATATACCCCCAGGGAAGAGGAGATCAATGAGATCACTCGTCTTTGAAGGCAGCACTTGGGCTACCTATGAGCAGCTTCGTGAAAAGGACGAGAAGCTGCATAAAGCGCTTTGCAAGCTGCTGAAAGAGATGCTTCGCGTCGACCCAGCAACAGGCATGGGAAAGCCCGAGCAGCTAAAGCATAGCCTTTCCGGTTTCTGGTCCCGGCGCATCTCCCAAAGAGACCGTGTGATTTACAAGTTTGATGATCACTACGCTTATATTTTTGCAATCGGAGGCCACTACGACCAAAAGCCATAACGCCGCTGTTAAAGTGTCGTCAGCGTGCATGAAATTCAAAACTCCCTACTCATACCGTAATGCCAGCACAGGTTTCTGGCTGGCCGCCTTCGCCGCCGTACCGCCCACTGTGAGCCAGGCAATCGACAGCGCGATAGTGCCGGCAAGCACACACAAGGGTATCAACAGCAACAAGTCGATTTGATAAGGGAAGCGTTGCAGCCAACTGAGCATTGCCCACAGTGCCACCGGCCAGGCGATGGCATTGGCCAGCAATACCGGTTTGGAGAACTGCCAGACGAGCAGTGCGACGATCTCCCGTACTTCCGCCCCCAGCACCTTACGGACACCGATTTCCTTGGTGCGCTTTTCAACCGCAAGCACCGAGGAGCCATAGAGCCCCAGACAGGCAATTAAGATGGTAAACAGAGAAAAGCCGACGAACAACAAGCCTTCCTTGCGTTCCTGGGCAAACTCCAGGCCGATATGTTGCTCCAGAAAGCTGACCGACAATTCAGCGTCTCCCATCACGCGCCTCCAAACTTCTGCCACCTGTTCCCGCACTGCTTGCGGGTTGCCCTGATAACGCAGCACCAGCACATCGCTGTATTGTGGCTGGAAAAAATAGAGCTCGGGGCGCGGCGCGGCGCGCAGTGAATAGAACTGTGTGTTCTGCGCGACGCCTATCACTTCAAACACATGGTTGCGCCCGGCAAAGCGACTGGGATAAGTCAGCAACTTGCCGATGGCTTCGTCGGCAGAGGCCAACCCAAGGTGTCCCACAGCGGCCTCGTTGATCACTACGGTCCTGAGCGCCAGGTCCGCTTCGGCAAGCTCGGGCAGAAACAGCTGCGCAGGTTGATCCCGTTCAAGGGAAAAACCCCGCCCTGCGACGAAGGGGATTTCATAGCAGTCAAAAAAAAATTCATCTATGAAAGCAGTGGCAAAGATCGGGGTTTCACCCGCGGCACCCGCCATCACATAGGCAGCACTGAGTCTGGCCAGCGGCGTATTCGCCATTGGGTGATAGCTGGAGGTGCTGCCTGAAGGCCCCGAAGGGCGGGGTCTGAGAGGCCCGACTGCGGTGTTGCCGTCCTTACCAATAGTCTCGCTATTGGCGGCGGACGGCGCCTTGCATTCGAGCCAGACTCCCGCAGAGACACACCAGAGTTATTCAGAGGTTCCCTAACAACTTATCCTGGTTGACGGGCGCTGACGAACAATACCTGGCAGTAGATCACTGCCTTTCAGCACCCCACCACCATTCACCACCTCCATTTCCAGCGGACGGGCACGGGCGGCAAGTTCGATTTCATCCTGGAAATAGCCTTGCAGCGCGGGGGCCAACAATGCCGAACCCTGCGACAGGCGATACGGCTCCCTGCCAGGCAGATCGAAAGTGGTATTCAGCCGGAAGATACGGTCGGTATCTTGCCAATGCCGGTCGTAGGAAGTCTCGTGCTGTACATACAGAATGATCAGTATGCAGGCGCTCAGGCCGACGGCCAGCCCGACGATATTGATCATACTGATGAGCTTGTTCTGCCGCAGGTTGTTGAGGGCAGCTATAAGATAGTTTCTGAACATGTCGGGCTTCCTTTTATCTATTCCTGTATGTCTATCTCATCAGCGAGCAGGCCAATCGCCACTGCATATTTCGACGCGGGGTTGTAGCTCATGATCGAGCAAAAATTGCGGTGGACAAGATAGCCTTTGTTCTGTCCCTCATCGCCCATGATCAACGCTGCGGGTAATGAATCATTCGGCAGGTCCGCGCCATCCAGTGCCCGCACTCCGAGCGCCCGCCAGTCGGAACGCGTGCGCCAGATACCAAAGGTCGTAAAACGCCGGCATGCCGGATCAGACCTCAGACCTGCAGACTGCTCACCTATCAGTGGCTGTTCTGCGTCAACTGGCAACGCGACTTCCTGGCCCCAGGCCTGGCCGTCTTGCCAGCCTGATGCCTTCAGATAGTTGGCCACCGAACCGATGAGATCTGGCCCCATGCTCCACAGATCCTTCTTTCCATCGTTGTCCTAATCCACCGCCAGTTTCAGGTAATTGGTGGCATTGAACTGCGGATATCCAAGCGCACCTGCCCAGGATCCTTTCATCATGTCCAGTGTTGCGTGGCCCTTGTCCAGAATTTCGAAGTTGGCCAATAATTCCCGGCGAAACTGCGCACTGCGACGTGTATCAAACGCAAGCGTGGCCACCACGTCAAATACCGACAAGGTCAATGGAAAAGTGCCGTAGTTGCTTTCGACGCCCAGAATTGCAAGCACATACTGTGGCTGCACCTGATACGCGGCAGCAACCGACCTGATCATGGTGCCTTGTTCCCCCAGCAACTTGCGCCCGTTTTCCACCCGCCACGGGCTTACCCGCTGTAGGTAGGTAGCAAAGGTATTGTTGAATTCCGGCTGATTCCTGTCGGCGACGATGGCTTGCCGGGTCAGCGTGATGCCCGGCAATACCGCATCCAGTGTTTCCGGCCGTATGCCATACTCAATGGCTTCCGCCCTGAACTCTTGCAGAAATTCAACGAAGGCCGCATCGGCATCTTCTGGTAGTTCCTGTGCGGAAACCACGTGAACAAACATGACCAACAATGAACTGAGTAGCAGTTTTATCATGGTGCTTTCTTCACTGGCTATTACATCTAAAATTTTTCGTATTTTAAGGCCAATACCAGAGAGGTACGACATTATGAACAAACGCGCTCCGCTTATTGATAAGGACGGTGAAGTCCGGGCGTTGACGGCGGAAGACCTGCGCCATTTCAAACCGGCATCCGACGTACTGCCCGCTTCCCTGCAGAAGAAACTCGGTGTTCGCGGCCAGCAGAAAGCCCCCACCAAGGAACGCATTACCATTCGCTTGTCGAGCGAAGTCGTCCAGAGCTTCCGCGCCACGGGTGAAGGCTGGCAAACCCGCATTGATCCCGCACTCAAGGAATGGCTTAAAGATAATCCCCAGTAACGATTTGCCTGGTGTTTCATTTCACAGCACCTTGCTAAACCATGAAAATTCGTATTGAAGTTCCGAATTTTCATGGTATATTGCCGCCCATGGACATCCGTAGAGAAGATTACCTGTCCCTCATCCACGGGCGTTTTCAGAATAACCCCGTGGTGGGGCTGATCGGCCCCCGGCAATGCGGTAAAACCACCCTGGCCCGGCAATTTGCCTCGCAGGGGCATTTCGCCTCTATCCATGCTTTCGATTGCGAAGACCCCCGCGACAGCGCCCGCCTCGAAAACCCCATGCTCACGCTGGAACCCCTTGACGGTTTGGTCATCATCGATGAAATCCAGTTGATGCCGGAACTGTTTGCCGTCCTGCGGGTACTGGCAGACAACAGCAATCAAACCCGCTACCTGATCCTGGGCAGTGCTGCGCCTGAACTGGTACAGAAAAGCGCGGAATCCCTTGCCGGCAGAATCAGTTATATTGAACTCGGCGGTTTCTCCCTCGACGAAGTCGGCCCCGACCGCTTTGAACGTCTGTGGCTGCAGGGCGGTTTCCCCCGCGCCTTTCTTGCTGACATCAAAGTGTCTGCACAATGGCGGCAGGATTACATCCGCACCTATCTCGAGCGGGATCTCCCCATGCTCGGTGTGAACATTCCCGCCGCCACCATGCGCCGCTTCTGGACCATGCTGTCCCATTACCATGGACAATTGTTCAATGCCTCCGAACTCGGCAGAAGCCTCTCTCTCAATGACAAAACCATCAAACGCTATCTGGATATCCTGTCCGGCACCTTTCTTGTCAGACAGTTGCAACCCTGGTACTACAACACACGCAAGCGCCTGGTGAAGAGTCCCAAAATCTATTTCCGCGACAGTGGCCTGTTTCATTCCTTCCTGAATGTTGATCGCATGGACCAACTGCTGACCCATCCCAAGCTGGGTGCCTCCTGGGAAGGACTGATCATCGAGCTCACCATCCAACATCTGAATCTGCTCGATGATGAAGTAGGTTTCTGGGCAGTACACTCCGGCGCTGAACTGGACCTGGTGTTCCAGCGTGCCGGCAGCACCTGGGGAGTGGAAGTCAAATACCAGGATGCACCAAAACTGACCCGCTCCATGCAGGCAGCCTGCGAAGAGTTGGACCTGGCCCACCTGTGGGTGATCTATCCCGGCAAGAAAAACTATCCACTGCGGGAAGATATCAGTGTCGTCAGCGTGCATGAAATTCAAAATTCCCTACTCATACCGTAATGCCGGCACCGGCTTCTGACTCGCCGCCTTCGCTGCCGTACCCCCTACTGTCACACAGGCGATGCACAATGCAATCAGGCCGCTGCCGATGAAGATCAGCGGGGTCAGGTCAATCCGGTAGGCGAAATTCTCCAGCCAGCGATTCATGGCGATGTAGGCCACCGGCCAGGCAATGACATTGGAGAGCAGCACCAGTTTGCTGAAGTCGTTGGTGAGCAGCACAATAGCTAAACATGCGCCGCCCCATCACCAAGCTCACGGGGTGTGATGGCTGGTGTACCAGCCGCTGGCTGGCCACGGCCTATGATGTGTTCGTTCAGTACCCTGCCGTCCAGCATGTTGATGATGCGCTGGGCGTATTCGGCGTGGTGCTGGCTGTGGGTGACCATGACGATGGTGGTGCCTTCGTCGTTGAGCTGGACCAGCAGGTTCATGACATCTTCGCCGTTTTTTGAATCCAGGTTACCGGTGGGCTCGTCGGCGAGGATCATGGCGGGTTTGCCGACGATGGCGCGGGCTACTGCGACACGTTGCTGCTGACCGCCGCTCAGTTGCTGGGGCATATGGTCTCGGCGGGTCATGATGCCGACTTTTTCCAGCATAGCGTCGACTCGTTCCCTGCGTTCCTTGGTTGGTACCTTTTGGTAGAGCAGCGGCAGTTCGACGTTATCGAAGACCGAGAGCTCGTCGATCAGGTTGAAGCTCTGGAAAAGGGGTCAGATCAAAGGGGTCAGAGTAAGTTGATCAAAAACCGATCAACTTACTCTGACCCCTTTGATCTGAACTGGATTCTTTCTATGTTGGCATAGGCGGCATACTCGGAGGTGATGACCTGCTCGCCGGCTTCCAGTCCTTCCAGTACTTCAAAATATTCGGGGTTGCGTCTGCCCAGGCGGATGTCGCGGCGCACGGCGGCATCGCCGCTGTCGTTGAGCACGAAGGCCCAGTTGTACGCGTACCTGGATGGTCTGGCCGCGGCGGATCTCGAGAGGCGGAATGCCGACAAAATCCATGTCTACTTCGAACTGGCCATTGACGATCTGTGGATAGACTCTGGCGATCTGCAGTTCATAGGGTTGCCCCAGCAGGGTAAATTCACCGTACTGGCCGACCCGGGTACGGGTGACGTAGAACTCGTCGATGAAGACAGACAGTTTGTACTGATCCAGGTCGTCGATCTGGCCCAGGGTTTCACCGCGGTTCTTGGACTGGCCGATTTCGGCATTCAGGGCGGTCAACTGCCCGGCGATGGGCGCGGTGATGATCAGGTTGTCCAGGTTCTTGCGGGCAATGTCCAGATTGCGCTCCAGCTGTTGCACGCCGGATTCCAGTGATTCGATCTGGGCCTGGCGCATCAGTTCTTCCTGTTCCTGGCTTTCGATGGTCACTTCACGGCGGTTGCGGTTGTACTGCAACTCGTCCAGGGTGTCGATGTAGTCGGATTGTGAAATCAGCTTGCGCTCGGCCAGGTGCTTGCGGCGTTCGCCCAGCCGTTCCAGGCGCAGGATCTGGTAGTCCAGTTCAACCAGCTGGCTTTTCAGGGACAGGCGGTTCTGCTCCATGGCCAGACGCGTGTTGCGCAGGTTGTTGAGCTGTTCGGTCACCTGGGCCTCGCGGGAAATCACATCCAGTTGCAGAGTGGTGTTGCTCAGTTCCAGCAGTGGCTGGCCTTCCTCGACAATGCTGCCGGCTTCGACAAAGATCTGCTCCACCCTGCCGCCTTCGATGGCATCCAGGAAGACGGATTTCAGGGGCATGACGTTGCCGCGTACCGGAATGAAGTCCTCGAAGGCGCCGTGGCTTACGGTGCTTACCGTCACCCGTTCGCCCAGCACACCGAAGACGATAATGGCCACGGTCAGCGACCCGGTCTTGATGATCAGGGGTTTGCGGCTCTTTTCTATCTTGCGATCCATGGTCATGAGAGGGCCTGCTACTCTGAATTATTGATTTAAGCTGCAATATTCGGTCCATATAATTTATTCCTTATAAATCAAATGATTATGTTTTTATCAGGCATGATCTTCAGCCTTGATCGTCCGCTGTGGGACAGTAGGTGTCCGCTAGCGAACACCTGGATGCTGAAGAATATTTTCATGCGGGGCTTGCAGTTTCCTGAAAGTGGCCATAAACTTCAACTACTTTACTAGGTAACTAGTTAAGTATTAATTGCTTCAATGAGGATACCCAGGATGATAAATGTGAGAAATCTCGAGTTTTCCTACCCGGAAAAAAGCGGGTTGTTCAGCCGGGGGCAGACAGCCATCTTTACCGGTGCCGGTATATCCCTGCCCGGTGGTTGTATTTGTGGCTTGTTGGGCCCCAATGGGGCCGGCAAGACCACCCTCCTGAAGCTGCTGGCCGGCCTGCTCTTTCCCCACGGTGGCGACATCAGCATCAAGGGCTTTACGCCGGCCGAGCGCGACCCGGCCTTTCTGCAGGATGTGTTTTTTCTGCCGGAAGAGTTCCATACCCCCAGCCTCAGGGCCCGGCAATATGGCGAGCGCTATGGGCCACTCTACCCGCGTTTCGATCAGCCCTACTTTCTGTCACTGCTGCAGAAGTTCGGGCTGCCCGCCGACAAAGCGCTCAATACCCTGTCCCATGGCCAGCGCAAGAAGGCCATGCTGAGTTTTGGTCTGGCAACACGCGCCTGCCTGGTGATTCTGGATGAGCCCAGCAATGGCATGGACATCCCCAGCAAGAGCCAGTTTCGTGAGGTGCTGCTGGACAATTTTGACGAGCACAGCACCGTCATTATCTCGACCCATCAGGTGCATGATCTGGAAGGTCTGATCGATACCGTCAGCATCCTCGCCGATGGCAGAATCCTGCTCACCCGCCCCCTGGATGACATTGCCGACAGGCTGTCCTTTGAACATGCCCTGAGCGCACCGGACACCGCGCTGTTTTCGGAAAAGAGCCTTGGCGGCTGTGCCTATGTAAAACGTAATGACGAGGGGGTGGCAACACAGGTGGACCTGTCGCTGCTGTTCGGGCTGGTGACTCAGCAGACGGCGCTGGTGCAGTCACTCTTCAATGACGCTGGAAACAAAGGCAGCAACGCAGGAGCAAGACAATGAAACACTTCAACTTTTCCCGTTTTCTGCTGTTGCAGCGCGACGAAGTGCTCGACAGTCTGCCGCGGCTGATTCGCTATAGCGTGGCTCTGATGCTGATTGGGCTGGTTCTGTATGGCATTGGGGTGATGGGTGCTTCCTTCAACACAGCCGAATCCTTTGAATTTTACGAGAATGTCTTCCCTTCGGTTCTGCTCCTGGGTGGGACCCTGTTCACCGGAACGATTTTCCGTGCGCTGCACACCCCGCTGGAAAACATCCACTACCTGATGCTGCCGGTATCGACCCTGGAGCGATTGCTGGTGAAATACCTGGCCTCGGGCCCGCTGTTTGTCCTCTATGTGATGCTGGCCTACCTGGGGTTCGAAATCTGCGCACAACTGTTGTCAAATACGCTGTTTGGTTATGCTGCACAGTTCGTGGATTTCAGCTCAGCGGCTGTCCTCGACGGCATTACCTCCTACCTGAAAACACATGCCTTTATTTTTGCCGGCGCGATATTTTTCAGCAGCTACACCCTCGTCAAGACCGTCATCACCTACCTGCTGCTGATGGGCAGTGGTGTCTTCCTGGCCTGGCAGACGCTCAGGTTGCGTTTTGCCAGCTATTTTGATGGCTGGATGCTGGTGCCCAACGAAAACATAAGCCTTGACCTGAACATAGCCCTGCAACCCTGGCATTTCGAGGTGCTGTCTGTGCTGTTGAGTGGCTGGATACTCTATCTGGCCTACCTCTGGCTGGCGGACTACGAGGTGTAGCATGCAATTCAAACCGAATTACCCCATTTATCTGCAGGTAGCCGACTTTGTCTGCGAAAAGGTCCTGACCGGCAGCTGGAAAGATGGCGACAAGTTACCCTCGGTCAAGGAATTGTCGCTGATGACCTCGGTCAATCCCAACACGGTCATCAAGTCACTGGCTTATCTGCAGGATCACGGCATCGTCAACACCCAGCGCGGGGTCGGCTATTTTCTGGAAGCCAGGGCGCAGCAGTGTACGATGACACTGAAGAAGAACCAGTTTGTGCGGCAGGAATTACCCGAGGTATTTGCCACCATGGACCTGCTGGGCATCAGCCTGCAGGACCTCAACGACTATTATCTGCAAAGGAGCAAGTGACCATGCAATGGTTCATGAAGATGAAAAAAAGCCGCCGTTATGTACTGTGCAGTCTGATGGTATTTTATGTCGGCGTGGTGGCGCTTACTCTGGCATTTGCGGAACTCGTGGTGAGATGAGCTGGGTGATCGTCAGAACCGGCATTTCAGACCAGTAGGAACGTGGCGCTCAGCCGTGAAAATCAGGGCTGTACGCCTGGCGGGAGAAAGTGTACGCTGGCGGACACTCACGCTGCGACAATAGCTGATAAAAAGCAGCCGATAACCAGCCTGCAAAGAAACGGATGCCATGACTGAGCAAACTGGCCGAATTCTGGTGGTCGATGATGACCCGGATGTGCTGACAGCCGCACGGATGTTGCTCAAACGTCACTTTGCGCTGGTACAGACCGAGGACAAGCCTACCCGAATTCCTGCACACCTCGCCACCGCCACCTGGGATGTGATTCTGCTGGACATGAACTTCGAGCTTGGGGCCAACAGCGGCGAGGAAGGCATGCACTGGCTGGGCGCCATCCTGAAGCGACAGCCCGATGCCCTGGTCATTCTGATGACTGCCTATGGCGCGGTCGATACGGCTGTCAAGGCGATGAAATAGGGGGCCATCGATTTTGTCCTCAAACCCTGGCAGAACGAACGCCTGCTGACCACGGTACAGTCGGCCCTGCGCCTGAAACAAAGTCAGGCGGAAGTCAGCTATCTGCGCTCACGCCAGAAAGAGATTCTGCCTGCCGCTCCCGACGCCGGACTGGTCGGTGAAAGCAGTGCCATGCAGGCCATCTACAACATGATCGAGCGGGTCGCGCCCACCGATGCCAATGTGCTGATACTGGGCGAAAATGGCACCGGCAAGGAAGTCGTCGCCCGCGATATCTATCGGCACCATAGGCAACCGCGGTCAGAGCCTGATGCGATTTGTGGAAAGTTACCGTTCATTGACGCAGCTGCCAATGCCCAGGATGCGGCAATTTCGCATCCGGGAACTGCTCAACTCGGTCAGCAGCCTGATGGCCGAACAGGCCCGCGCCCACAAGGTCAGCCTCGAAACCCGCTGTCAGCCGGAAACCCTGGAGCTGCAGGCCGATCCGGATCTGCTGGAACAGGCATTGATCAATCTGCTGCGCAATGCCATCGAAGCCTCCGCAGAGCTTGACAGGCCGCGCGTCGCAATCACGGCAGAGCTCAAGGAAAGAGGCCGGGTAGAGCTTAGCGTTACCGATAACGGCTCGGGCATAGAGCCCGAGAACCTGGAGAACATCTTCATTCCCTTCTTTACCACCAAACGCGGCGGCAGCGGCATCGGCATGAGCATCGTCAAACAGATAGTGAAACTCAACGGCGGCAAGGTGAAGGTGCTGTCAACACCGGGAGTACGGACCTCGGTAGTGATCAGTTTCTGAATCAAAAAATCAAAGGGGTCAGAAATCAAAGGGGTCAGAGTAACTTGAAACCCCATTTCTCAGACCCCTTTGACCCCTTTGATCCTGACAGATTATCAAATGACCATGAACCTGCCCGCGCAGTAGTTTACTGATCGACCTGCCCGATCATGTATTCGACTGCCCCGATAATTTCCTCATCGGAGAGGTCGACGCGCTCGCCCTTCTTCGGCATGACGCCGGTGCTGCCGGTGAATCCGTTCAAGGCATGATCGATCAGCGTGTCCATGCCCTGGGCGATGCGCGGGGTCCAGGCATCGGCGTCGCCAAGTGCTGGTGCACCGCCGACACCGGGTGGGGCGTGGCAGGCGATGCAGACGTTGCTGTAGACCTGCTGCCCGGTCAGCGCCGCGACCACCGCTTCAGCGGTTGAGACAGGCGCGGCCAGTGTAACGGCCGGCTCTTCCGAACCTGCCAGCACGACCTGCGCGACGGCCACGCTGATGAGCATGCCGGGAACGCGCATGAATCTGCTGAAAGATGGCTGGTCTGGGTCGCGCATGGTGCTGGTCCTTGGTTTCGACCGGCGCGATTATAGCATTTCGCGGTCGTATGGACGATTGAGCCGGTACCTCTGATATAAGTTTTTTGCCGAAGAATCATGCTATTCTCTCTATCAACGGCGGATTTAATTAACAGGCTGTTGAAAAACAGCTAAAACGAAAACAGGGGGCTTCTTCCATGCGCATTCACAGTCGTTCGTTCCTTCTTTCTTTACTTGTTTCAGCCTGTTTCACCGTTGGCGGCTACGCTGACGCGCAAGCTCAGGCGCCGGGTGCTTCGGCGCTCAGTTCTTCTGCGGTCAAAGGCGGGCTGTGGTCTGATCCGTCCACCTGGTCCGCGGGGGCGGTGCCAGGGGAAGGTGAGATAGTCACCATTGGCGAGGGCATGGATGTCGTCCTCGATGTCAGTCCGCCGGCGCTGCATGGCATCAATCTGAACGGCACCCTCACCTTTGCCGATGACGCGGAACTCGAACTCACCACCGAGTGGATCCTGAACCGCGGCAAGCTGGAGATTGGCACTGAAAGCGAGCCCTATACGGGCAAGGCCACGATAACGCTGACCGACGATGTCCCGGGTGAAAACATCAATGGCATGGGTGATCGCGGCATCCTGATGGTGGGCGGCACCCTGAACCTGCACGGTGATCGGGAAAACGCCTGGACCAAGCTGGCAGCAACGGCCGAGGCCGGTAGCAGCCGTATCGACGTGCTCGATGCCAGCGGCTGGCGGGTCGGTGACGAAATCGTGCTGGCATCGACGGATTACAACCCCTGGCAGGCCGAGAGGCGCCACATCAAGGCCATCAGGCGCAACCGGATTACGCTGGATGAGCCGCTTCAGTGGATGCATTATGGCGAGATCACCTACGGGGTGGACGAGCGCGGCGAAGTCGGCCTGCTGACCCGCAACATCAAGGTGCAGGGTTCCGAATCGGCCGAAGAATCCTGGTTCGGCGGGCATATCATGGCGATGGCCGGCAGCCGGATGACGGTGTCCGGCATCGAGCTGTTCCGCATGGGCCAGCACCTGACACTTGCCCGCTACCCGATCCACTGGCATATCAATGGCGACGTGACGGGGCAATACATCAAGAACTCCGCCATTCACGATACCTACAACCGCTGCGTGACCATTCATGGCACGGATAACCTGCGGGTCGAAAACAACGTCACCTACAACACCGTGGGGCACTGCTTCTTCATGGAAGACGCTGTCGAGACGGGCAACCAGGTCGTGCACAACCTGGGCATCCAGACCAAGTGTCATCCGACGCTACCGTGTCAACCGACAGGCCTTTTTCTGCCCATCCAGAATGAAGATGGCCAGAAATCCGAGCATATTCTGCTGCCCTCGGACAATACCGCGGCAACGTTCTGGATCACCAATCCGGATAATACTTACCGGGATAATGTAGCGGCGGGTTCTGATTCCACAGGCTTCTGGATGGCCTTTCCCACGAATGCCATAGGGGCGTTCCTGGGTACGGAAAGAGGTGCCAATACCTGGCCTGGACGCTCCAGGCTGCGTGAGTTCAGCGGCAACGTCGCCCACTCCAATTTCGATGGTCTGATGCTCGATCGCGGTCCGAGGCCCGACAACACCTTCGGTATCGCCGGGCCCAACCTGGTCAGCCGCGCCGATCCCAGTGATGCGAACAGCGAGATCGTGGTGGCACACTTCGACAATTTCACCGCTTACAAGAACCGCAATAACGCCATCTGGGGCCGCGGTGAGATGCACCTGTACACCAACCTGAAACTGGCCGATAACGCGATCGGCTTCACCCATGCGGCGGGTATTGTGGGTGCCGCGCCCTACACGTCACGGGTCGTCGACTCGCTGTTCGTGGGGGAGAGCGACAATATCGGCAACCCCACGACGCCCGAGGAAATCGCCTACGGCCGCAGCCTGCCAGCCGCAGCCGCAGATTTTCCGATCCGCGGCTACGAGTATTACGATTTCCACCACGAAGTGGAAAATGTCACCTTCGTGAACTATGAGCCCAACGAGCTGCGCGATGCAGGTGCGCTGTCCTACCTGTTGTTCACCAGCTTCGGCATGAGCACGGAGAACTGGGTCAAGGGCATCACCCTCGAGAACGCCAAGCCTGTCAGCTTCCCGCCGATCCAGGCCCGCTGGGCGGAGGATTACGGACGCAGTGCGGCCTACCGGAGTGCGGCGTTCAAGGACCTGGATGGTTCGATCACCGGCATTCCCGATTCCACCATCGTCATCGACAACGGCATCGCCTCCTCGGAAGATGCCTGCGAGATCAAAGCGAGCTGGAATGCCGCCATCTGCACGGGGGACATGGGCCGCCTGAACATTGCCGGTAATTTCAGCGGGTTCCAGACCGGCCCGATTACCAACCCGATCATTCTGCAGCGCAATGGCAGGCGGATGGAATATGTCGGGGGCACCACGATCGGCGCCGGCGCCGAGGTCAGGGTCGAGACGGCCAGGGATAAGTTGTCCATGACCCTGCAGGAGATGGACCCGGGTTCCTACGTGATTTTCGAACTGCCCGAGTTCACCACGGTGGCCGATAAAGGCAGGGAACAAGGCAGCCTGGATGCGCTGAAGGGCGCCAGTGAAACGTCATACTTCAAGGGTGAAAACAGCCTGTGGGTCAAGCTGGTGGTCGGTGACGGCGGGTCAGATGGCACCTTCGACCCGGCGGCGCCAGGTGCTGGTGGCCCGGGTGGTCCCGGCGCCCAGGGTGGTCCGTGTCGCGGAGCCTGTGTCGACGTCAGCCGGTAAATTCAGCGCTGCTGAATCAAAGGGGGCTGAGAGAATCAAATTGCTCTGACCCCTTTGATACGCCAGAGTTATTCAGAGGTTCCTTAGCTTTTAACCTTCAGGTTTCGACGTTTCCGCGAGGTACGCGGCAATGTCCTCAATCTCGGCATCGGTCAGTTCCGTCTTGCGAAACGGCGGCATGGAATACGTGCCCATGCGCACATAGGAAGATATGACGCCGCTGTTCAGGTCAGCGCGATCTTCCAGGGCTGGCGGAATGGGTGATATTGCGGCGCATGCTGCTGTCGTAGGGCGCTGAATTGTTCTTGATCTGCTCATCGGTCAACGGCACGGGAAAGGATTCACCGTCGGTAAATCGCGCCTGCGGAATATTGCGCGCCATCAGCTCCTTCGCATACTCCCAGCCGGCCAGGGTGGTGCCTGCGGAGCCGTAGAACTGCAGTTCCACGCGCCAGGACGGCAGCCCGGCCGCCAGCGCCAAGCGATCCATGGCTTCTTCGTTGAAATCGAGCGCGGCCTCGCGAAATTCGGTATTGCCCATCAGTTGCTGCAGGCCGCTGCTGTACCAGGGCTCGCCGATCATGCCGAGGTCAGTGAGATAGTTGACGGTATCAATCAGGGGAATCAGGTCGGCGCGACGCGGTACTGTCACCAGGCCGTTGCGCCAGTGTTCCGGCTGCGGCATCAGGCGAAAGCCCATCTTGGTGACAATGCCGAAATTGCCCTGGCCGAACAGACCGGCAGGATCGGGCCCAAAACCGTGTTTGTATTCATGCCAGCTGTTGGAACCCGGCAAGGCGCCCATGCCGGTGCGCATGATTTCACCGTCGGGCAATACCACTTCCATACCGGTGTGCGCGCCGAAATGATCACGATAGAAACCCAGGGTATAACCAATGCCGTGGTCCAGGGCATTGCCGATGGGACTGCCCCAACCCGGGTCCGGCGTATCGATCCACACCTTCAACCCGCGTTCCTGGATATAGCGGTACAGGTCGATATAGGACACGCCGGGTTCCACCACGGCGAAGTTGCGCCGGTCGTCCACTTCCAGCACGCGGTCCATGCGCTTGAGGTCCACGGTCAGGCTGCCGCGGACATTCGGCGAGGGCCCGCCGTAGGCGAAATTCTTGCCGGTGGAAATGGAATACAGGGGAAGGCGGAATTCGTTGGCGATGCGCACAATGGCCTGTACCTGTTCGACCCGGTCCGGGCCGACGGCGGCACAGGGAATCAGTTCATTGGGCTGGTCCTTGATATAGGAAAAATGATCGCGGTAGGGATGAATGTCCTCATCACTGGTGAAGACCCAGTCCTGTCCGACCACATCCTTCAGTCGGACTATTGCCGCATCGAATTGCTGCTGGTTGACGCCGGGGGGTAATATGGTCATGGCATACCTTGATTCAGATTATTTTATTACATCGTTGTTATACCGGTTCAGGCGGAACGCTGCTGCAAATCCCTGGGTGCGATAATCCAGGTATACAGGGTTTCATTCGGGGAATGGTTTTTATAATTGGAAGGCACTGCCAGCACACTGCGGTGAATCACCTGCATGCGATGATCGGCTGCAAGGGTTTCCAGGACGAACAAACCGTCACTCGCCGTCACTCCCGCCAGGGTCATGGGCGCCTGTTTCCAGTGCCGGGAATAGCGGTGGTACCAGAGATCAGTGAGATCGCCTGACATGGCCGCCAACGCCACACCCTGGTTTTCCACTTGGCGCGCCAGTTCCACGGCACTGGGAAACCGGGTGTCGTAAACAAAATCCTCCAGCCTCAATTCGGGTGTCCCGGACGCGGCGACCGCGGTTTTCAGGGCAGTGAGTTCTGTAATGGAGAGTGCGGAAAAGGCCAGGCCCGACTTGATGAATTGCCTGCGATTGGTCATGCGCATCCTCTGGTATTTATCATTTTTGTGTCCCTGCCAGACAGCGTCCAGGGTGTTGGCAAAGGTATAGAATTTCCGTGTTGTTGTCGAATGGTGCCCGTAGTGGTTCAGATTCACTATTTGAGTTGCCATTATTCGCGGCTGTTTATCATCCGCAAAAATGTTGATGGATAAGGAGAAATTCCTCGAGGGTTGTTCAAGGTGAGGCACATGTGAAATTTTCAGCGCTATTCTGGTCCCCGCTGCCAAGATATTTTGCTTGCTGCGGATAAGGGCAAAGCGGCCGGGTCAGGGGGGTCTCAGGGTTGTTCACGGCCGTTCCCGTGCCGATCAGTCTGGCCGGCGCCACGTCCTGTTCTACCCACGCCTCCAGGGACGAAAGGAGATCATGCCCGGCATCGATACTCGTGGCGAGGGGGCCATTGCCGAAATTGTTCGGACCGATACCGCCCGAGCAATGTCCCATGCCCGGCACCAGGAACAGGCGGTAAAATTCCTCTATGTCCATCGTTTCGCTGCGGGGATCCGGAAAGCGATTGAGAAAGGTACGCACGCTTGCATAGTAATCGATCGAACTGAGCGCTGTAATCGCGGCATCGCCCCAGCCATGGTATTGAATCAGTTTACCGCCGTTGGCGCGAAACGAACGCAGGTCGGGATTGGTGGAATCGAGTATTGACCCGGTCTTGGCGTTGGCAAAGGCAAGGTCCTCATCGAAATCCAGCGTGTTGAAATCCCACTCGGCCTGCTCGAAGACCGCCTGGCCATAGTAGGAATTACCGAAACCTGCCTGAATGCTCGGTGCCGGTGGGGCCGGTGAAATAATCCATGGCACCCATCCGCCAGGGGTGGCTTCGGTGCCCACGGGATGCCCCGGGAAGATGTGCTCACCCGTGCGCGGATTGCTCGGGCCGCTGTATATCTTATGCAAGGTGGTGACTTGTTCTTGTGTCAGACAGTCCGTTGCATCACCCGCTTCACAAGCCATTTCAGCCGGGCTGAAATCACAGGCCCGTGGATCTTCGATGAGTCCGTCTTCCACTCCGTCCAGCGCATCGCAGGAGGCAAGTACGGCATTCTGTATGGCTGACAGCTTCTGGACCGGCAGTGGATTTTCGGCCAGTGCCTGTTCGTTCCAGACAAAGGCGGTAAACAGGCGCGTCCAGTTGTTGGCCGGGGCGCCCGCGATGATGCCGTTGAAATCTTCCGGGTAGCGCTGTGCTTCCATCAGCGCCTCGCGCCCGCCATCCGAACAACCATGGAAATAGCTCAAGCGTTCCTTGCGGCCAAAATAAGCGTTCACGACTGCCTTGGCCTGAACGCTGGTTTCGTGGACGGCGCGATAACCGAAATCGATCAGTTTTTCCGGGTGACCTACTGCCCAGGCAGCGCCCGGGGTGAAACCGTCGCTCCGATGACCGTTATCCGTCCCTGCAACGGCATACCCGCGCTGCAAAGGACCGATCAAGCCTGTTCTATTGATCGACCCGGCCCAGCCGCCGTTGCCAATTTGCAAGAATTTCCCGTTCCAGCCTGTAACCGGCAACCAGATTTCCATGCGAATCTCCGAATCGCTGGTGGGGCGCGTGATTGCCTGTACTTCGCAATGTTCCGGCGCCACGACTGGAGGAACGTTACCAAAAATTGCCGGTTGCGGGATCTGAGCCTCGGGAACGATCGCGGCGGAGGTGATAGTCGTGTACGCCAGGTCGAGCTTGATCAGGTCAGCGCATGTTTGTTGAGCAAGCGCCGGCTTCAAACCGGCCAATAGCAGTAATGTTCCTGCTGAAAATCGAATAAGTATGTCTTTCATGATCATCTCCCTCATAAAGTGTATTTTTACCTGTTTACCTGATCGCAACTAATTTGACTGCTCGAATACTTCTTTCTTGTGGTCATTACTGCCTCCAGTTAAGATCATTATTATCTCTTAACTGGGTTGCTCACATCCATTGGACCACTTCAGGTAATAGTGGGTAGCACAGCGGCGAAGGTAGCAAGTCAGAAACCGGTGCTGGGCTTATTGAGCCGGCGCCTCTGATATGGACTTTTTGTTGGAGAATCATGCTATCCTCTCTTGCCCAAATATGCTGTTAATACAAACGAAAACAGAGGGGGTCTGGTGCCATGCGAATTCACAGCCGTTCGTTCCTTCTTTCTTTACTTGTTTCAGCCTGTTTCACCGTTGGCGGCTACGCTGACGCGCAAGCTCAGGCGCCGGGTGCTTCGGCGCTCAGTTCTTCTGCGGTCAAAGGCGGGCTGTGGTCTGATCCGTCCACCTGGTCCGCGGGGGCGGTGCCAGGGGAAGGTGAGATAGTCACCATTGGCGAGGGCATGGATGTCGTCCTCGATGTCAGTCCGCCGGCGCTGCATGGCATCAATCTGAACGGCACCCTCACCTTTGCCGATGACGCGGAACTCGAACTCACCACCGAGTGGATCCTGAACCGCGGCAAGCTGGAGATTGGCACTGAAAGCGAGCCCTATACGGGCAAGGCCACGATAACGCTGACCGACGATGTCCCGGGTGAAAACATCAATGGCATGGGTGATCGCGGCATCCTGATGGTGGGCGGCACCCTGAACCTGCACGGTGATCGGGAAAACGCCTGGACCAAGCTGGCAGCAACGGCCGAGGCCGGTAGCAGCCGTATCGACGTGCTCGATGCCAGCGGCTGGCGGGTCGGTGACGAAATCGTGCTGGCATCGACGGATTACAACCCCTGGCAGGCCGAGAGGCGCCACATCAAGGCCATCAGGCGCAACCGGATTACGCTGGATGAGCCGCTTCAGTGGATGCATTATGGCGAGATCACCTACGGGGTGGACGAGCGCGGCGAAGTCGGCCTGCTGACCCGCAACATCAAGGTGCAGGGTTCCGAATCGGCCGAAGAATCCTGGTTCGGCGGGCATATCATGGCGATGGCCGGCAGCCGGATGACGGTGTCCGGCATCGAGCTGTTCCGCATGGGCCAGCACCTGACACTTGCCCGCTACCCGATCCACTGGCATATCAATGGCGACGTGACGGGGCAATACATCAAGAACTCCGCCATTCACGATACCTACAACCGCTGCGTGACCATTCATGGCACGGATAACCTGCGGGTCGAAAACAACGTCACCTACAACACCGTGGGGCACTGCTTCTTCATGGAAGACGCTGTCGAGACGGGTAACCAGGTCGTGAAAAACCTGGGGATACAGACCAAGTGTCATCCGACCCTGGCCTGTCAGCCAACCAACCTCGGGGTACCGGGGGAGAGGGGAGCGCCCGGAGGCCAGAGTTCTGATGATGTCCTGCTGCCGTCGGACAATACCGCGGCGACGTTCTGGATCACCAACCCGTCCAACGATTACATCGACAACGTGGCCGCGGGCTCCGACTCGACCGGCTTCTGGTTCTCCTTGCCGGAGCACCCGATAGGGGCGTTCCAGGGCACTGAGCGAAGCACGATTACCTGGCCGCGTCGCATGCCGCAGGGGGCGTTCAGGGGCAACGTCGCCCACTCGAACTTCGACGGCCTGATGTTCGACCGCAACGTGTCGCCCGATAACACCTTCGGTGTTACCGGCAGCTCGCATATTGCCCTGGAAAATCCCGCCGATCCGAACAGCCCGGCGATCGAATCGGTCATCGAGGATTTCACCAGCTACAAGAACCGCAATGGCGGCCTCTGGAGCCGCGGCGAGATGAAGATATTCAGGAACCTGAAGCTGGCCGACAACGCCATTGGTTATACCCATGCATCCGGGTCTGCCGGCCGGCACCCCTTTACGTCAAGGGTCATCGACTCGCTGTTCGTGGGTGAAACCGGCAACATCGGCAACCCCCGCACCGATGCCGAGATTGCCTACGGCCGCAGCCTGCCGAAAAAAGTCGCGCCGGATTTCCCGGTTCGCGGCTATGAGTTCTACGATTACCAGCACCTGGTCGAGAACACCACTTTCGTCAACTACGAACCCAATGACCTGCGCGATGCGGGCGCACTCTCCTACCTGATGTATACCAGCTTCGGCATGCACACCGAGAACGCCGTCAGAAACCTGACATTCGTCAACGCCAAGCCGGTGAGTTTCCCGCCGGAAGTGCGGCAATGGGCTTCCGATTGGGGCAGACGCAATGCCTGGCGGACCGCGACGATCCACGACCTTGACGGCTCGGTCGGCGGCATTCCCGGTGCCTACATCGTGCTGGACAACGGCATCGCTTCCGAC
>JAVVEZ010000048.1:0-25409 GCA_032250895.1 Pseudomonadales bacterium | reverse complement strand
ATCATTGCTGCGGTCCTGCTGACCGTATTCAACAATTTCAATCAGGCTCCCACTGCAGAGCAGCTGGTGTACTCTGACTTCATCAAGGAAGTCCAGGCAGGACAGATCAGCGAGGTTACCATCAGTGGTGTCAACATCGTCGGTGTCAAGAGCAATGGCTCCCGCTTCAACACCATTCGGCCCTATATCGAGGACCCCCGGCTGATCGATGATCTGCTGTCACACAATGTTCGCGTCAAGGGCAGCGAGCCGGAACAACAGAGTATCTGGACCCAATTGCTGGTGGCCAGTTTTCCGATTCTGATCATTATTGCCGTCTTCATGTTTTTCATGCGCCAGATGCAGGGCGGAGGTGTCGGTGGCAAGGGCGGCCCGATGGCTTTTGGCAAGAGCAAGGCCAAAATGCTCAGTGAGGACCAGGTAAAGGTTACGTTTGCCGATGTCGCCGGTGTCGACGAGGCCAAGGATGACGTCAAGGAGCTGGTGGATTTTCTGCGCGAGCCGGACAAGTTTCAGCGCCTGGGTGGCAGAATTCCCCGTGGCGTCCTGATGGTCGGCCAGCCAGGTACGGGCAAGACGCTGCTGGCCAAGGCCATTGCCGGCGAGGCGAAAGTGCCCTTCTTCTCCATCTCCGGTTCGGATTTTGTGGAAATGTTCGTGGGCGTGGGTGCTTCCCGGGTTCGCGACATGTTTGATCAGGCCAAAAAACAGTCTCCCTGTATTATCTTCATCGACGAAATCGATGCCGTGGGCCGTCATCGCGGCGCCGGTGTCGGCGGTGGACATGACGAGCGTGAACAGACCCTGAACCAGTTGCTGGTGGAAATGGATGGCTTCGAAGGCAATGATGGTGTCATCGTCATTGCTGCCACCAACCGCCCCGACGTGCTGGACCCGGCCTTGTTGCGGCCGGGCCGTTTCGATCGCCAGGTGGTGGTGGGTTTGCCGGATATCCGGGGTCGGGAACAGATTCTCAAGGTACATATGCGCAAGGTTCCCATTTCGGAAGGAATGGATGCATCGGTCATCGCCCGGGCCACGCCCGGTTTTTCCGGGGCTGATCTGGCCAATCTGGTCAATGAATCGGCCCTGTTTGCGGCCAGAAGTGGCAAGCAGCGGGTTTCCATGGAGGAATTCGAGAAGGCGAAGGACAAGATCATGATGGGCGCCGAGCGTAAATCCATGGTGATGTCTGACAAGGAAAAACTCAATACGGCCTACCATGAGGCCGGACATGCCATCGTGGGCAGGCTGGTCCCGGAGCATGACCCCGTCTACAAGGTCAGCATCATCCCCAGGGGCCGGGCTTTGGGTGTCACGATGTTTCTGCCCGAAGAGGATCGTTACAGCCATAGCAAACAAAGCATACTGAGCCAGATTTGCAGCCTGTATGGCGGTCGCATCGCTGAAGAGATGACCCTGGGCAGTGAAGGTGTGACGACCGGAGCGTCCAATGATATTCACCGGGCTACCAGTATGGCGCATAACATGGTGACCAAGTGGGGCTTGTCAGAAAAGCTGGGACCACTCGAATATAATGACGATCCGGATGAGGTTTTTCTGGGACGCAGTGCCGGCGGCAGCAACAAACGCTTCTCTTCCGAGACGACCCGCATGATCGATGAAGAAGTGCGGGCCATTATCGATACCTGCTATGGCAGGGCAAAAACGCTGCTGGAAGATAACCGGGAAAAGCTGGAGGCCATGAAAGACGCCCTGCTGGAATATGAAACCATCGATGCCCGGCAGATTGATGACATCATGAACGGTAAAAAGCCACGACCTCCCGCTGACTGGGATAATGATATTCGCCCTGACTCGCAGGATGCCGGCCCGGAAGTGCCCGTTGACAAGAAAAGCCCGATTGGCGGCCCGGCCGGCGAGCATTGAGGTAATTTACGGGGGGGGGGTGGTGGTCTGCCCCCCCCCCGTCAGCAGATTAAAAATGCCGGATTCCTCCCTCCCTTCCCCTGCTCTTCCTGCCTTTTTCCATTTTGGCCGTCATCGGCTTGATCTTTCCGTGCCCCAGGTCATGGGAATTTTGAATCTGACGCCGGATTCCTTTTCAGATGGCGGGGACTTGCTTGTTGCCGGGTCAGACTCGGCAGTTTCCCTGCCGAAGGCTCTGGACCGGGCGCGAGCGATGCTGGCAGCAGGCGCCTCGATCATCGATGTGGGTGGAGAGTCTACTCGTCCCGGTGCCGACGTGGTTTCTTCCCAGCAGGAGATGGACCGGGTATTTCCGGTGATCGAGGCGCTTTCCCGCGAATTCGATGTGGTGATTTCAGTCGATACCAGCAATCCCGAGATAATCGCCCGGTGTGCGGACTTCGGTGTCGGACTCGTCAATGATGTGCGGGCACTGTCACGCACGGGTGCCGTCGAAGCGCTTGCACAGTCCGGTTTGCCCGTGTGTCTGATGCACATGCGTGGAGAACCTGTAACAATGCAGGATCAGCCGGTCTATCGGGATGTGATTGCCGAGGTCAAGGCTTTTCTTCAGGATCGCATCCAGGTCTGTAACAAGGCCGGCATTGGTGCTGACAGGATAATGGTGGATCCGGGCTTTGGTTTTGGCAAGACGCTGATGCACAATGTGGAAATACTTCGCAGACTGGATGAATTTCAGGACCTGGCCCTGCCTGTTCTGATTGGTGTCTCACGCAAGTCAATGCTGGGCGCGCTGACGGGCAGGTCGGCAAAGGATAGAATGGCAGGCGGACTGGCGGCGGCCGTAATGGCGGTTATGCAGGGAGCAAGGATCGTGCGGACTCACGATGTGCAGGAAACCGTTGATGCCCTGAGGGTCGCTGACGCCGTGTTGAGGACATGAGGATGGGGAAAATAAAAAAATTTTTTGGTACTGATGGCATCAGGGGGGCAGTAGGAACCTACCCGGTGACCCCTGATTTCATGCTCAGACTGGGGTGGGCGACAGGCAAGGTTTTTGCTGAAACCGGTGGCGGCAAGGTATTGATTGGCAAGGATACGCGGGTTTCCGGGTATATGCTGGAATCAGCGCTGGAAGCGGGTCTTACCTCGGCAGGCATGGATATCAACCTGCTGGGTCCCATGCCAACCCCGGCAGTGGCTTATCTGACCCGGACTTTTCATGCGCAGGCCGGGATCGTCATCAGTGCTTCCCATAATCCTTACCACGATAACGGCATCAAGTTTTTCTCCGGGAAAGGTACCAAGCTGGACGATGAGGTTGAGCTTGCCATAGAGAAAATGCTCGACCAGGATATTTCAACCGTTGATTCAAGAAAAATAGGCAAGGCGTCCAGGATCAGTGACGCAAGCGGCCGCTATATAGAATTTTGTAAAAGTACGGTTGACAGCAATATAAAACTCGATGGTCTGAAAATTCTGGTCGATTGTGCCAATGGTGCAACTTATCACATTGCACCGAATGTGTTTGATGAGCTGGGTGCAAACGTGACGGCGATCGCCAACAAGCCGGATGGTTTCAACATCAATGAGGCTTGTGGTTCCACGTGCCCGCAAGGCCTTGCAGACAAGGTTCTTGCACAGAATGCCGACCTTGGCATTGCCTTTGATGGCGATGGGGACAGGGTGGTCATGGTGGATCATACGGGAGCCATTGTCGATGGCGACGAGCTGTTGTATATCATTGCCTGCCATGATGTGGGTACAAGACGGGGAAGCCCGGGTGTGGTGGGCACTGTTATGAGCAATCTCGGTCTTGAAGTGGCCTTGCAAAAGCGGGCCATTCCATTTGCCCGTACCAGGGTCGGGGACAGGTTTGTCATGGCCGAGCTTGAAAAGCGGCGGTGGACCCTGGGCGGTGAGTCGTCGGGCCATATCATTTGTCTCACCGCGACCAGCACCGGCGATGGTATTATTTCTGCATTGCAAGTACTGGCCGCGATGAAACACAGTGGCAAGAGTCTGCATGAGCTTAAATCGGGGATGGAGAAATATCCCCAGACCATGATCAACGTCAGCCTGAAAAATAAAGCGCGCTGGTCCGGTAATACCAGAATAGAATCGGCGGTTCAGGAGGTGGAGACTACGCTTGCAGGAAAGGGCAGGGTTCTGCTGAGGTCGTCCGGTACCGAGCCTCTGATCAGGGTCATGGTGGAAGGTAACGATAGCGGCCTGGTCGCTCGTCTGGCCAGGGAACTGTCGGACGTGGTGGCGGCGGAAGTTTCCTGAGAGCAGTCTGGATTCGGGTCTTCAAGGGCATGAAGCTTTGTTGCATGTTGGGAGCTTCTTGGGTAGTATGGCCGCCGTTTGACCGACCCTGAGAGTGGAATGCGACGCAGCCTCATTGCAGCTAACTGGAAGATGAACGGGCGGAAAGATGGCATTGGCGTGCTCATCCAAAGTATTCTTGCGCATACTGAAGCCCGTTCCTATGATCTGGTAATCTGTCCCCCCAGCCTCTACATGAGTCAGGTACAGCAGCAACTGGTGGGAACCTCGGTGGTGCTTGGGGCACAAAATGTCTTTACCTGTGACAGTGGCGCTTTCACCGGGGAAATATCAGCGGCCATGCTGCGTGACTTCGTCTGCCCTTATGTGATCGTCGGTCATTCCGAGCGCCGGGAATTGTTTGCTGAAAGCGATGCTCAGGCAGCTGAGAAGTTTTCGGTAGTGCAGGCGCAGGGCCTGATTCCCATCTTTTGTGTGGGGGAAACCCTGAAACAGCATGAGGCGGGGCGCACGGAAGCCGTGATTTTGAGGCAGTTGGATGCCGTCCTGTCGGGAAAGGATGTACAGGTGTTGAGGCAGGCGGTTGTAGCGTATGAACCGGTCTGGGCCATTGGCACCGGTCTGACAGCCCGTCCGGAACAGGCGCAGCAGGTTCATGCCATGATTCGG
Organism: Pseudomonadales bacterium; assembly: GCA_032250895.1. Classification (GTDB taxonomy): domain Bacteria; phylum Pseudomonadota; class Gammaproteobacteria; order Pseudomonadales; family Pseudohongiellaceae; genus JAVVEZ01. Next base: position 20,561 of record JAVVEZ010000048.1, on the reverse strand, counting down.
GCCAGGGTGGCAGAGCTTGATAAAAGTGTGGCAGATGGTCTGAGAATTATTTACGGCGGCAGTGTAAAGGCGGAGAATGCAGCCTCACTGTTTCTGGAGCCAGACATCGATGGTGTCCTGGTGGGGGGAGCTTCCCTGATCGCAGATGAATTTATCAGTATTTGCAAAAGCTTGCAGCAGCAAATACCGGGTTTGGCAAAAACAGGAAATGAGTAAGCAACGATGGAATCCTTGATTATCTTTGTGCATATTGCAGCTGCGGTGGCGATAATAGTGCTGGTGTTGATCCAGCATGGCAAAGGGGCGGACATGGGCGCTTCCTTTGGTAGCGGTGCTTCGCAGACCATGTTTGGCAGCCTGGGCAGTGGTAACTTTCTGACCAAGTCCACCAGTGTCATGGCGCTGGCGTTTTTCATTACCAGCATCGGCCTGGCGATCATTGCCCGGCAGCAGGCGGGGATGAGCGTGCAGAGTGAATCGCTGGTGGGCGATATTGAGCAGGTAAGCAGCCAGATACAGCCCCGGCAGGATTCTGATGTTCCGGTAGTGTCGCCTGTCGAGAATCAGGATGTGCCGTTGGCGAGTCCTGGTACGGAAAACGCTGCGGCCACGGATGACCTGAGTGTTCCTGAAAAATAAAGCCGAAGTGGTGGAATTGGTAGACACGCTATCTTGAGGGGGTAGTGACCAACGGTCGTGCCGGTTCAAGTCCGGCCTTCGGCACCAATCAAGAGCTTTGTCCGCTTGCAGCTTGAGTCATATCGCCCTTTAAAGGCTGGTATTGTACTTGACCGGGGCGGGTAAGACTCCTATAATCTGCGCCTTGATTTGGCCTGGGTGTTCAACCCAGCCAAATCGAGTTCAGAAGTGCAGAGCGGGTACTGATGGAGAGGGTACTGATATCTCAATAAAGTAAAAAGTATTCATTGAGATGTCCCTGTTCCAATAAAGCGAACGGGAAAGCAAGAGAAGAAAGAAAAGAGGAAGAGAAGGTTCAGTTGCGGGGTGGAGCAGTCTGGCAGCTCGTCGGGCTCATAACCCGAAGGTCGTAGGTTCAAATCCTGCCCCCGCTACCAAATTCGGTAGATTGAAACTGTAACGGTTCATGGCCATGGCGTATGAGCAGTTGCGATGAAGAACAGCCCCGGTTGGGTTGGATTTCACAGGTGTGGCACATAGGTTCGGAACAGCAGTGGTCTTTGACGTGCTGCTCTTGCCAACCGAAAGGTAGTTTTTTTGAAGCCCCACTTTGGGGCTTTTTTCTTGGTGGAATGCCCTGTCTGACAGGCATTCAGGCCTACGGATTTTAATGCAGTTTTGGAAGTGGGCCTTGGGCCCATTTTTTGTTTTTGATAGCGACGCTGGAAGATTGGATGGCAGATAAAATCTCTGTTCTCGGCAGCCTGTTTGAACCTGTGGTCAATGCCATGGGGTGTCAGCTGTGGGGCATAGAATACCTGGGTCAGGGGCGGCATTCTCTGTTGCGGGTTTATCTGGACAAGGAGACCGGCGTTGATATCGAGGATTGTGTTCAAGTCAGCAAACAGCTCAGCAGTATCCTGGATGTCGAGGATCCCATCAGTGGCGAGTATAGCCTTGAAGTCTCGTCACCGGGGCTCGATCGGCCCTTGTTTACCTTGGCACAGTTCAGCATGTTCATCGGTGATCAAGTCAAGCTGCGTCTGACAGAGAGTTTTGAAAACCGGCGTAATTTCACCGGACAACTGAAGGCGGTTGTTGATGATGAAATCGTGATGATCATTGGTGATGAGGAATACACCTTGCCATTTGAATTGGTAGAGAAAGCAAACATAATCTCTCGGGTAGAGGCATAAAAAATCGATGGAATTGATCAGGAAAGAGAGTACTAGCGTAGTGCCCTGTATAAAGCATGGATTCAGCAAGCCGCTAAAGGGCCAGATATTAGGCGCGATTGCGCAGGAATATCGTCTATATTTCAAGCAAGCGCAACGCCGTAGCTGGCCCTTTAGCGGCTTGCCCTACGGGTGGCCCTCAAATGTGCCACAACGGCGTTGTATTTCTTGGCAAGGTAGTTGACCTTCCCTGCGAAATACGCCTTGTTGTGACAAATTTGAGGGTCACTGAATGTATGCTTTATACAGGACACTACACTAGGGGGTAGCAAATCATGGTAAACAAAGAAATTTTGATGGTTGCAGACGCAGTTTCGAATGAAAAGGGTGTCTCCAGGGAGGTCATTTTTTCTGCTATTGAAACGGCGTTGGCGGCTGCCACCAAGAAAAGAAATCCTGGCGAGGAAATTGACTGTCAGGTGCATATCGATCGGCAGACTGGGGATTATGAAACTTTCCGGATATGGACCGTTGTACCTGATGATGAGTTGGCTGAACTGGACACCCAGTTCACGCTTGAAGAAGCCCATGAAAAAGATCCGACGCTGGTGGCAGGGGATATCTGGAAGGAAAAAATTGAGAACGTGGAATTCGGTCGCATCGCGGCTCAGACAGCCAAGCAGGTTATCGTACAGAAAGTCAGAGAAGCTGAACGGGCAATCGTCATTTCCGATTATGAAAACAGGATCGGACAGTTGGTCTCCGGCACGGTAAAAAAGGTGACCCGCGATAATGTCATTGTCGACCTGGGCAATAATGCAGAAGGTTTGCTGCCCAGGGAGAACCTCATTCCCCGTGAAACCTTCAGAATCAATGACCGGATTCGAGCTCTCCTGGTTGAGGTCAGGGCCGAAATGCGTGGCCCGCAGTTGCTGTTGAGCAGAACAGCGCCAGAGATGTTGATCGAGCTGTTCAAGATCGAAGTTCCCGAGATATCAGAAGAAATCATCGAGGTGAAAGGAGCGGCGAGAGATCCGGGCTCACGCGCGAAACTTGCGGTAAAAACCAATGATGGCCGCATAGACCCCATTGGGGCCTGCGTTGGGATGCGGGGATCCCGGGTACAGGTGGTCTCGAATGAGCTGGCCAATGAGAGAATTGATATCATTTTGTGGGATGACAATCCTGCGCAATTGGTGATCAATGCAATGGCACCGGCCCAGGTGGCATCAATTGTCGTTGATGAAGATACGCATACCATGGATGTGGCGGTGGCAGAAGAGAATCTTGCGCAGGCCATTGGGCGCAATGGTCAGAATGTCAGGCTGTCAAGCGAGTTGACCGGCTGGACCATCAATGTCATGAGTGAGGAAAAAGCCGCTGATAAATTACAGCAGGAGTCCTCTGGGGTTATTACCTCCTTCATGGAAGCGCTGGATGTGGATCATGATGTGGCTGAAATTCTGGTACAGGAAGGGTTTACCACGCTGGAAGAAATTGCCTACGTGCCGCTTGAGGAAATTGCTGAGATTGAGGATTTTGATGAAGAAATTGCCAATGAGCTCAGGGCGCGCGCCAAGGATGCCTTGCTGACCCGGGCTATTGCCTCGGAGGAAAATTTGAGTGATGCCGATGTGTCTGAGGACCTGCTCAATATGGAGGGCATGGATAATGAGCTGGCGCTGGCGCTGGCCAAAATCGGAGTAAAGACCATGGAAGATCTGGCAGAGCAGGCCGTGGATGAGTTGATGGGCATTGAAGGCATGGATGAGGAGCGTGCAGGTAAATTGATTATGACGGCGCGCGCGCCATGGTTTGCAGAAGAGTGAGAAGGGAAATTATCGAGGCGTTGATAGTGACGCTTCATATTTTCGGGTTCATGGTAGATGGGAGTAATTTGAATGGCAGATGTAACAATTGCCGAACTGGCCAAGATGGTTCGCGTACCAGTTGAGCGGCTGCTTGACCAGGTAAAAGAAGCGGGCTTGTCGCAAACCAGGTCGGAGGACCCTATTACCAATGATGAACGTGCTACCCTGCTGCTGTTCCTGAAGAGCAAGCACGGTGATGAGAGTGCTGCTGATACGTCGCCCAAAAAAATCACGCTCAAACGAAAAACCGTGGAGACCCTGAAAACCTCTGACAATCAGGGCCGCAGCAAGGTTGTGAGTGTAGAAGTCCGCAAGAAACGGACTTACGTAAAACGTAGCACCGAGGAAGCACAACTGGAAGCGGCCGCCAGGGAAAAAGAACTGGCTGAACAAAAGGAAAAAGAAGAGCTGGCACAAAAGATGGCGGCTGAAAGTCAGCCAAAGAAAGAAGCTGCTCCGCAAAAGCCGGCTCAGGGCAGTGGCGCCAAAACGGACGGCAGTCCGGTAGCTGCGCCGGCTCCAGGTGCTGAAGAGGTCCGTTCAGACAGCAAGCGTGACCATAAAAAGACCACACTGAAGAAAGATGGCAAGAAAGCCTCTGACGATGAGGAGGCGGGCCGCAAGTCCGTATTTCGCAAGAAAGACAAGGAAGTTTCTACAGGCAAGAAATTTACCAAAGGCAGGGCCGCTGAAGAATTCATTCTTGACGATGATGGTGAATCGGGTGCCCGTAGACGGGGTGGTCGCAGAAAACTCGGCCAGGGCCAGAAAGAGCATCAGTTTGAAAAGCCAACCGAATTTATCGCACGTGAAATAACCATTCCGGAAGCCATTACCGTTTCGGACCTGGCTCAGAAGATGTCTCTGAAGGCCAGCGAGTTGATCAAAACCTTGATGAAAATGGGGGTTATGGCCACCATCAATCATGTCCTCGATCAGGATTCATCATCATTGCTGGTGGAAGAGCTGGGGCATATCCCCAAACCGGTTTCCGACGATGCTCTCGAAGAGAACCTGGTTGAATCCATCAAGTATGAAGGCGAATTGACAGCTCGCGCGCCAGTGGTGACCGTCATGGGTCATGTTGACCATGGCAAGACTTCTTTGCTGGATTATATAAGAAAGTCCTCGGTAAGCTCTCATGAGGCTGGTGGTATTACGCAACATATCGGGGCTTATCATGTCGAAACTCCTGGTGGCATGATCAGTTTTCTTGATACGCCGGGCCATGCCGCCTTCAGTGCCATGAGAGCGCGTGGTGCCAAGGCAACGGATATCGTGATCCTGGTTGTCGCCGGCGATGACGGGGTCAAGCCTCAGACGGAAGAGGCGGTAAATCATGCCCAGGCAGCGGGTGTGCCCATCGTCGTTGCCATCAACAAGATGGACAAGGAAGGTGTTGATCCTGATCGGGTCAAAAACGAACTGGCCTCGAAAGGTCTGACCCCCGAGGAGTGGGGCGGTGATACCCAATATGTGGAGGTCTCCGCTCAGACGGGAATGGGCATAGAGGCGCTTCTGGATGCTGTCTTGCTGCAGGCGGAACTGTTGGAACTCAAGGCTGTGGTGGATTGCCCTGCGAAGGGAGTCGTCATCGAGTCGCGGCTGGACAAGGGCCGGGGTTCGGTGGCAACGGTGCTGGTTCAGAACGGCACGTTGAAAATGGGCGATATTGTGTTGGTTGGTCATGAATATGGTCGGGTTCGCGCCATGCTTGACGAAAACGGAGAGCCGGTGAAAAAAGCCGGGCCTTCGATTCCGGTTGAAGTGTTGGGCCTGAATGGCACACCGGAAGCCGGCGATGAATTCATTGTGGTTGAGGATGAGAAGAAAGCCCGCGAAGTTGCTGAATTCCGTCGCAATAAATTTCGTGAGAGTCAGATTGCCCGACAACATGCCGTCAAGATGGAAGGCATGTTCGCGACCATGGGCAAGGATAAAATCAAGGTACTCAACCTGGTATTGAAAGCCGACGTCAGGGGTTCCCTCGAGGCGATCACGGCAGCGCTTGCCGGTCTGGGCAATGAAGAGGTGGCTGTTAATATCGTTGGTTCCGGAGTGGGCGGGATTTCTGAAACCGATGTCCAGCTGGCAGCGACCTCGAAAGCGACGATTATCGGGTTTAACGTGCGTGCGGATAAGACTGCGAGGCAGATTGTTGAAGCCGAGATGCTGGAAATGCGTTATTACAGTGTTATTTATAACCTTATCGATGATGTCAAGGCTGTGTTGGGTGGTATGCTGGCCCCTGAAATCAAGGAAGAAATCGTCGGTGTGGCGGAAGTCAGAGACGTCTTCATGTCACCCAAGTATGGTTCCATTGCCGGCAGCATGGTGATTGAGGGCACGGTCTACCGCAACAAGCCTATTCGGGTACTGCGGGATGATGTGGTGATTTATGAAGGCGAGCTGGAATCGCTGCGTCGTTTCAAGGACGAGGCTGCAGAAGTCAGGAACGGAATGGAGTGCGGGATTGGTGTGAAGAATTACACTGATGTTCGTATAGGAGACAAGATAGAGGTATATCAGAAGACCCAGGTGGCACGAACCCTGGCCTGATATCGCCAGACATATAATTTCACCCGAATGGCCCAAACCTATGGTTGGCGTTTCCAAACGCTTGGATAAAATTTCCGACCTTCTCCGGAAGGAACTGGCATTGCTTATTCAGACGGAAATCAGAGATCCCAGAGTCGGCATGGCGTCTGTCACTGCTGTAAAAGTAAGCCGTGATCTGGCCTATGCCAATGTTTATGTCACGATTCTGGGCAAGTCCAATGCTGATGAGGCGAAAGAAGGTATCGAGGCCCTGAACAGGGCGGGCGGTTTTTTGAGAAGTCTGTTGGCCAGGAATATCAATCTTCGCAGTACGCCGAAACTCAAGTTCATCTATGACGATAGCGTTGCCAAGGGTCATTATCTTTCAGGCCTGATTGATCAGGCGATCGCGCTGGATAATGAAACCGGTTCCTCTGAAAACCAATAAGCACTTTCCGGGGAGAATGGTTTGGCCAGAAGGCTTAAAGGCAGGCAGGTTAGCGGTATCATTCTGCTGGACAAGGCCGGGGGTGAATCCTCCAATGCCAGTTTGCAAAAGGTAAAACGTCTGCTGGATGCTGCCAAGGCAGGACATACCGGCAGCCTGGATCCGCTGGCAACCGGCGTTTTGCCCTTATGCTTCGGAGAAGCCACCAAAATTTCGCAGTTTTTACTGGACTCCGACAAAATCTATCGGACCAGAATCAGACTGGGTGTAAAAACAGACAGTGGTGATGCCGAGGGGCAGGTTCTGGAAACCCGCGAACCGGTCAGGGTGTCCAGGGAGGAAATACAAAAAGCCCTGCAACATTTTGTGGGACCGATTACCCAGGTTCCGCCAATGTATTCTGCACTCAAGCATCAGGGCGTGCCCCTTTACAAATTGGCCAGGGCCGGAAAAACCGTGGTGCGGGAAGAACGGCGGGTCAATGTATACAGCATCAAACTGCTTGAATTTATCGGGCCTGAGGTGGAATTGGAAATTGCCTGCAGCAAGGGTACCTATATCAGGACCATTGCTGATGATCTTGGCGATGTCCTTGGCACCGGGGGACACGTCATTGCCTTGCGGCGTATCAAGGCCGGACCTTTCAGCCAGGATTTGGCCCTTCGCTACGAAGAGCTTCAGGCCAGATTTGAGGCCGGAGGCATGGCCGCCCTGGATGCGGTTCTGATACCGGGTGAAGACGCAATACAGGAGCTTCCGGAAGTCCGGCTGCCGGCTGTCACCTCAGCCTTTGTCAGGCAGGGGCAGGCCGTCATGGTCAGGCATCTGCCGACCAGTGGTCTGGTGCGGCTGTATGATCAGGACGGTTTTTTCGGTATTGGCACCATTCTCGACGATGGCAGACTTGCTCCCAGGCGCCTGTTCAACAGCCAGTGAAGAGAGGCGCTGTGCAGATTTTGTCTGTATGGATGAGGAGAATTGTGGTAATGTACCAGCCCTTTCCAGGGCTCGCCTCTGAGAAAAGGGCCGGGAAATACATCAGTTGACTATAAATATGCATGGTCAGTCTGAATTTACAGGAAGTTTGATTTTATTATTCATTGCATATTCCAAGGAGTAAATCATGGCTTTATCCGCAGAACAAAAAGCAGAGATCGTAAAGGAATTCGCGCTGGCAGAAGGCGATACCGGTTCCCCTGAAGTTCAGGTGGCTCTGCTCACCCATAACATCAATCATCTTCAGAATCATTTCAAAGAGCATCACGGCGATCATCATTCCCGTCGTGGTCTGATTCGCATGGTGAATACCCGCAGAAAGTTGCTGGATTATCTGAAAAGAAAAGATGTCAGCCGCTACGCTTCCCTGATTCAGAGACTTGGTCTGCGTCGATAACGGGGATAAAAATGCCAGGCTGGCATAGGGCCAGCCTGGCGTAACAGTTCAGGAGTATAAAAAAATATGTTAAATCCGATACGGAAAGAGTTCAGATACGGTAATGATACCGTGGTGATGGAAACCGGCAGAATTGCAAGACAGGCGACGGGCGCCGTGCTGGTTACGATAGGAGGCACCATTGTATTGACGACAGTGGTGGGCAGGAAAACCGCCAACCCACACGCCGATTTTTTTCCTTTGACTGTCAATTACCAGGAAAAAACCTACGCCGCCGGAAAAATCCCGGGAGGTTTTTTTAAACGGGAAGGTCGACCCACAGAAAAGGAAACCCTGACCTCACGTCTGATTGACCGTCCCATCAGGCCACTGTTCCCCAAAGGTTTCATGAATGAAGTGCAGGTTGTGTGCACAGTCATGTCCGCAGACAAAAATATCGATCCTGATATCGCTTCCATGATCGGAACTTCCGCCGCACTGGCCATCTCGGGCATTCCTTTTTCAGGGCCTCTGGGCGCAGCCCGGGTGGGATATACCGATGAGCAGGGCTATCTACTGAATCCAAATCACAGCCAGTTGGAAAACTCGGACCTGGATATGATGGTCGCCGGTACCGAAGCGGCAGTATTGATGGTCGAATCAGAAGCCAGGGAATTGAGCGAAGATCTGATGCTCGGCGCTGTGCTGTTTGCCCATAAAGAAATGCAGGCGGTGATTCAGGCAGTCAAGGAATTGCAGGCCATGGCCGGGAAGCCGGCCTGGGATTGGAAAGTTGCCGATCCGGATGCTGCGCTGGTTGACAGAATCAAGGCCGGTTTCGGCGATGCCATTGGTGAGGCATACACGATTTCTGACAAAATGACGCGTCAGGACAAATTGGCTGACTTGCAGCAGCAGGCTCTTGCGCAATTTGTGAACCCGGATGCGGATGCTCCGGTAGATGCCAAGACGATAGAGAAAATATTTTCTTCACTCGAAAAGAAAATCGTTCGCCACCGGATTATTCAGGGTGAACCCAGGATAGATGGCCGTGACCAGAAAACCGTCAGGCCCATCGTTGTTGAAACGGGCGTCCTGGCAAAGACGCATGGTTCGGCACTGTTCACCCGCGGAGAAACCCAGGCGCTGGTTGTAGCGACCCTCGGTGCCATGCGTGACTCCCAGACGGTTGAAGATCTTTCGGGTGCGAAGAAAGATGCCTTTATGTTGCATTATAACTTCCCTCCCTTCAGCGTGGGTGAAACCGGATTCATGAGTGGCCCGAAGCGCCGTGAGATAGGCCATGGCCGTCTTGCCCGCCGCGGAGTGGCCGCCGTGCTGCCCAGCGAGACAGAATTCCCCTACGCCATTCGTGTGGTGTCAGAAATTACGGAATCCAATGGCTCCAGCTCGATGGCCACTGTCTGTGGCACCAGTCTGGCACTGATGGACGCAGGCGTGCCGCTCAAGGCACCGGTTGCGGGTATCGCCATGGGTCTGATCAAGGAAGAGGACGGCTTTGCCGTGTTGACAGATATTCTTGGGGATGAAGATCATCTTGGGGATATGGATTTCAAGGTGGCCGGTTCCGCTCGTGGGGTGACGGCGCTGCAAATGGACATCAAAATTCAGGGCATTACCGAAGAGATCATGGAAACGGCACTGGAGCAGGCCTATGCGGCGAGAATGCATATCCTGGGCGAGATGAACAAAGTGCTCTCTGCCACCAGGCCTCAGGTATCGCAGTATGCGCCAAGCATGGCGAACCTGAAGATTCACACCGACAAGATTCGGGATGTCATAGGCAAGGGCGGGGTTACTATCCGTGCCATTACTGAGGAAACAGGCGCTTCCGTGGACATCGACGATGATGGTAATGTGCGTATCTATGGTGAGGATGCGGATTCCCGTGACGCCGCAGTCCGCATGATTCAGGAGATCACTGCGGAAGCTGAAATCGATAAGCTGTACAAGGGCGTGGTTTCAAAAATCGTTGATTTTGGCGCCTTTGTCACCATTCTGCCAGGCAAGGATGGGCTTGTTCATATTTCCCAGATCGCCCAGGAAAGGGTAGAGAAAGTGAATGACTACCTCAAGGAAGGGCAGGAAATCATCGTCAAGGTTCTGAAAATTGACGACCGCGGTAAAATCAGTCTCAGCATGAAGGAAGTCTCTGAGGAAGAGAAAGCATCCATGTTGTAACTGTCTGTTCCCGAGTCCAGCGATGGATATTGAAAAAGCCCCGCCAGATAGGATCTGACGGGGCTTTTTTTATGACGGCATTGGGGAAAAAGTCCCTGTATTCCCATCAGGTGCTTATGCGGGGATGATCTTCTTCAGGATTTCCTGATGTTTGTCCGGACTCAGGCGAGGGCCAAAGTTGCTGACGGTGGTGGCTGCCGCGAGGCTTGCCAGCTTGCCGGCAGTGGCGAAATCATGGCCACTGGAAATGGCATAAAGAAAGGCCCCGGCAAACATGTCGCCAGCCCCATTCGTATCGACGGCAGTGACCTTGTTGGGGGCTGTTTTGATGTATTGCTGGCCATCAAAAAGCAGAGCTCCTTCAGAACCCAGGGTGATAACAAATTGTTTGGCAATTTGTTTGAGACCTTCGGCGGCCTCTTCGATGCTGTCCTTGCCGGTCCAGGTCAGGGCTTCCACATCATTGGCAAACAGAAGATCGACACCCTTGCCGATCATGTCTTCCATGCCGCCCCGGAAAAACTGCACCATGCCCGGGTCAGACAGCGTGAGAGAGGTTTTGACTCCGTGGGCTTCCGCGATTTTCTTGGCTTCAATGCAGGCGGCACGGCCACTGGGCGAGGTAACCAGATAACCTTCGATGTACAGGTATTCAGAGTCAATCAGCGCTTCCTCGACCAGATCCGCAGGGGACAGGGTTTCAGAAATACCCAGGTTGGTCAGCATCGTTCGTTCGGCGTCAGGGCTCACCATGACCAGACATTTGCCGGTCACGCCATCCTCCCGGTTCTGGCCGAGGTTGGTATGGATGTTGTGGTCACCCAGTTCCTGAATATAAAAATCACCAAATTCATCATTTGAGACTTTGCATGAATAAAAGGTGTTGCCGCCAAATTGACAGATGGCGTAGATGGAGTTGGCAGCCGAACCACCGCCGGCCCGCTTTTTGAGTTTATAGTGACTCATCAATCGATCGAGCAGGGTTTCCTGGGATTCGGCATCGACAAGCGTCATAACGCCTTTTTGAATGTTCTCGTGGGTAAAGAATTTGTCGTCGACTTCGAACTCTTTGTCGACAAGCGCATTACCGATGCCGTAAACGTGGTATTTCCTCATTGGTTTTTCCTTATGTTTTTGTCTGTCGTCTATTTTTGAAGCGTGGTCGTTCATGTTATCAAACCCGGCGTAAATTCTCTAAGGAAGCATTGAATAAGCCCCTTGGGAGTTTTCTGCCTACAGTCGTTCAAATGCCTGTGCTGCGGCCTCCAGGGTTTTCTGAATTTCGTCCTCCCCGTGAGCGGCAGAAACAAAGCCTGCTTCATACGCGGAAGGCGCCAGATAGATACCCTTGTCCAGCATCTGATGGAAATAGTGGCGGAATCTTCCAGCATTGCAGCTCATGACCTGTTTGAAACTGGAGATGGCGTGGTCTTCGCTGAAAAAACATCCGAACATGCCGCCGACCTGAGTGGTCGTAAAAGGAATGCCCGCTGCCGTGGCTATATCCCTGAGACCGGAGAGCAGTTGTGAGGTGCGCGCCGTCAGGTTTTCATGGAAGCCAGGCTGGCTGATGATATCCAGTGTGACCAGTCCGGCAGAAACGGCCAAGGGGTTGCCGGACAGGGTTCCAGCCTGATAGACGGGGCCGACAGGTGCCAGCATGTCCATGATGACTTGACGGCCTCCGAAGGCTCCCACCGGCAGACCCCCGCCAATCACTTTGCCCAGTGTCGTGAGATCGGGACTGATGCCATACAAGGCCTGTGCGCCTCCCAGTGCGACTCTGAAGCCGGTCATGACCTCATCAAAAATCAGCACACTGCCATGCTCGCTTGTGAGTTCACGCAAGGTTTGCAGGAACCCGGGCACCGGCGGGACAAGATTCATGTTGCCTGCTACCGGTTCCACGATGATGCAGGCTATCTGCTGACCATGTTCGGCAAAAAGTCTCCGGACACTGTCCGCATCATTGTAAGGCAGCACAAAGGTTTGCCCGGCTGTGCTGCTCGGGATGCCCTGTGAATCCGGCATGCCCATGGTCAGTGCTCCGGAACCGGCTTTTACCAGCAGGGAATCCACATGGCCATGATAACAGCCTTCAAATTTCAGGATCTTGTCACGACCGGTAAAACCACGGGCGAGCCGAATGGCGCTCATCGTGGCCTCGGTGCCGGAATTGACCAGCCGGACGCTTTCAATGGCCGGCATGAGTTGGCAAATACGATCAGCCATCAGGCTTTCAAGTTCTGTCGGTGCGCCAAAAGCCAGGCCTTTGTCGAGCTGATTTTTCAAGGCCTCGATAACCTCGGGGTGCCGGTGGCCGAGAATCAGAGGTCCCCATGCACCGATATAGTCAATATAGCGATTACCATCGGCATCGATCAGATAGGCCCCATCGCCACGTTCAAAAAATACCGGGCTGCCGCCGACGCCCCGAAAGGCTCGCACGGGCGAATTGACTCCACCCGGGATGTGTTTCTGGGCCATTGCGAAAAGAGTTTCTGAGCGATTGCGAGAGACGTGGTCCTGAGAGGACATGGAGATTCCTTATAAAACTGAAATTGGAAATAGATAGACAAGCTTAAAAGGGCTTGACCACCACCAGAATGATAATGGCGAACAGAAGGATGACCGGCAGCTCATTGAACCAGCGATAAAAGACATGGCCATGAGTGTTGTTGTCATCCCTGAATGCTTTCAGGTAATCCCAGCATTTCATGTGGTAGATCAATAACAGAAAAACACCCGCCAGTTTGGCGAGCATCCAGCCCGATTGCAGATAATATCCCGGGTTCAGGGTAATCAGGGCAATGCCCAGAGCCATGGCAATGACGGCGGAGGGCGTCATGATGCCGCGATAGAGTTTGCGTTCCATCACCTTGAAGCGTTCCTGGCTGACCTTGTCGTCACTCATGGCGTGATAGACGAAGAGTCTGGGCAGGTAGAATAGGCCGCTGAACCAGCAGACGACAGCAATGATATGAAAAGCCTTTAGCCAAAGCATTGGAAATTCTCCGATGAGATACGATAACGGCCAGGAGAGCTCTGAACAAGCCCTATACCATCGCCCCGGCGGATGACCTGGATTCCGGCCTGCTGCGCCGGGATGACGGGTTATTCAGGGCATCTTCAAGGAACCTGGGTACAGATAATACCATCACCAGCGGGTATTCTCAGCCTGCATGGATATTTGCGCTTTCTCTTTTGACAAGGGCCTTTTATCATAGGCGCTCGTGGAAATTGCATATCATGATTTGGAGCATACGGTGATAAACGTCGGGATTGTGGGGGCTACGGGTTACACCGGGGTAGAGCTTCTTCGTTTGCTGGTTTTGCATCCGGATGTGTCTATCAAGGTTGTCACGTCCAGATCTGAGGCCGGATTGCCGGTCAAATCCCTGTTTCCCAATCTGCGCGGTCATCTTGAGCTGAGTTTCAGCGAGCCTGATAGTGCCAGTCTGTCCGCCTGTGACCTGGTCTTTTTCGCCACGCCAAATGGAACGGCAATGAAAAGGGTGCCGGAACTCTTGTCCAGGGGGGTCAGGGTGGTCGACCTTTCAGCCGATTTCAGATTGAAGGATGCGCAGGAATGGGGCCTTTGGTACGGTATGGAGCACAGTTGCCCTGAATATCTCGAAGAATCCGTCTATGGCTTGCCGGAGGTCAACCGGGAGAAGATCAAAACGGCAAGGCTGCTGGCCAACCCTGGTTGTTATCCGACAGCCGTGCAGTTGGGATTCCTGCCCCTGGTGAAGCATGCCCTGGTGGATGCTGACAGTTTGATCGCTGATGTAAAATCCGGGGTGAGCGGAGCTGGCCGCAAGGCGGCAATGGCTACGCTGCTCTGCGAGGCCAGCGAGAATATGAAGGCCTACAGTATCAATGGGCACAGACATCTGCCGGAAATTACCCAGGGCCTGAATGCCATGAGTCAGAGACCCGTCAATCTTACGTTCATGCCTCATTTGACGCCAATGATCAGGGGCATACATGCCACACTGTATGCGCGTCTGCTGGACAAAAATGCGGACCTCCAGAGTTTGTTTGAGGAATTCTATGTGGGAGAGCCCTTCGTGGATGTACTGGAGGCTGGATCAAGTCCTGAAACCCGCCATGTTCGCAGTACCAACAAATGTCAGCTGGCGGTTTGCAGGCCGCAGGGAGGCGATACCGTGGTGGTGCTGGCCGTTGAGGACAACCTGGTGAAAGGTGCCGCAGGACAGGCCATACAAAACATGAATATAATGTTCGGTCTGCCTGAAACCAGCGGTCTCAATCTGATTTCGGCAATACCGTGAAACGTTTTCGTTGTCTTGGATAAGGGAAAGATGCCGGTAGTAAAAGGAAGCAAACAGGAAAGAATGGTCGTGGTACCTTATCAGCCATGGCGTACTTTTGTTATCGGCACCAGCGTGCTCTTGTTGTTGCTGGCCACAGGTTTTGGTTCTTATTACTTTGGCCTGAATCAGGGGGCCAGGAAAAGTGGTAATGCCAGCGCGGAAAGAGACCAACTTTTACTGGACGTGGCTGACTATCGGCAGCAACTCGAGGCCTTGGGGCAGGAACTGGTGAATAGCCAACAGGCCAGCGTGGTTGATCGTCAGGCATTGGAGTCGGTACAGGAGACCATTCTGAGCTTGCGGGGAAAAATCGTCCAGCTTGAAGAGGATGTGGTCTTCTACAAGCAAATTCTTTCTCCTGAGAATGATGAAACCGGCCTTGTCATCGGCCAGCTTGACCTGTTCGTCACCGGCACGGAGAATCGCTTTCGTTACCGCCTGGAGCTTAAACAACTGGGCAATAATGATGTCCCGATTGAAGGCCATGTCAACGTCAATATCCTGGGAGTTCAGGAGCATGAGGACGTGTCGATGCCATTGCGCAGTCTTGCCGTTTCCAATATGCCACTGGATATAAAACTGCAGTTTCGTTATTTCCAGAACATCGAGGGCGAACTGGTCATTCCTGATAATTTTGTTCCGGAGAAGGTTCAAATCATTGCAGTGGCAGAGGGCCGGAACGCCAAGACAGTCCAGAAAAGCTTTGGTTGGCTGGTTGAGGGCTAAGAGGTAAGAGTGAAATCACCATTTAATACGAGCAATATAACAACGCTGATATCAAAATCTACGGAAATAAGTGGAGATATTCATTTCAGTGGGACCTTGGAAATAGAGGGTAAAATCAAGGGTAATATTCTGGCGGAGGATGACTCGGCCGCAGAGGTGCGGATTAGAGAAAGTGGTGTTGTGCAGGGCGAGATATCCGTGCCTTCCATCATCATCAATGGTCTTGTGGAAGGTGATGTTTACTCCAGCAACCACGTGGAATTGGCGGCAAAAGCCATGGTGGTGGGCAACGTCTATTACAATCTTATTGAAATGGTCATGGGATCTGAGGTAAACGGCAGCCTGCAGCATCGGGCAGCCGGCGGCAAGGAACCCAGAAGATTGAGCATGGAAAAGGCAGAAAAAGCAAAAACCGACATGGGCGACGAATCGCTAATACTTGACTGAATTGCTTGGTTATTGTCATAATGGCAATTCTTGTGATTGCAGTCAGAAAGGCTTATTTTGATGTCAGCGGTTCAAACACATGTCCCGACACTCATGACGCTGAGCGATAATGCGGCCAGCAAAGTCGGTCAATTGCTCAAAGAAGAAGGAAATTCGAATCTGAAACTCAGGGTCTTCGTCACCGGTGGTGGATGTTCTGGATTTCAATATGGTTTTTCTTTTGATGAAGTGGTCAATGATGACGATACGGTAATATCCCACCAGGGCGCGGACATGCTGGTGGACCCTCTCAGCTTTCAGTATCTGGTGGGTTCCAGTGTTGATTACGTGGAGGGTTTGCAGGGTTCACGTTTTGTCGTCAACAATCCGCTGGCCACGACAACCTGTGGCTGTGGCCAATCGTTTTCTATCTGACGTTCTTTCCGCTCTGGTAAATCCCCCCCAGTATATTCAAATGTCTGGCGCCAGTTATCAGCGTCAGGTCTATGGGCTTTCCTTCGATGGCCTGCATGGCAAACCAGGCAAATGCAACCGCTTCCACACATTCCGGAGCCAGGCCGCTTGCATTGCTTGGCAGAACGCTCAGGGTTGGAAGTTTCCGTTGCAGCTTGGCCATGAGTTGGGTATTCAATGCCCCGCCACCACAGACCAGCACCTCTCCCTCTGCAACCAGCTTGGCCACGGCAGTGGCAATCGTGGAGGTGGTCAGTTCGAGCAGGGTGGCCTGAACATCTGCTGCTGGCAAGGATGTCTTCAGGCTTGCCAGTCGTTGTTCGAGCCAGAAGGGGGAAAATAATTCTCTCCCCGTGCTCTTGGGTGGCGGGATTCTGAAATAGTTCTCATCCAACAGGCTGTCGAGCAAGTTGGTGTCTACCTGACCTGATGCGGCCCAGTTGCCATCCCGGTCAAATCGCTGGCCTTGATGTTTCGATATCCAGTAATCCATCAGAACATTGCCAGGTCCCGTATCAAATCCGCCTGGCATCGATCGGGCATCTCCTGGCAGCGGTGTGATATTGGCCATGCCCCCGATATTCAGAATGATGCGATCTACTCCGGCGCTTTGGAAAAATTCCCGATGGAAGGCAGGCACAAGAGGAGCTCCCTGCCCGCCCGCAGCCATATCGCGACGTCTGAAGTCGGCAACCGTCGTAATGGAGGTGCGTTCGGCAATGATGTTCGGGTCGGCAATCTGCAGAGTAAAGACCTTATCCGTCATCGAGCCTGGCGGTTTGTGCCGGATGGTCTGGCCGTGGCTGCCAAGTCCTCTGATATCTGATGGCTTTAGCTTGTTGCGAGCCAGAATGTGCAGGGCGGCACTGGCGAATAACTCACCCAATTCAACATCAAGGACCCCAAGCTCCTCTATTTGATTGATACCATCACCACACAGGCTGATGATGCGATGCCTAAGGGTGGCATCGATGTCGAGCTTCAGGAAATCCAGCAAGTGAGGTCTGGTGTTGGTGAAATCGACAAGAGCACAGTCAACAGCATCGACGCTCGTGCCGGACATCAAGCCCAAATAGAGTTTGCCCTTTCTCATTCTTTTTTGGGGCTGTTGATCTGGGCCAGGGAGGGGTTTTGGGAGAAAGAATCCAGGTGTGCCAGAAGAATTTGGGTCTGCTCCCGGAAACCTTGCATTTCATTGGCGGCAATGGCTTCGGCTTTGGGTAACTTATCGTGGATGGTGCGGTAATTCCTGTGGACGCCATCCATCAGAAATTCATAATGAAGGTGGGGGCCTGTGGCACTGCCGGTCGTGCCAACATAGCCAATTACCTGGCCCTGCCGTACTCGTGCGCCTGCCTTGATACCCTTGGCATAGTCAGAGAGATGGGCATATTTGGTCTGGAAGCGCTCTCCGTGCTGCAAGACCACCAGTTTGCCAAAGGAGCCGTTTCTGGCAGCGTATACGACCCGTCCATCGCTGGTTGCCTGAACCGGAGTTCCTCTTGGAGCCGCGTAATCGGTACCTTTGTGGGCGCGAATGGTATTGAGAATGGGGTGTTTTCTGGCAAGGCTGAAATTTGAGCTGATGCGAACGATATCAATGGGGTTGCGCAGGAAGGCCTTTTTCATGCTCTCGCCATCAGTGTTGTAGTATGCCCAGTCGCCCTGTTTGTTCTGATAACGCAAGGCGGTGTAGGTTTCGCCCTGGTTGGAGAATTGAGCTGCCAGGATTGCGCCATTCCCGATAAATTTGCCGTTGAGAAATTTCTCCTCGTAGAGCACGGTAAACGTGTCACCCGAGCGGGTATCCAGAATGAAATCGATGACACCACTGAAAATGTCCGCCAGTTCCATGGTAATGGGGGCCGAGATCCCCCCCTTGGTGGCCGCCATGAACAGGGAATCTTCGATGGTGGCCTGCTTGAATGTCTGGATGACGTCGGGTTCTCTCTGAATGTGCTCCATGCCATATTTGGATTGTTCATCAAGCGTGAAAAGATAACTCTCAAGTGGCGTTGTGATCACTTCAAGCGAGGCCAGCCTGCCGGTGTCATTGATATCAAAGACAAGGGTGTAGCCTGGGCGGAGATTGTTCAGAATGGGGGCCTCAGAGCGACTGTTGGTGATCAGGAAGACATCTCGTGGGCTTAAACCTGCCTGCTTGAAGAGTACTGTCAGGTTATCGCCTGTTTTTACTTCCGCCAGGTATCGCCGATCAGTTTCGATAAGGGGAATTTCCGGCTCGGCTGGAATTTCCGCTTCAGTCTGAATTTTCACGTTGCTGGCCACTTGCTCCTGCAGTGGTGCCGGCGTTTTCAGGGGGGGCGGTTCCTGAGAAACAGGCTGGGAACGAATCAGGCCGAGTCCGAAAAGTAAAATTATTACCACGATCATATGTTTGCGTGGTAAAAATGTGTCTATAAACTGCTTTATAAAATCAGATACATTCATGGATTTTTTATAGTAGCTTATGCGGTAAGTCATATAATTGGCTGGATTATAACAAAATTTACAGTTTGGTATACCTCTACGGAGCCTCTGAATAACTTTGATGCATTCTTGTCCAGGGCATGCCTCACGGAGCATGACAAATTAGGGCTTGTAATTGCGTTCTCATCTTGTAAAGTTGCCGGTCTTAAATTTTCCGGTAGAACACAGCTTGTTTGGTTAATAGGAAGCAGCGATGCGCGGTATTGGCAATATTGATAGTGAGGTGGTCTCCAGTCTCAGGGCGAGGGGATTGATAACCCAGGTCTCGGCAGAAAAGGAACTCGACGAGCATCTGAGGGAAGCTTGTCGAACCTTGTATTGCGGCTTTGACCCTACTGCTGACAGCTTGCATATTGGGAGCCTGGTACCTCTGCTGGCCCTGAGGCGCTTTCAGTTGGCGGGTCACCGCCCCATTGCTGTGGCAGGAGGAGCAACGGGGATGATCGGCGATCCAAGTTTCAAATCAAAAGAAAGAAAGCTCAATTCGGCTGAGGTAACAGAGCAGTGGACGGAAAAAATCAAGCTCCAGCTGGCCCGCTTCATCGATTTCGACTGTGGGGGGAACTCCGCACTTGTGGTGAACAACCTTGACTGGACAGCCAATCTCGACCTGCTCACCTTTCTGCGGGATATCGGCAAGCACTTCTCCATCAATGCCATGATTCAGAAAGAAAGTGTCAGGCAGCGGATTGAACGAGAGGGGGAAGGCATCTCTTTCACCGAATTCAGCTATATGATTCTCCAGTCCTATGACTTCGCAGAATTAAACCGCAGATACGATTGCAGCCTGCAGATAGGAGGCAGCGACCAATGGGGAAATATTACTGCCGGCATAGATTTGACACGCAGGCTCAATATGCAGCAGGTTTATGGTTTGACTCTGCCTCTTGTCACGAAGGCGGACGGTGGCAAATTTGGTAAAACCGAGGAGGGCACGATTTGGCTGGATCCGACGAAAACCTCCTGTTACGCATTTTATCAATTCTGGATTAATACGGCGGATGCGGATGTCTACAAGTTTCTGTGCTATTTCACGTTTCTGAGCCTGGCCGAGATCAATGAGATAGAGGCTCAGGACCGGGCGGGAGGCAGCAAGCCCCAGGCCCAGAGTATTCTTGCGCGCGAGGTAACCAGGCTCGTTCATGGCGACGAGGGACTGGAGGCGGCCGAACGAATTACGAATGCGCTCTTCAGTGGTTCTGTCAGCAGGTTGACAGAGGAGGATTTCCTACAATTGAAGCTCGATGGTGTGCCGGGATTGGCTCTCACTGCAGAAAATCCTTCAGTGGTTGAAGTGCTTGTCGAAAGTGGGCTTGCCAGGTCCAATAAAATGGCCAGGGAATTCATAGGCAATGGGGCAGTAACGGTTAACGATCAGAGGGTCATGGACAATTCTGCCACCTTGAATCCGGATAATGCACTGTTTGGAAAGTACTATCTGCTGAGGCGGGGGAAAAAGCTCTTCCATTTGGCCTACAAAGTCCTTGCTTAAGCTGGCGGAGTGGCCTGGCGGTCTTGTATTCAGGGACTTGCAGGGGATGTTGACGAATTATTGCGTAAAGTACTTGTCAGGGATGTTAGGGTCTGTATAATGCGCGTCTCCCGGTTCTGGGAAGCTCTTTAACAACTAGATCAAGTAATAGAAGTGGGCGTTTACTGTTTGAATTTTTGTTGAGAAACAAAAGCTCGGCAGTAAACAGCTGCGTTAATTTGTAGAGGTTTTACTGACGAGTCATGTCCTTGATTGGACGTTAAAGATAAAGGTTTTCACAGGCAGAGCAGTTGTGTTTGTGGGGGCTGTATTTTTAAACTGAAGAGTTTGATCATGGCTCAGATTGAACGCTGGCGGCAGGCCTAACA
>JAVVEZ010000142.1:0-4355 GCA_032250895.1 Pseudomonadales bacterium | reverse complement strand
GAATGGGTGATCGGATTAAACCGGAATCAGTGATCGGAATGGGCCAGAATATGCAACCCTGGACTGGATCTATAAAACGATCGGCTCCCGGCAACCCAGTTGCACTGGAAGGGTCAGCATTTACGATATTAGAAAAAATTAATGTTGCCCATAATAAAAGCATCGTTTTTTTCATGACAAATGATCCTTTTTAATTGAGGCAATGCTGATTAAGCCCTTGACCGTCACCCCGGCGCAGGCCAGGGTCCAATATCAAGGGTCTGGATTCCCGCCTGCGCGGGAACGACGACTTGTTCAGCGTTGCCTTAACGCGAGTTAAAATCTATCAAAGCTTCAGAATTATGTGGTTTTAGGGATGACAAACACCTGCTGAAAAATAAGACCAGGCCTTGTTCGCTCGCCACATACGATATCTCACCATCGACACGATCCGCACCGCACAAATAAAGCCTGGGTTCTGGGTAATCAGCAAATCGAAAGAGAGCTGGGCTACGAAGCTCGAGGGGGGGGACAGAAAGTCCGCTTATGTAATTATTATGAGGCCCTACAGGTGAAGTGCCACATCCATGCGTTTGTGAAGTACGCGGATCACTTCAATGCTTGATTCGGTGCCAAGCCTGTAGAAAATGATGTGACTGTCTCGCGGATACTTGAAGTAGCCCTGTCTAATTTCAGCACAGCTTCGGCCAAGTTCAGGATCGGCAGCGAGGGCGTGGAAGGTTTCATCCATCTGTTTCAGGTAAAACCTTCTCTGGTTGCGCCCCCATGCTGCCTCTGTGAAGCGGGCAATACCAATCAAATCTTCCCTGGCTTTGTTGGTAAGTTTAAAACGTTGCATCAATGCATTTCGTTATCCAGTTCATCCATGAGGGCACTATGGCTGTATTCTGCAAAACCGCTGCGCTCGCCTTCCAGCAGCAGTTTGCGAAGGTGCTCGCGTTTGACCTCGCTTTCTTCAAGCACCCTCAGTCCCGCACGGACGACTTCGCTGGCCGAACCATAACGACCACTTTTGAGCTGTTCGGCGATGAATTCGTCAAAATGTTCTCCAAGGGATATGCTGGTATTTTTTGCCATATCGGGGCTCTATTTACCAAATTTAGGTATTTAATGGTAGTTCCTCGTAACAATTAAATCAACAGGACCAAATTACTCTGACCCCTTTCATTGACCCCTTTCATTCAGACGATATAGGGCGTGATGGTCCGCAGGGCCTTGGCGCCCACTTCATAGGGGTCGGTGTTCTGGACCACCGGATCAAACAGCTCCAGGGAGGCCGGGCCGCTGTAACCCTTGGCTTTCAGTGCCGCCACGATGCGGGCCAGTGGCGCGATGCCTTCGCCGGGCCAGGCCCGGTCTTTCTGGGCAAACACCTCATAACTGGGTTGGGCCGGGGTGTCGGCAAAATGCACATGGTGAATTTCGCCCTGGCGGATTTCTTCCAGATCCTCGAACTTGCTCATGCCAGCCCAGAAGTGGTAGATGTCCAGCATCGCCCTGAGGTTGGGATGGTCGATGCTGCGCACCACCTGCAGGGAGGTGCGCAGCGTGCTGACCAGTTTGGAGTTGCGGGTAAATTCCAGCATCATGGTCACCTTGTGCGGCCGCGCTATGTCCGCAGCCTCGCGCAGATTTTCATAGACCTGATCGTAATCCTGCTGGGTATGCGGCTCACTGGCCGCCGACGGCATCACCAGGCGATCGGCACCCAGGGATTCCGCCATCTCCACCTTCCACTTCAGGTCTTCGATGGCGGCGGCCCGGCGCGGGCCCGATTCATCCAGAAACAGCTGGTTGCTGGAGGACACCACGGTCAGGCCCAGATCGTTGAGCAATCTTTTGGCACTGCCCTTGCCGGCCTCTGCCTCGAATTCCCGGGCCTTGACCAGGTCCGGTTCCACATATTTGATGCCGGCCCTTGCCCAGCCCTCCATGGCCGTGCGGAAATCGAAGCCCGCCGAACTGATTTCGTGCATGGACACGAACCAGGCGCCATCCTGGGCACCCCGGGCGAGATTGCTGCCCCCGGCAGCGGCGGCAAGTATTGGAACAGTGGCGGACAGGGCCATAAATTCTCTTCGGTTGATGCTGTTCATGAGCTTTCCTCTGTGGCAAGACCCTGCAGGCAGGGCCTGGCGCTTATAGTATCAATTCTCCATGGCGTCGTGGGCACGGCCGGTCATATAGGCCCGCACTGCCTCGGCATCGTCGCCATCGATGGCCTGGGCAAAGGACACCATGCCATTGCTGCTGCGAACACCGTCGATGACGATGGCACTGAACAGTTCGGCGCTGTTCAGCGCCGGGCTGTAACGCAGATCCGGAAAGTTGCCGCGTGACTGCCCGTCTATGCCATGGCAGGCCCCGCAATAGGTCTCGTAGACTTCTTCACCACGGGCCAGCACGGCTTCACTGCCAAAGGCCGGGGGTGGATTCAGGCTCAAGGGCGCCACAGCCTGCTCCGGCGGCAATTGCGCGCTGCCGCCCCGTTTGAAGACCAGCAAGCGGGAATAGTTGGGTTCGTAATAGTTGCGGGTGGTCTTGAAACCGCCAACCACCGCCACATACTGTTCGCCGTCGAGCAGGTAGGTGGCAGGGCCGGCCAGTGCGCCGGTCTGCACATACTGACTCCAGAGTTTTTCCCCCGTCGTGGCATTGAAGGCCGCAAAACTGTTGTCACCCCGGTTACCCTGGAAGACCAGGTTGCCGGCAGTGCTGAGGGTACCGCCACTGCGGGCCGGGCCATAGGGAACCCGCCAGGCCTCGCGCTGCTTCACCGGGTCCCAGGCCAGCATGAAGCTTTCATTGATCGGCGCAATATCCAGTTGCTCGTAAAGACGCGGCCCCAGGGTCGTGCTGATGGACAGGTTCTGCCCCATGGGGTTGTCGTCCACTTGGGTGGCCACGAAACCATAGTTGGAATGCACCGCCGGGATGTAGACCAGGCCGGTATCCGGATTGAAGGACATGGGATGCCAGTTGTGGGACCCGCCGAAGGAAGGCGTCACCACCATGCCCTTGCCGGTTTTGTCATAGCGGGCTTCAGGGTTTTCGATCGGGCGCCCGGTGGCCATGTCCACGCCGCTGGCCCAGGTCACGGGCACCACCATGTCGGCGGAAAGCAGTTCTCCGGTGGCGGCATCCAGCACATAGAAAAAGCCGTTTTTGGGCTGCTGCATCGCAACATGGCGGCGCTGCCCCTCGATGTCCAGGTCGGCGATGATGATCTGCTGCACCGCCGTGAAATCCCAGGAATCGGCAGGCGTGGTCTGGTAGTGCCAGACATAGTCGCCGGTATCAGGATTCAAGGCCACGATGGACGACAGGAAGAGGTTGTCACCCCCGCCCGGACTGCGGATTTCTGCAGGCCAGGGCGAACCATTGCCAACGCCGATGATCAGCAGGTCGGTGACCGGGTCATAGACGATGGAATCCCACACGGTGCCGCCGCCACCGGTCAGCCACCATTCCCCGTTCCAGGTTTCCGCCGCCATCCGCATCTGTTCGTTCTCGAACCCGTCGGCCGGGTTACCCGGCACGGTATACCAGATCCAGTCCCTGTTGCCGGTGTCCACGTCATAGGCGGCGACAAAGCCGCGCACGCCGAATTCCGCCCCACCCTGGCCGATGAAGACCTTGCCCTTGGCGACCCGGGGGGCGCCGGTGATGGCATAGCGCTCACCCGCCGGCACCGTCATGACATCCCAGATTTCCTCACCGGTAGCGGCATCCAGCGCGATCAGGCGGCCATCGATGGTGCCCACGAAGATCTTGCCTTCCCAGGCTGCGACGCCCCGGTTGACCACGTCACAGCAGGCATTGACAGCCCATTCGCCAGGTACTTCAGGGTCATAGAACCAGAGCAGCTCGCCACTTCGGGCATCATAGGCACGGACCTTGCTCCAGGCCTCGGTGACATAGATCACGCCATCCACGACGATGGGGGTGGATTCCTGCCCGCGGCGGGTTTCAAAATCCGCATACCAGGCCAGGCCCAGCTGACTGACGTTGTCAGTATTGATCTGCGTCAGCGGGCTGTAACGCTGTTCATTGTAGGTACGGCCGTGGGACAGCCAGTTCGCGCCGCTGTCTGCTTCGGCGATGAT
Source organism: Pseudomonadales bacterium (assembly GCA_032250895.1). GTDB lineage: Bacteria > Pseudomonadota > Gammaproteobacteria > Pseudomonadales > Pseudohongiellaceae > JAVVEZ01. The sequence continues at coordinate 249 of JAVVEZ010000142.1, read as the reverse complement.
GCGCTCACCGTCGACGGTGGCGTAGCTTCTCGCAGAAGCCGCAGGCCCGGCACTGTCTGCTGTCGCAATGACGTCTTCCCCGGCGGGGCCGCAACCGGCCAGCAGTGCGGTAGCCAACAGTAAGATCAACAGGTTTTTCATATCCACAGCCTTTGTCATTATCATTTCAACAATCCAGAGCCGGAGAAGCTCTGAACAAACCCTCTATCGTCAGCCCAATTCACCCCGGGGCACTCTGTGACCCATGTC
>JAVVEZ010000047.1:0-25618 GCA_032250895.1 Pseudomonadales bacterium | reverse complement strand
GCAGCATTATCCCAATTTTTCGACCTGGCTCAGTGAAACGACCTGGCGCCCCCTGCCTCGGCGTGAATCTTCGGTACGGGATGATTATCAGGTACTGGAGGGCAGTAATCGTCATACGATCACCCCGACGGGATGGGTACAGGAAGAGGAAAATTATAAATTGCGACTCGATGCAAAAGGCAAGGCCGTTGCATCACAGGCATACCTGGCGAAGGAACTAGGGGTGAATCGCTATGAACGCATCATCGACTTCGATTTTTCTGCAGGCGATGCCTATTGGCAACGCACTGCCGGCTATTGGGCTGATGTGCGTGCAGTCTGGCAGGAGTTTTTCGATGCCCAAACAACCCTGCATATCGCAGAAGTGAACGCCGGAGTCCCTCTTTTTGCCGCATTGTTTGAACAGGCAGAAGCGCTGACAGCCGGAGCTGAATATGATGGCGCCGTGGCACGCAAAAGGGTGCGGGAAATATTGAAAGACTACATAATGAGATGATCAAGGTGGAGGGCAACAAGGCCGGCGCGCCATCCCAACGAAGGTATTGAACGACGCTCCAGGGCCGGTGGTAAAAACCCGGTCGGGTAATCATTGTAATAGGTTTTGACCCTCTAATTGGACCCCTAACCGGGTATGAGAAGCCGCAACCATGCCGCTCTTGCGTAAACTGCTCATTCTGAGCCACCGTTATATCGGTATTCCACTCAGTTTCCTGTTCGTGCTGTGGTTTGTGTCGGCCTTCGTGATGATTTATGCCGGCGGTATGCCGCGCATTACCCCGGCTATGCGCCTTGCTGGAGCCGGGGTGCTGGACTTTGTCCGGGTTCAAATCAGCGCGGCAAAGGCGGCAAGCATTGCCGGCATCAGCCCGACGACGGCAAGTCTGCGCATGGTGCTGGGGCGGCCGGTCTATGATTTTGCCGAGGCGGGTTTCAGCACCCGGGTATTTGCCGACGATGGCGCTGTGCTCGCTGACCTGAGTCTGGCGCAGGCACAGCAGGTGGGGGCGGATTTTCTGTCCATGCCGGTCTCTGCGCTTCATTACCAAGCCACCCTCACGGAGGCGGATCAGTGGACCCTGACGCAGCGCAATGACCTGCCCCTGTATAAATTTGCCGTGGCCGATGAGTTGGACACCGAGATTTATGTGGCGCCGGGCCAGGCCGCTGTCAGTGTCTACACCACGGACCGAAGTCGTTTGCTGGCCTGGTTGGGCACCATTCCCCATTGGCTGTATTTCACCTCCCTGCGTCTGAATCAGCCCCTGTGGTATGAATTCGTGGTGTGGTCTGCCGGCATTGGCTGTGTGCTGGCCGTATTGGGTCTGATGCTGGGCGTCACGCAGTTCCGCCGCATCCGGCCCTTCTCTTTGTGGCGTTCGCTTCCCTATCGGGGAGGCATGCGCTGGCACTACTTGCTGGGCCTGATTTTTGGCGTGTTTACCTTGACCTGGGTGTTCAGTGGTCTGCTTTCCATGGAACCCTTTGCCTGGACCCGGGCCAGGGGGCTGGAAGTCGACCCTGAGGTCTATACCAGGGGCGAACTGGATCTGGCCGCCTTCCCGAATCCGCAGGGGCAGAATTGGTCTGAATTGGTGCCTGGTGAGATCAAAACCGTGGAGTTCATCTGGATTCAGGGCCGGGCTCATTATCTGCTGAACTATGTCCCTCACAATCTTGTTCCAGACAATTTGGGACACTCACCCATGCCCTCACTTGCAAACCAGACTGACGGCCAGGTTGAACACGCCCACGCGGGGGAAATCGCTGAACGCAAGCGCGAACGGCTGCATCAACCCTACCCGATAGATGGCCAGGCCCAGGCCGACAGCCTGTTGCTCGATGCCGCCAGTTTTACCGTGCAGCCGGTGTTTGACAGTGCCCTGCTGGCGAGTCAGCTCGATGAGGCCGCACCCACAGCCAAGGTGAGCGCGTATGAGCTGCTGAGGGATTACGACGATTACTACTATTCCCGCGCCAACCAGCTGCCACTGCCGGTGCTGCGCATCAAGTTTGACGACCCGGCAGCCAGCTGGTTCTATGTGGATCCCAGGCAAAGTCGTATTCTGGCCATGGCACACCGTTGGAGCCGCCTGGAACGCTGGCTGTACAACGGCCTGCACAGTCTGGACTTTGCCTTCTGGTATCACCGCCGTCCACTGTGGGACATCGCTGTGCTGTTCCTGCTGTTCGGCGGCCTGGCGGGCAGTGTCACTGGCCTGTATTTCGGCTTGAGACGCGTGCAGCGCGACCTCAGCGGGCTGCTTGCAAAATAAACAATAAAAAGACACTGATAACTTAATAGAGGTGCCCTTATCAGTGCCTCCCATTAATCTCTCAAAGAAAATTTAAAAACATACTGTACACCTGGAGTTTCTACCGCCTGACCGCCGTCCAGCCTCGGCTCAAAAGTAAACTGCGACACAGCGGCAAGCGAGGCCTCATTGAAAACACCGCTGTACTCTTCCATTCCCATTTCCTCTATCTCCTCAAGATCCTGGGTTCTGGCTCCCGGGTCGGCAACCCTCGCCCTCGGCGCAAGACAGTCATCCAGGTTACTGCTGGCACAATGGTCAACCACCGTGACATCCTGCACATTGCCCCGAACATCCACGGTAAACTCGACCTGCACCCAGCCTTCCACGCCATTTTGCAATGCCTGCGCCGGATAGCGCGGGGACACCGTGATCAGCGGCAGATACTCCCGCCTGGCTTCCTGGGCCTGACTGTGTTGTGTGAATACCAGCAGTGTTGCGCCACTGACTCCCGCTGACAGCACCAGGGCCCACACCAGGGACTTCAGCGTGCTGAATCTGTTGTTTCTGTTGCTGTATAACATCAGTACTCTCCTTTTCAGTTGTGACTGCGCGTCACGCCACAGGGAAAACTTAGGCACCATGTTGGAGATGGCCGGCAGCCGGTTTCTGGACATACTGGCTGCCACCGCGAGCAAACAATGTCCGTAAGTTTGTGAGCCCAGCCTGCGTTCGTTGACCAGCACCTCGTCGCAGGCAAACTCCTGCAGGCAGTCGAATTCGTTTCGCCACATCCAGGCAAAGGGGTTCCAGCTACACAACAGGCGAATCATTTCCATTAAGATCACCCAGCCAAGGTCACCATTACGCAGGTGCTGCAGTTCATGCTTGATGGCCATGCGAAAATTCTCATAGGAAGCAAGTAGACTGTAGGGCATGACAATATGGCGACTACCCAGCACAAGGGTGGAAAACGGCGTATCTGCCTGTTCACTGAGCAGAATCCTGATGCGATGACGGGATTTCCATACGCTTGCCTGATCCACCAGTTTTTTAAGTGCCAGCCATCGGCGCGCGAACACCACGGCTGAGCCCACAATGGACAGCACCGCCAGCAGAGCAAGCAGAGTACCCAGTGACCACTGCGCTACCGGCAGGCTCTGTTGCAGGCCTCTGTCCAGGCCGGCCAGCACCAGCATTTCACCGGCCACGGGCTGAGCCGTGATCGCAGCCAGAGTCACATACAGCGCCGGCGCAAGCAGGGCGAGCATGCCCAGTAACATAGGTAAGCCCAGGCTTGCCAAAAACAGCGCCCGAGCCAGCCTCAACTTGCCCTGTTCACGGATGTCCAGATGCAGCCATTGCGCACTTTTCGCCGTCACTACCCACAATATCCAGGACAAGGCCAGCAGCATATTCAGTTTCAGGTAAATGCTCAGTAACATCGTGATCATTTCTCCCCCTTGTCCAGAATCTTGCGGATTTCGGTGATCTCAGCCTCACTCAATCTGTTATCACTGACCAGTCTGGCCACCAGCGACGCCGGGGTATTGTCAAACAGGCGCCCCACCACATGGCCAAGGGTGCGGCTCTCATACTCGTCCTTGTCCAGCAGAGGGAAGTAAATATGTCCCTTGCCCTGCTTGCGACTGCCCACGAAGCCCTTTTTTTCGAGAATGCGGATGATGGTCGACGCCGAGGTATAGGCCATCTGCCGAGAGGAGGGCAGTGCATCCAATACCTGGCGGACACTGGCTTCTTTCAGCCTCCATAGAATGAGCATCAACTCCAGCTCGGTATCAGTGAGTAAGGATTTGGCAGTAGCTGGCATGGTCACCTCATTTCAACTATATATTTAGTTGAAATAAAGCTTACTGCCGGTTTAATGCGCCTGTCAACTAATTTTTTAGTCGAATGTAAAAAGTGTATTCTTTATTTTTCAGCATGCTGTCGACAAGCAAGATTTCCTTGCTCGCTTCGGAAAGCACCTGCAGCGAACCAACAGCCAATGCTTGGCCTGGGCACGCGGGACTACTGGGCCGATACTGCCAACACTGGTATTTCGCTGACGAGGTTTTAGCTCATTTCGGAACGAGTAAACGCAAAGCGATCAGAAAATAACTGGGGTTTACACAAACTGGAATCGATTCCCCCGGCAGGCGGCGAGGATGAAGTGGGGTTAACCCACTTCAACAAGGCATATGGCGGAGTGTAGCTCCCCAAGATCCCCGTCGCTTTCCCTGGCAATCCATCGGGGTAGTGGGGCCATATACGTCGCACAGCCCACCAGCGGGATAATGCGCTTGTGGGCCCGGGGCGCGCTTGAGCGCGGCACGTTATACGTTGCCTTCGGCCATGGGTTCAGTCCCCACGGTCGAGTATCTGGCATTTGCGGGACTATAAAATTTCATCCCCCGCTTGTGGCGACTCGCCGCCTTTACGGCTTAGCAAGGCCAGCGCGGCTTTCAAATCCCCACGTTTTGCGCGCTCCTGGAAATAGTCCGCTGTCTTGATGGCAGCCAGTTTCTCAGCAATGGCCGTCACAATAAACTGGTTGAGTGAAGTGCCATCCTCTTGCGCAAATTTTTCTACCGACTGCTTCAGTGAAGCCGGCAAACGCAAGGCATAATTACTAGTTGTACCCATCACGTAGCTCCTTCAGAAATTTGGCGGGTGTTAACACCCTGATTGCAAATTTTTTTGCAGCGGGCAAAAAGTCGCTCACATTGAATGTGACTATGATACCAGCCTGCCCGTTGACTGCTGCCTCCAGCACCATGTCGTCATCTGCATCCTTGAGTTGGGGCCGCCAGAGATAAAAGACTTCTACCGGGATCACAGCACCTGCCAGTACATCGAGCAGGTTTATCACGGCTTTGGCGGAAACCCTGGCAGCTTTCAAATGAGCCGGTCTGAGCATTACCGCTTCGTATTCAATGAACAGCGGCACACTGGCAACTGCCTTGATTTTGCCCCGCAGGACACGACGCATTATTTCAGCCGATGCTCCCATCGGGCTACGGAGCGCGGCTACGGCAACGCTGGTGTCAATGACAATAATCATATTGCTGGCAATATTATTATGTATTGCCAAAGTCGGCAAGCCCCCGATCAAAGGGGTCGATCAAAGTGGTCAGAAAGGGGTCAGAGTAATTGGATTCTGCCGGACTTGGCATCCACGGGCTTCCTGTCCCCTCCTCGTGGAAAAGGAGGAATCTCGTAGCCCAATTGCCTCTCAATGGACTGCTTGAATCTGTCGTTGCCCAGTACCCAAGTCTTGTTCGCGGCCGTGCGGATTTCTTCCATCGTCAGCTCAGGTATCTGGTACGCGAACAAGGCACGATAGACTAGTTCAGTATCTGGTGTTTTGCCGCATCAAATTACTCTGACCCCTTTGATCCCGGCACGTGGTCGCGATACCTGGCCGCGACGCCCGGGTCGCAGGCTTCTGTTGCGGGCGAGAACTCGAGGTCGGGGCGGTGATCCCATTGCATTGCCAGTGTGGCCGGTTTCGTGAGATACACCGGGTCTTCCATGGTGATTTCATAGCGCAGCCGTGTGCGCTCTTCGCTTAGTGTCAGCCGCTCGATCGTGTGTTTGCCCGGACTCGACGGCACATTTCCGCCAGCACCTGAGGGGTTCGGCTCGAAGGCGATCGTATCGATGACGAGCGTGTTTCCTTCCCACCAGCCGACAGAGTGCCCATGTATCGAGGATTGAACGTCGGCTGGATGTTCCGCGTTCATATGAATCGTACGCAGGACATGGTCGCCAGAGTTGTCGAAATGCAGCACGACTTCGTCTTCGCCAATCTCGATCGAGCGCATCTCGTCGAGTACCGCGAGAAATGGTATGGGCTCGACAAAACAGAGTCCATCAGCGAGCAGTTGCGCCTGAGCGGCACGGCCTTCCGGCGTGATCGGCCAGCGCGCCATGGCGCCGAAACCGGCACCCAGTGCCTGCCGGGAGGGCGCCCAATGACCTGCGAGGCTCACGGCCGGCGTCAGCGTGCGATTCCGGCTATTCGCTGTATAGAAAGGATGTATTTCACCATCCTCGGTGGTGACGTCGAGAATGCGGACCTGCTTGCCCCAGCCGCCGCGATTGGGGTTTGCGCGCATGACGACCGGCGTGCCGGGCTGGAGCGCCTCCCGCCGGAGGCCATCGACGAGCGCCTGCGTAATCGCGAGGCCTTCGCCTTCTACCAGCGTCGGTTCCCCGTCCGGGCCCAAGGCCTCGACGATGAGGTACATGTGCGGGTTCGTCCAGTCGAAGCGCACGACGGTCCCTTCAATCAGCATCTCCTGGGAGGTATCGAACATGGCCTGGCTGTGGTGGGCTGTAGCAGTTCCACTAATCAGCGCGGCCGCGGCAAATGTGAAAAGTGCGGTAATGGAACGTCTCATATCGGAACCTCGGCGCGGAACAGAGTAGGGATGGTATCGATACCACTGAGGACGAACAAGGCTCGAATAAACCCCACTGCAGGGCCGCATCCGATGGTGCATGGCTGGTTGCAGTGAGCATGAGCCGCGCCGTCCCTTTGCAAGGTTGGCATGCCGAACTCTCTATCTGGAACACCCATTTTAGCCTCCTCGCCCAGGATATTACCATGGATGGCATGTATGTCTATCTTGCAGTAGCAAAAACTGACAATGGCAGAATGCTGTTTCACGTGTGAAGATACTCGCGGGCCTTTCCAATATCAAGCGTTTGGGCAAGGGTGTGGCCCCTGAAGGCCAGAGGAAATATTAATAAAAGCAGTGTTCGGTTGATCTGCTTTCTCGTCGATAACTGAGATCAATATATCTGCCATTCGGGGAGTTACAAAAGTCAGGTAAACGCCCTGATTGCCCCGGCTCTTCTACTGAAGGGGTGAATAACGAATGGCGTCTCAGTTTGGACCGGCATTATCAAATTCAGCGGGCTTTGGTGACCACAAATAACCGCCTTGTGTTTCCTGTCGGAAAGACTGGTTTTGACTGACCCACCAAAAGCGCGTTTGCCTACAGATTTCCTCTCATCGGTGAATCCACTCCGCCAACTGTTGGCTCGCCTTTAACTTCGCCCGCTGATGCTGCAAAGCGTGAAATACCAGTTCCATCTTGTCACTGCCCTGCTCAACCAACGGCAGCGCCGCTTCTGCTTCCATGTAGAACTGTCTGGAAAGGTGTTCTTCCTCCAGCCAGGCCTTGTGCCACCACTGAAGAATAGCGTCTTTTGACTGCTGTAGCTGCGGCGCGGACGGCAGTTTATTCCCCTTGGCCATGTTGGCTTGTTCAGTGGCCGGCATCAGGTTCCACAGGTCGTTGTTGAACCAGCGCGACCAGGGGAAGCAGTGGTCGACGGCATATTTCTCGTTGCTTAGTTTTCTATGCGTCCAGACGCAGTGCACCGGCTGCCCCTGCTCCTGCAATAACTTGATCCTGTCCCTGACACCCATGGTATCGCGCTTCCCTTCGTCCCATTGTAGGGCCCTGTCATAGACGGACAGGTCATATTGACGGTTCCAGCCCTGCATCAGGCTGACCCATTCGTTGAGCAGTGCCGGTTCCAGCCAGCAGGCATACTGGCTGAAACACTGCCACAGAGCGGACGGGATGCAGAAGGTACCGAAGCCCTGGAGCGTTTCTTTGTTTATCTGCCAATGGCTGTTGTGGCGCCTGACTGGAGCCGTCTCGCATGCAAACACCTGCCGGTTCTGCCCGGGCCAGGTGATGAAATGTGCGGGCATCTGTTTGATGTTACGGCAGGCGTCGCGGATGGCGCCGATCACCCGGGGTGCTGTGTCCCGGTCGAAGCCAGCGCCGATGCGCAAATCGTAGGGCGACAAATCCTGCAGGCTGTAAAAATTGTCCTTGGCCCAGCCGTAGCCTGTGTGTTGGGCATGGTCGGCGCCGGGGGCCTGGATCATGTTGTGTTTGAGCACCAGCGGCATATAGAGTTTCAGCCAGTACAGCCCCACCAGGCCGAAGGGGATTTCCACCCAGTCATCGGTGCGCCTCGTCACCATGCCCGGCGCGTTTTCGGCGATGCGGATCAGGGCTCTTAACAGGCCCAGCTTGTAGCTGGAGGACATGCTGTCATTGACGATGATGTGGCGCAGCAGCGGCAGACTGCCGGTGCCATCATCGGGCAGGCGGAAGACCAAGGTATCCCAGGTAATGTCGCGCCGGCCTGAGTCCGGCGTGTTCTCCCGGCGCAGTTCAGGCACCAGCGCCCGGTGTTGCGCGTGCTGGATCAATTCATTGGTTGAAAAGGGATGAAAGCGGTGTCCGTCGTCGGGTCCATGGCGCAGGCTGACCACGAGGATGCCCCCCGGCGCCAGCAGGTCACTGACGATGCGCATGGCCCGGGCATGCTGGGTGGGTGGTAGGTGCATCCACACGGCACTGATCAGAATAAGCTGGAAGCGCTGGTCCAGGGCACGCAGTTTGTTCAGGTGGGGCAGTTTGTCATCCAGCCAGGTAACGCCGCCGGTTTGAAACGCGCACGAAGTCGAATAGGTTTCACCGGGTTCCCTGAGTGCCCGGCACGGTTCCACGGCCACCACATCCCAGCCCTTTGCCGCCAGCCAGCATGCATCGCGGCCGGAACCGGCGCCGATATCGCAGGCCAGACCGGCTTGCTGCGGGAGCAGTTTACACCAGGGGGCGTGAACAACCCCGGAGTCCAGGGACTGGTAACGGGCGAAGAGCGTGCCGGCATTGTCGGTGTAGTAGTTCAGGAGGGCGCTCCGGGTCATTGGAATATGGCGAAGCATAACAAAATTGGCGGGAACGGATAATCGGGGCTAACAGTCACCCGCCAGACAATTGACAAAATCGTCTACGCACAGCATCTTGTGCGTCTGATCTGGACCCAGGGGGGGTGGGATCAACTGGATAACCTGCGGGAAACCACTATGAATCAAAACAAACGCATCTTGTTAGGTCTTGCCTTTCTACTACTCGCTTTTTGTCAGGGGACCCTGGCGCAAAACGACAACGCTGAATTCGCCAACGGTTTTCCGGTGGCACCCACCGGTCTGGAAAACCTGCCATTGGGGAATGGCCCCTGGGAGTTTCGTACCGGCGAGGCCATGAATATTCATGTGGAACTGGTGGCGCACATGGCCTTTCCCATGGCCATGAGCTTTATGCCCGACGAGAGCATATTGATAGTGACCCGGCCCGGCAAGCTGATGCATCTGAAAAAGGGCAAGATGGCCGAAGTCAAGGGTACCCCTGAATCCCGCAATTTCGGGGAATCCGGCGGCATCGGCACCATCCACGGCTACATGGACGTGACCCTGCATCCGGATTTTGCCGCCAACGGTTATGTCTACCTGATGTACACCCGGCCCGATGCAAATCTGCCCGGCGTGCTGACTGTCGGCCGCGGCAAGTGGGCGGGTGACAGCTTGGAAAATTTCCAGGTGATCTTTGATACCGAAGACCTCACCGGCGCCGGCCGTATTCAGTTCGGGTCCGACGGCAAGCTATACATGTCCACGCCGGACCGGGATGCCCAGGATTTGTCGTCCCTGGGCGGCAAGGTGTTGCGGCTCAATGCAGACGGCAGTGTGCCGAGCGACAATCCCTTCCTGGGCAAGCCCAAGGCCCGGCCGGAAATCTATACCTACGGCAATCGCTCCATCATCGGCCTGTCTGTCTATCCGGGCACCGGGCAGCTCTGGGCCAGTGAGAATGGCCCCAACGGCGGCGACGAGATCAACATCTTGCGGGCCGGCACCGATTACGGCTGGCCGGCAGTGAGCCTGGGCCGCGATTACACGGGTCCCTGGCATGGCGGCCATCCCGGCCATGCGGGTTACGCGGATCCGGTAGTGTACTGGATGCCGGCGGTGGCGGTATCGGGCTTGACTTTTTATACCGGCGACAAGCTGTCGAAATGGACCGGTGATTTGTTCGTGGGCGCCATGCGTGAGGGCGAGGTCAACGGCACCGGGCATCTGGAACGGGTGTTGTTCAACGACAAGATGGAAGAGCTGCGTCGGGAAAGTCTGCTGACCACCCTGCACAAACGCATCCGCGATGTGGTGCAGGGGCCTGATGAATACCTGTATGTGGTGCTGGAAGAACGGGATGGCGGGATATTGAGGATCATGCCAGCGGAGTAGTCGTGCATACCGTGCCCAATGATATGCTTCATTGGTTTGCCAGGTCTGGATCGTCAGAGATCAGCGTGACAATCAGCGCTACGGAACTGATTCCCTATCAGTAGCGGAAGTTCAGTGTGCTGATAGCCACTTCTGCAATTGCGCCCTGGGGAAGATGGAAAGACAAAGATCGATGGTGGTAGCATCGAGGGCATACACTGTGTTGGTGAGTTCGATGCCGAAGGGATCGTTCACATAGAGTTTGCGTGCGATGTGAATCAGGGACTGGGCGAAATCGGCATAGATGCGCCAGTCGCGCACTATATCAGTAAGTTACATAAATATCTGAATCGAACGTTGGGACAATAGTGAGACAAAATATGTTTAGGAACCTCTGAATAACTCTGGCATGTCTCTGCGGGAGTCTGAGAGGCCAGAGATACGCCAGAGTTATTCAGAGGTTCCTTGTCCTCCTCATCGGTTCCGCCCTCATCCCACTCTGTATAAAGCAACAAAACGGAAGGTGATATGAATAAAAAACGCTTGGGAAATACCAGCCTGCAAGTCTCCCCCTTGGCCTTTGGTGGCAATGTTTTCGGCTGGACGGCCGATGAGACTATGTCGATGCAGTTGCTTGATGCTTTTGTCGATGGCGGTTTCAACCTGATCGATACCGCCAATGTTTATTCCGCCTGGGTGCCGGGCCATGCGGGCGGGGAATCCGAAACCGTCATCGGCAACTGGCTAAAAAAGGGGCATATGGCCCGTGAAAAGGTGGTGATCGTTACCAAGGTGGGAATCAGCATGACGGATTCCTTCGATATGAGCAAGGCCTCACTGAAACGGGGGGCCATCATTCAGGGAGTCGAGGATTCACTGCGCCGCCTGCAGACGGATTACATCGATCTCTACCTGTCCCATATCGATGACGAAAAAACGCCGTTGGAGGAGACTCTGCGCGCCCATGATGAACTGGTAAAGGCGGGCAAGGTGCGCTTCATTGGCGCCTCCAACTATAAAAAGGCCCGTCTCGAGGAGGCCCTGAAGATCAGCGCCACCAACCATCTGGCTTCATACAGTGTGCTGCAACCTCATTACAACCTTTATCACCGCGAGGATTATGAAGGGGAGTTGCAGGATTTTTGTGTCGCCAACGGCATTGGCGTGATCACTTATTTCTCGCTGGCCAGCGGCTTCCTGACCGGCAAGTACCGCAGCGAAGCGGACCTGGCAGGCCATCCCCGGGATCAGATGGTCAAGGACATGCTCAATGAGCGGGGTTTGAGTATCCTGGCTACGCTGGATGACGTGGCGGCGGAACTCGATGCCAGACCGTCCCAGGTGGCCCTGGCCTGGCTGGCTGCCCAGCCGGGCGTTGTCGCCCCCATTACCAGTGCCACCAGCATGGCTCAGTTGCAGGAAATCATGGGCTGCGCGGCATTATCCCTGAATGCCGACCAGATCAGGCGCCTGAACGACAGTATCAAGGTATCAAAGGGGTCTATCAAAGGGGTCAGAGTAACTTGATCGGATGGCCCGGTCTGGCCCAAATCAATGGAGTTGATCAAGTTACTCTGACCCCTTTGATATCGAAACAGTTATAAAGCATCGCTCTCTTTAAGTGCGAAAATATAAAAATTTGCTTTATCTTGGTTCCTTTTTCTGACCTGTTGATTCTGGAAAATTCAAAAATATAAAAATTTCTCACTATTTTTTTCCTCGTGCTTATCAAATAATTTTCATATTTTCCCTGGTGTTCAAGCCAATCACCGGCACCCTCTGCCATCTTTGGGCGGCGTCATTTTTCCCGGTTTATATTTTTGGTACATTTTCTGCATCCTTTCGCTGGCAGGTTTCGAAATGGGCAAGGCCTTCATCTCAACGAAGGAATATCTATGCCATTTTCCAATTACCTACAAACTGATTCTGTACCAACTTGTCGCTCTTGAATTTCCCAGAGTTGACATTTATAAAATTGGGGATATATCCGCATGAAAAAAATGCAGGAAAATTTCGGGCACGATCTGTCAGCCCTCAGTATCGCTTTCATGATTATTTCTGTTGCAGCTTGTTCAGAGAGCCCTGAACAGGACATTACTGCTTCAGGGCAAGACGCCTCATCCCTGCAGATGGCATCGGTTGATATCAGATCCGAAGAAAGCCTGGGAATACGTGCCGTAGCCGACGAGACTGTCGACATCGACATGTCCAGGATTTACAACCCTGAACTGAAAGATATTTTTGCTTATATAGATGGGCATATAGATGAACATGTATTGAACCTACAGCGCTGGATTCAACAACCGAGTATTTCCAACACAGGGGAAGGCATTCAGGAATCGGCCTTCATGGTGAAGGGCTTCTTTGACCAGCTCGGCTGCCAGAAAACCGAAGTCGTCGATGTGGGTATTACCGAGTGGGGTCAGCAAGGCAATCCCGTGGTATATGCCAACTGTGATGAAGGCAAGGACAAAACCCTGGTGCTCTACTGGATGTATGACACCATGCCCATCACCCAGCCCGATCTGTGGAAATCACTCCCCTTTGAAGGCCGTCTGGTCGAACAGGCACCCTACAAAAAAGTCATGATCGGACGTGGTGCCAGCAATTCCAAAGGCCCACAAATGACCCAGCTCAATGCCCTGATGTCCATCAAGGCCGTCACCGGTACCCTTCCTGTCAACCTGATCATTGTCGCCGAAGGCGATGAGGAACGCATGTCGATCGGTTACCGCAAATTCGTGCGCGACCATCCAGAGCTCTTCGAAGGCGCCGACGCCATGTATCGTTTTGGTGGACAGGGCGGCATTGGTGGCGGATCCGAAGGCAGTGTCTTTGTGGAACTGATCACCAGTGGCGAGTCCTGGGGCCGTGGTCCGACCTACAGCAATATCCATGGTGGTCGCAAACGTCAGGTGGATGCCCCTGCATGGCGCCATATCAAGATGCTGTCCACCCTGGTCGATGAAACCGGCAACAAGGTCATGATCGATGGCTTCTATGACAACATCGAAGCGCTCACCGCAGAAGAGGAAATCGCCCTGCGCAAAGCCGCCGAAGGTGTCGACCTGGAAGTCGCTGCCAGGAATCTCGGTGTGGCGCGCTTCATTTCCGATGATCCCTACGAAGTTCTCAAGATGTCCAAAGCCGGCCAGTCAATCAACCTGGATGGCATCTGGGCTGGCAACATGTTCGAGGGGGGTTCCGGCGCCATCCTGCCGAATCGCATCGTGTCCAAGCATAACTTCCGCTACGTACCCAATCAGGATGGCATGGATATCGTCGACAAACTGCGCAAACACCTGGACAAGCACGGCTACCAGGACGTGGAAATCAACGTGGTGGGCGATGTGCCCTGGGCCAGGATGCGCTACGACACAGAAATCGCCGAAGCGGTCATGCTTACATTCGATACCTTCGACCTCAGCTATGACGAACCGGTGCCGGGACAGGATTCCATACTGGGCGGTTACTGGCCGGCCTACCTGTTTGCCGGTGATGTTCTGGACATCCCGATTGCCGGCGGCAATGCCGGTTCAGGCGGCAACGCGCATGCCGCCAATGAATACTTCGTGATCGAAGGCGCCGGTGGCACCTACGGCATGGCCGGTGGTGAAAAATCCATTGCCACCGTGCTCTACAACTATGCCGGCATGAATACCCCCACCGAAGGAGGAGAAGCCAAATAGCCAATGAATGATAACTGTCACTCTTACAAGCAACGCGGCTGATCCGCGAACCAAAAACCGGGAGAACCAATGCTCATCAGCAGTAAACCCTTCGCCCTGAAATTGCTGGTCATTGCCTGTGTCGCAGGCCTTGCCGCGGGTTGTTCCGATACCACCGATCAGGCTTCAAATATCGGTATGGAGTCCGCCGCGGCCGCCGCGTCTGCTTCAGAACCCAGACTCGGCATCCGGCCTCAGGGCGACGAAGAGCTGACCATAGACATGAATCAGATCAGTAACGACGAGTTGAAAAATATTTTCAATTACATCGACGAGAATATCGACGACCATGTCGTCAACCTGCAGAAATGGGTGCAGCAGCCCAGCATTTCCAATACCGGCGAAGGCATCCAGGAATCCGCCTACATGGTGAAGGGCTTCTTTGACCAGCTCGGTTGCCAGAAAACCCAGGTATACGATGTCGGCATCACCGAATGGGGCCAGCAGGGCAATCCGGTGGTTTACGCCAACTGCGATGAAGGCGCCGACACCACCATGGTGGTGTACTGGATGTACGACACCATGCCCATTACCCAGCCTGATCTGTGGAAGTCACCTCCATTTGAAGCTCGCCTGGTGGAACAGGCACCTTACAGGAAGGTGCTGATCGGCCGCGGCGCCAACAATTCCAAGGGCCGCCAGATGGCCTTCCTCAACACCATGATGTCCATCAAGGCGGTCACCGGGAAACTGCCCATGAATGTCATTTTCGTCGCTGAAGGTGATGAAGAACGCATGTCCATCGGCTACCGCAAGTTCGTGCGCGAACATTCAGACCTGTTCGAGGGCGTCGATGTCATGTGGGGCGGCGGCAGTTCAGAAGGCTGTGTGTTCGTGGAATTGATCACCAGCGGTGAAGCCTGGGGCCGCGGTCCGACTTACAGCAATATTCATGGTGGTCGCAAACGCCAGGTGGATGCACCGGCATGGCGGCATATAAAGATGCTGTCCACCCTGGTCGATGAAACCGGCAACAAGGTCATGATCGACGGATTCTATGACGATATCGTGCCCTTGACCGAAGACGAAGACAGGTATCTGCACGACCTGGCCAAAAACATGAATGTCGATGTGGCGGCCAAGAACCTTGGCGTCGCCCGCTTCATTGCCGATGATCCTTATGAAATCCAGAAAATGGCCCGTGCCGGGACTTCCATGAATCTGGATGGTATCTGGGCCGGCAATATGTTTGAAGGCGGCTCCGGCGCCATCCTGCCCAACCGCATCGTGTCCAAGCACAATTTCCGTTATGTGCCCAACCAGGATGGCATGAAGATCGTCGATTTGTTGCGTAAGCATCTCGACAAGCACGGTTATGAAGACGTCGAGATCAATATCGTCGGTGATGTGCCCTGGGCACGGATGGACGATAACAACGATCTGGCCAAAGCCGCCCGCAAAATGCGCGATATCTTTGGCGTCGGCAGCAACGAGCCGATTGAAAGCGAAACCATTCTCGGTGGTTACTGGCCTGCCTATCTGTTTGCCGGTGATGTCCTGGACATCCCGATTGCCAGCGGCCAGGTCGGCGGTGGCGGTAATTCACACGCCGCCAATGAATACTTCATTGTCGAAGGCGCCGGCAGGACCTACGGTATGGCGGGCATGGAAAAATCCATCGTGACTGTCATCTACAACTACCTGGGCCTGAATGAGTCCACCCAATATGTGGCCGCCGTTGAAGCGACTCAAGGGCAGCTCTAAAAATTGCTTGTGAGCTCTGCGCAACCAGAGCGGTGCCACGGCAAGGCGCCTTGCGCAGGTGAAGGCTGGTTGTCCTTTACAAGCAAGGCAACGCCGCTGTGGTGCCGCTCAGGCCGCGCCCTTCGGGGCTTTCAGGAAAAGCCCCCGGCGGCGTTGCGCTGCTTCGACGGGCAACCAGCCCGCCTGCATCGCGCGCCTTGCCGGGGACTTTTCCTGAAAGCCAGGGGCCGCAAGCAATTTTTGGAGCTGCCCTCAATAAGGTTTGAGCCAGGATCTGATCATCAGGTCCGGCAAGCAGGAGGCAATCCGGGCCAAACCCGGCCTGCCATGTTTATGTGCGCTACCCACCGGGTAGTTCAGATGCAGGTATAGTTATGTCAGTTATTTCTCTTGAACATATTACGAAGATTTATCAACTGGGTGACAACACAGTCAACGCACTGCGCGATGTGTCCCTCGATGTCGAGGAAGGGGAGTTCGTCGCCATCACCGGTCCTTCCGGCTCCGGCAAGTCCACCCTGATGCATATCCTGGGTTGCCTTGACCGACCGACAGCCGGCAATTACCTGCTCAATGGCAAGGATGTCTCCGGCCTTCCCCTGGAGGAACTGGCGGATATCCGCAACCGGCAGATCGGTTTTGTGTTTCAGGGTTTCAATCTGCTACCACGTACCACGGCGACTGAAAATGTGGAAGTGCCACTGCTCTATTCCCGCCCGGTACTGCACAGCCATGAACGGCGTGAAATGGCCATTGCTGCGCTGGCCGCCATGGGCCTGGCGGACCGGCTCGACCATCAGCCGAACCAGTTGTCCGGCGGCCAGCAGCAGCGTGTCGCCATTGCTCGCGCCCTGGTCAACAAACCGGCCATCATCCTCGCCGATGAACCCACCGGTAATCTGGATACCAGAACCAGCGTGGAAGTCATGAAGCTGCTTCAGCAATTGCGTAGAGAGCAGGGCATCACCATTGTCCTGATAACCCACGAACCGGAAATCGCCGCTTACGGCACCCGGATCATCACCATGCGTGACGGGCTCATCAAGAGTGACCTGCCCAACAGCCCGCGCCAGGATTTCGATGATTCCCGTACTGTATACCGTCAGGAAACTCTGATGGCCGTCGGTGATTGAACATTGAAAACAGGTGACTGAACAAGGGGAAAGCATCATGCACAATATTTCCAGTCATTTTCTGATACTGGCCCTGCAATCCCTGCTGCGCAACAGGGTACAGACCGGGCTTGCCATGATGGGTGTCACAGTCGGCGTCAGCGCCCTGGTAACAAGTATTTCCCTGGGGCGCGGTGCCCGTGAAGCCATCCAGGACCAGTTGCTGGCAGCCGGGGTAAACATGATCATCGTCACTGCCGGCAACTACCAGGTGGAACAAGGCAGTGGCGGCGATGGTGTTGAAGCCGACCATGGCAGCATCAGTGATCCGCGCCTGAAAGGCCTGCTGAACGCCCTGCAGATTACGCGCATGAATGCGCAGAGCGGTGGTTACATAAGCGCCGTCCATGAACCTCGGCAGTCATTTCTGCAGGCAACGAACTATACTTCAGTTGCCCGGCCAGGACAATTTTTGAATGTCCATTTTGAAGATGACCCCTTTGCCGTTCATGACCACCCCACCGCCAGTCAACGCTTGGGTGATTCCATGGCAGGACTCGGCGCGGCAGCCACCCTGACCATAGAGGACGCCAGGGCGATTGAAACCCGTATCCCCGGCGTCCAGTACACGGCATCAGGCGTTCATGAAAACGCCCGCATCAAGGTGAATGATGAAAATGGCAGGCAGTGGTTCACGCGTCTGCACGGCACCGAGGAGAATTTGCCCCGGATCCGCAGCGGCTGGCATTTCCCCTCTGGCGAATTTCTGACCCGCCGCCAGCTTGAAAGTGCGGAACAGGTCATGGTCCTGGGGCGTGTGGTGGCGGATAAATTGTTCGGGGAGGGCGTGGACCCGGTGGGTAAAACCGTGTCGTTATGGAACCAGCCATTTGAAATTACCGGCATAGTGGACAGCAAGGGCTGGGCTACCCATCCCGCTATCGGCGATGACCAGTTCGACGCCATCTACGTGCCCGTCACGACAGTGCACCGCCTGCTCAACCTGAGCAAACTCAACACCATCACCATTACGTCCAAAAGTGCCGGGGACACCACCCGCATTGCCGGTGAAATTGTCGATCTCTTGCGCCAGCGCCACGGTATTACCGACATGATGGCCGATGATTTCACGGTTAAAACCCAGGCGGCACAGCTCTTGGGCAAGGGCCTGTCCCCGGAACTGGCCCGGGTTGTCGCCGGCAATATGGAAAGCGTTGATGACCTGACCATCGACAAGCTGTCCCAGTCACTGGAACGCGCCAACCGGACCATGATGATCCTGCTCGCGGGCATTGCCGGCGTTTCGCTGCTGGTGGGGGGCATCGGGGTGATGAACCTGCTGCTGCTGTCGGTCACCCAGCGGACCCGGGAAGTGGGGCTGCGCATTGCCATGGGTGCGCGCAGCCGCGACATCGCCACCCAGTTCATCATTGAAGCCATATCCCTTTGTCTTATCGGTGGACTGATCGGGGCGGTTCTGGGCATTTTTATTGCTTCCGGCATCGAGCAGTTTTTCCAGTGGTCGACCGACATTTCCATTCTGTCCACCGTAGTGGCCATTGCCGTTGCCATACTGCTAGGCATTTTATCGGGCGTCTATCCGGCCCAGCGGGCCGCCCGGCTCGATCCCATAGGTGCGCTACATGCCGAATAAAGAGGTTCTGATCATGCAAAAATTATCGACGATCCTGATTCTGTCATGTGTCCTGGGCATGCCCACCATGTCCTTTGCCCACCGCGACAAACCCCACGGCAGCCACGACGCCATGTATGGTGGCCTGGTCATGATGTATGCCGATCTGCACTTTGAAGTGGTGCTGGAGGAAGAAGGTGGCGTGAAACTGTATTACAGCGATGCGAGCCGCGCCGAGCTGCCTGCCGCAGTCGTCTCCAAGGTCCAGGTGGAGATCCTCCGGGATGATAGCGAAGCCGAAACCGTGGTCATGAATATCAGTGAGGCCGGTGACTACTGGGGAGGCGTCAGCACAGCAGTAAGCAAGCTGAAAACCATTGTCCGGGTAGCCTTCATCTTCCAGGATGAAGCCCTGGTGTTCGAGCTGCCGGCCCACATGTTTCCGAGCATCATGGAACAAAAACGGACCGCCAGAGCTGCCCACAAGGCCTGATAAGGACCCCTATGCTCATCAATCTTCACATGGGCCTCAAAGCCCTGTTACAGAACCGAATCCAGACCTTGCTCACTCTCAGCGGCATGAGCATCGGTGTCGCCATGGTTGTCCTGGTGTCCGGTCTCGGCCTGGGCGCCCAACAACAGATTGAACATCAGATCGAGAGCGCCGGCCCGACCCTGGTCACCGTCAAGGCAGGCAACTTCGTGCCGCCTGCCATCATGAGCAATGGCCAGCAGGACAACGGTGGCGGTGAGTTAGCCGAAGGCTCGATGAGTGAAAATGATATCCTCAACAGCGATGTGCTGACGGAAAATGCGGCGTACCGTGACGCCCGGCAGCGCATGGCTGCCCCGAAGGTCACCCGCAGCCGCTCGCCGGCCTGGCCGCTGGGCCATGCCGAGAAATTTCTGCTGGCGCACGACATCGCTCACGTTCGCGCCATTGCCGCCAGTGTCGCGGGCAACCTGAGCATGGATGACAACCCCGGCCTTGGCATCCGTACCGCCAATGTCTATGGCTTCGAACCCGGCTGGGAAGAGATGCACGGCTGGGTTCTGGATGCCGGCCATCTGATCAGTTCTGAAGAACATCAGGCCAATGCGCCCGTGATGCTGGTGACAGGCCGTGTCGCTGAACGCCTGTGGCCGAATCAGGCAGCCCTGGGCCAAACCCTGAACATCGGCGGTCGCACGCTGAATGTGGTCGGTATCATTCGCAACAATGATTCATCGGGGAATTCCATCATCGTGCCCCGCCTCTATGTACCCCTGGGACTTGCCCAGCAATTTTTGAATCGCAGCGATTATGACGCCATCAAGGTGCGCAGCACTTCCGTGGCCAACACCAGCCAGGTGGTCACGGATATTCGCGATTCCCTGCGGATTTTGCGTGAATTGCCGGAAGATACCCTGAATGATTTTCAGGTCGAGTCCCAGAGTACATCCGCCATGCCCAGCCTGGGCATGGATCCGCGGCTGGCCCGGGCCGTACAGTCGAACATCAAGGAATTCGAACAGGAATCCTGGGAGGAAATGGCGTTGAGCCTGCGCCAGGCCGGACGTACCTTCACCCTGTTGCTTTCCGCCGCTGCCGCAGTGTCCCTGGTAGTGGGCGGCATCGGCGTCATGAATATCATGCTGGTCTCGGTCGCCGCCAGGACCCGGGAGATCGGTTTGCGCGTTGCCCTGGGCGCGCGCATGAATGACGTGTTGCTGCAGTTCATGGTGGAAGCCGTGACCCTGGCCGCCATGGGCGGACTGATCGGTCTGGTTTTGGGTTACATGGGTCTGTACCTGGCGGCCAATGGCCTGCAGTGGGCAACCGCCATTTCCCCCACCATGTTCATGCTCGCCATCGCCATGGCCACCGTGACCGGCATCGTTTTCGGCTACGGCCCCGCCCGCCGGGCGGCCAGTCTCGACCCGGTCGTGGCTCTGAAGTCCGAGTAGGGGTGGAAACCCGGTTATCCCAAAACATCAACAGTAGAGCTAAGCCAATGGTCACCATGATTTCCGTCAACCTGCGCCTGGCCGTCCGTTCGCTGGGACGCAATCCCATGCGGACCCTGCTGACCATGCTCGGCATCATCATCGGTGTCGCGGCCGTCCTGACCATGGTGGCCCTGGGTACCGGCGCCCGGGGGTCGGTGGAAGAGGAAGTGGGATCCGCCGGCACCAATATCGTCTTCGTGAAATCCGGCAATTACACCCGTGGCGGTGACAACCTTGGTATCGCCGCCGGCCGGGGAGCGGCCACGACCCTGATCGAAGCCGATGGCAATGCCATTATGAACGAGGTGGCAGGCGTGAAGACTGTCAGCCCTGGGGTCTCACTGCGAACCTTTATCAGTGTCAATGGCGAGAATACCTTTACCCGCGTGATGGGTGTCGCCCCAGCCTTTTCCGAGATCTATTCCTGGAGCATGAGCAGCGGACGCATGTTTGCATCCGGCAATGAGGCGGTCCTGGGCAAGTCCCTGGCCGCCAGCCTGTTTGATGACACCAATCCCGTGGGGAAAACCATTGATCTGAGGGGCACGACATTCACTATCACCGGCATCACCGACAGCGATATGAATGACCAGGCCGAAATCATGTACATACCGTGGCAAGCTCTGCAGCGGATCATGGACATCAGCCACCTCGACTCGCTTACCGTAGCCGCCGACAAAGCCGGCGAAACATCGCGAATCGCCATGGACATTGCGGTTCTGTTGCGGGCCCGGCATGGCATCGAATTCCGGGAAGACGTGAACTTTCTGGCTGCCCAGAGCAGCGGCGGCATTGAGCCCGATGACTTTATCGTGGAAACCCAGGCGGCGCAGGCCCTGACCAAAGGCCTGTATACGCCGGCCGCAGCCTTTGCCCTGGCCAACCTGCCCAAGCTCGACGAGGTCACTCTGGATGAAATGGCCAACACCCTGGATCGCGCCAGCGACACCATGACGGTCTTGCTGGCCAGCATCGCCGGTGTTTCCCTGATTGTCGGCGGTATCGGCATCATGAACATCATGCTGGTGTCCATCACCGAACGAACGCGGGAAATCGGTCTGCGCATGGCAACCGGCGCCCGCTCCGGCGATGTGGCCATGCAGTTCTTGATCGAAGCGGTCACCCTCAGCGTCGTTGGCGGCTGCATTGGACTGCTTCTCGGCCTGCTTTCGGCACGGGTCATCGGCTGGTCTCTGGGTTGGCCCGCCAGTGTTTCCTTTGCCGCCATGGGAGTCGCCATGAGTATTGCTGCCGCCATTGGCCTGATATTCGGCATCTATCCGGCGCGACGCGCCTCATTACTTGATCCCATCGACGCCCTGCGCACTGAATGAAAATCGAAGACTCGACCAAACTGGTTTGTGCCCTGGTAATTACTGTCGTCGTCATCGGTGGCACGGGCTTTCTGTTTTTTGGTAAACCCCCAAACCCGGCTGAACGACTGGAACAACAGGCCCGGGAATACACCATGCTGGCCCTGGGGCTGGACCTGCAAAAAGACGGTGAAGTGGACGCCTGGTTCGGGCCGTCGGCAATCGCTGAAGAGGCGCAAGGCCAGCGGAGGTCGCTGGACGACATTCTCGCCAGTGTCCAGGCTCTGGGCGCCGAAGTAGTGGCCGTCGGTGGGGATCCGCAAACCGCCGGGCGCCGTCAGGCACTGAAGCAAAAGATTGAGCACCTGGCTACTGTCACCGCCATTGCCACCGGCAGGATAAAACTGGATTTTGTCGGGGAATTGCAGCAGCTTTACGGTATTTCCCCAGCGCTGGAGGCACGCAACCACCCGCTCATCCTGGATGAGCTCGATGCGCTCCTGCCCGGCAGGGGTTCCCTGGCCTTCAAAGTCGCCTCCTTTCAGAACAGCATGGTGATTCCTGCCGACAGGCGACAGGCCGTTTTCGAGGCGGCCCTGGCGGAATGTCGGCGCCGTACCCTGGAGCATTGGGACCTGGCAGCGTCCGAATCCCTGTCCCTGGAGTGGACCCGGGACGTGCCGGCGGCCTGGCATGAATACCTGGGTAATAACCACAGTAAATTACGTATCAATGCCCTGACGGTCGCCCTGATCAGCCAATCCGTGGATCTTGCCTGCCATGAAGGTTACCCGGGCCATCATGCCCAGTTTGTACTGATGGATAATGCCGTTGAGCTGCCTGTGGAAGACTCGGTGGTCTTGCTCAAGTCACCGGGATCAGTACTGCGGGAAGGCGCCGCCAATTATGGCATCGACCTGGCTTTCCCGTCCGGGGAAAGGCTGGCCTTTGAACGGGATGTCCTGTTTCCCCTGGCAGGGCTGCCGGCGGACAAGGCGGCAACCAATCTGCGCATTCACCAGTTGGTGACGCAGTTGTCCAGCGCGGCCATCCCCGTCATCCAGGAATACTATGACGGCAACATCGACTTCAATGCCGCCTCCTTCAGACTGGAGCGGGAAGCCATGTTCACCAGTCCGTTGGCAGTGCTGGAATTCGTCAACGATTACGGCACATACTCCATGGGCTATACTCTGGTTCGGAACCTGATCTGTCGTTACGGTCATCCACGCCATGGCGAAAGCAGCTGGAAGATGCTGAAACAACTGCTGGTCCAGCCAGCCGAAGACAGCCTGCGGGAGATCCAGCAGAAATCAATAGAGGGGGCTTAATGGCAGCAATCGTCGAAAACCATGATATTCTTTGACCATTACAGGACACACCTTATGAGCCAATTTCGTTCAAAGAAATCACTATCCTTGCTGCTGACCAGTTTTTTTGTACTGGCAACATCGACGACTCTGGCCCAAACGACACCTTCCTGGGTGCCGGTGGCGGAACTGCTGCTGGGCAGTATAGGTCAGTCCGATGCCACCCGGATGACTGAAGTCATGCACCGATGCACGGCCTTGAACATGACCCTGAGTGCGCTGACTGCCGATGACTTTCCCGAGATTTCCGAAGGCTACGAACACCAGGCACTGCAACTGATCCAGAATGGCATCATGATTCAGATGAACACGGAAAAACTGCGCACCGGTATCGAAGCCGTTATCGAGCAGCAGTCCGACCTTGCCGTGGGTGCGGTGAAAAACATGCTTGCCGTTTACAGCCAGTGGCTGGAAGACAACTTCCAGGACAAGGCTTCCTATTTCAGCAACGATCTTGAAGTCGAGATGAAGGGCTGTGAACTGGCAACCAAGTTGATCCTGCAGAAGCCAGCCCTCTGATTCCCGGGATTCACGTTCCTGGAGCAAGCATGGCACATGCAAAGCCATGATTGCGAGCAAAGCCTGGCAGAAAATCAATAACTATTCAGAGGTTCCATAGTAGTAGCGAAGACGCTGAACTTCGCCGGTCCGCTTATCGTAAGCGGCAAGCGGTGGACGGAACCGGGAATCCCGCAGCCGCCATCCCAGCTCGGAAACAATATAAGCGGGAACCTCTTCCGATGTCGCTATCGAGTCAAGATTCATCACATGGCCGTAGCGGTTGATCTCGAAGCGAACATCCACATAACCCCGGTAATGAGTGGAAGGGAATGCCTCTTCCGGACCTGGGGTGGTCATGATCGATGCAGCGCCAAAGGCGGGCAGTTCTGTTGGCACGGCAGGCTTCAGCAGATATTGCTTGTCCTGTTCAGAAAAATCACCATCATTCAGCAATTTCAGGGCATGCCCATACTGCTGTTCGCTCTTGTTCATTTCGCCAAATAACAGGTACCAGTCTCCCAGGCCGATGGTCGCCAGCACATATTCAAGGGAATTCTTCTGCTGACTTTTTTCCAGATAGCTTAGTAAACGTTCGTAAGCGTCTGTGCCATTATTGAAATTGGCCTTGGTGTAATCATAGGGATCCTGGGCAATAAAGGAGCCTTCCAGGCTGGATATAGACGTCTGCGAACTCCTGTTCCGGCCATCGTGAGAGACTTGGTAGAAATAGGTCTCGATAAGCTGTTGTTCAAACTGGTGCAGAAAGGGGTTGGTGAAATCCCCGGCTTTTATCAAAATCCGGATCGCCCTGATGATCAACTGCTGGGTAGGCCTGAATATGTTTGTCGATTCGCTGTTCAACGAGTTGACAAAAAGCATGCCATTAGGAACCTTCTTATGGTTCAGGAGCATGTTCGGGGCATGCCGGGAACTGTTCTCGTATAAATGCATATCCCAGGCGACCTTGCTCGCCAGTGGCCCGATCATTTCGGTGCTGTCCGGACCATAACATTTCTGGTGCAGGTAGATAAGGAATTCAAACTGATCATTTACCTGCTTGTACTGCCCCAGTGCAATCAGGTTTTTGATGGACGACTCGATCAATGGAATCTGCTTTTCATGATACAGGCCATAATTTATTTTGCTTATCTGGATGGCTCGCTGGTTTGTGGCAAGGGCCAGTTGATACTGACCACTGTCCTGATAGAGCCCTGCCAGCTGTTGCAATTGCTGTTCAAGTGTCTCGCTGTAAGGACCTTCGCTGTCGATGGTTTTGCTGATCTGTTCCTGTGTGCGGGCAATCGCCTGCACATAATCCATATTCCCGTTCGTGTTCTCGATGATGGAAGCGTACGGGGTTAACTTGTCAAAACCCAGGAATTTTTCTGCATCCCCATCCTTTAAATGAGTGGCATGTGGAGTATCGAGCGGATAGGGGTCAAACACCACGCTGCGTAAATCGGGTCTGGCGAAAGATGGCATGGCTGCCAGTACGATCAGCAACAGGCATGCCATATGTAAAAAATTGCTGCGCACAGGGACGCGACAGAACAATCTGCTTGAGATCACAATAGATGCCCCCATCGTTTGTGAACATACCAATCTGGATAATCTCAGATTGGCGTATCCATGAATTTTCAATATTCCTTTTCTTTTCTGCCGATACCAGACCGCTCGGCTTGTTGTTATTTTTTTACTTTTTACAACTATCGATAGATATCGATACTACTTTAGTTTTTTTTAAAATTCTTCTTGTTGTTGATTTATATCGACCTAAGGGTATTGGTTTTTTAAGGGAATGATTTGCCGGATTTTGGTGCAAATTTTCAAGAGCATGGTGCAAACACAAAGCTATGCATTGTTTTGGTGCAATACTGTCTTTTGGGTTCCTTAATTATTAAAGTGTTTTCAAAGG
>JAVVEZ010000001.1:31544-96290 GCA_032250895.1 Pseudomonadales bacterium | reverse complement strand
TCGGCTTCGACCTCCTTCATCGCAGCCTTCAGCGTTTTCTTGTTCTTCTTGATATTTCTGATACGGCGGTGAATTTGTATGAGTCTGTCACTAAAGTCACGGGATTTCGCCGCCGCTTCTGCCACACGTTGTTCAATCTCTTGCGTTTGCATTCTGTCATTTGCCCCGGATATTGTCCTGATGCTGCCGTATTCTCAAACCGGCAGGCTTTATTTTTAGAGGTGCCCTTTATTGAAACAAACTGCTGTATATGTATTGCTCCACGGGGTCGACTTTGGGAATGGCGGCTTCCTTGCCGTCAACGAGCACCGGCATCAGTACGTCGGCACCCCTGCCCTGATATTGCTGCGCCTGTTCTTCAATGGAAGCCCTGGAGACCACCACCAGGCGCGGATTGGCGGAAGCAATAAACGCATAGAATGGCAACCTGTCATGATTGAATACGCCATGCAGAATGATAATCTTGCTGTGCCCGGCACTATCCACCTGACCTGCCTGACCAAATACTGTCGAACTGATCAAGGGCACCTGATAACCCCGCCAGAAAAATATTCTGATTCCCGGATTCAGACTGGCGACAAACTCCATACCCTCCAGGTCGATGACTTCTGCCACCAGTATTCTGGGCACGATCAACTGCAATGATTCCGCCCGGATCAGCAGGCAGTGGCTGCGGCCTTCATCCCGAGTGGTTCCGCCCTGGTTTTTTGCCAGTGAATTCATCTGCATGCTCCGATATTCAGGCCTGTTCAGTTGTAGCCGGCAATCACTTCCAGCAGGTTTTCTTCCTGGAAAGGTTTGCACATGTACTGGTTCACGCCGATTTTCTCTGCCCGGCTGCGATGTTTCTCACCGATGCGCGACGTAATCATGATAATCGGCAGGTTCCTGACATCGCTGTCTTGCTGACGGATATGGGCGGCGACTTCAAAACCGTCCATTTTCGGCATTTCAATATCCAGCAGCATGATGTCCGGCAAGGTGTTTTGCAGTATCTCGACCGCTTCCAGGCCGTTCTTGGCCAGTATCACCTTCATGCCATTGCGCTTGAGTATTGCCGAGGTGACTTTTCTGACGGTGATGGAATCATCCACTACCAGTACAGTCTTGCCGCCTTCTGTATCAGCTGCAACTGACTGACCCGACAGCACGGTCTGGAACAATGCACTGTCTTTGTTGGCATTGCTGTCTACCAGCGAGTGAGGATCCAGCACAAGCACTACCCGGCCATCACCAAGAATGACACCGCCAGCCAGTGCCGATATGTTCGCAAACTGCTTTCCCAGAGACTTCACGACCAATTCTCGACTGCCCATGATGGCGTCGACATGCAGGGCCACATTCCTGTGTGTACCCGATACCAGCAACAGCGATGACGAGACCTCCATGCCGTGTTGAAAGTCAGGTGTGGCACGGTCTCCCAGCAGCGCGCCGAGGTAAGCCAGTTCATAGGATTTACCGGCATACTGGAAGACGGAGGTCTTTTGTTCCTTGTAGCAGTTTTGCAGGGTCGCGGTCTTTTCGAGAATAATGCCGTCAATCGTATTCAGCAGCATGACATACTCGATCCCGGCCACCCTGAAGAGCAGCGCCCGGTTCAAGGAGGAAGTCAGAGGCAGCCGAATCCTGAAGGTCGTCCCCAGCCCGGGGCGGGAATGAATTTCAATATCACCGCCAATCTGCTTGATCTCTTTCCGGACCACGTCCAAGCCCACGCCACGACCGGAAATACGGGAAATAGTGTCGGAGGTACTGAAACCGGCACGCAGAATCAGCTGGCACAGTTCCTGATCAGAGACCGTGGCATCGGGATCCAGAATGCCGTCAGCGATGGCTTTCTGTCTGATCTTGCGGGTGTCGATGCCGCGCCCGTCATCGCTGATGTCCAGAATGATATTGGCGCCCTGGCGATACAGTTTCACCAGCAGTTCGGCCTGGAGCGGTTTCTGCAGCGCGGCCCGGTCTTCGGTGGATTCAATACCATGGTCAATCGCATTGCGTATCATGTGCTCGATCGGACTGACCACAGCCTGCAGAATACTTCTGTCGATTTTTCCTTCCGGATTACTGAACTTGATCGTGAGCTGCTTGTTGAGCTCGGTACCGACCTGTCTGGCCAGCCGCCGCAGCCGCGGCACAATGCCGGCAAAGGGCACCATCTGCGAGGAAATGAGCCCGTCCTGCAGCTTGTGGGTGGAGCGCTGCTGTTCATTCAGCATGGTGCCGACATTTCTGATTTTGCCAGACAGATTCTTCCTGATGTCGCGCAGGTCGTCATAGTCTTCCAGCAAGGACAGGGCTATTTGCTGCAACTCGGTGTATTTGTCCATCTCCAGCGCATCAAAATCACTGCCCTGATTTCTGTCATACCCGCCCGCAGGTACCAGGCCATCGCCGACCGCCCTCTGGCTGATACCGGTCCCGGTTTTGGTATGCATTTCAAAACTATGGATATAATCCTGCAGTCTGCCCAGGGTTTCATCCATGTCCGCCATCAGGACATTGAAATCAGTCATGTTCTGTTCAATACGGTTACGGGCGATGCTGATTTCATCAGTGTCATTGAGCAGGTCTTTCAGCAGATTGCCGGACACCCGCACATGCTCGTCCAGCGCCACCCCGGTATTACTGCGGGCGACATCAGTTTCCGGCATATCCAATGACGCCGCCTGTACTTGCGGGACCGGGCTGAGGACGCTGATGCCATCATGACTGCCGGCAGCTCCGATGCTGACCTCCACCTCGTCCACCTGCAGCAGTTTTGTCAGTTCATCGTCGCTGATCGGCATTCTGCGCAGACATCCGTTTTCATCGCTCCGGTACAGCGCAAACAAGACCTGCAGGATATTCAGATGCCGGTCGGCGACGGCAAAGAAATGCTCATCCAGATGTCGACCGCCGTGACCGGCTTCGATGATCAGGGTCTCGAAACGATGCGCAGCCTCGCTCAGCTCCTGCTCGCCGACCAGGGCCGCACTGCCTTTGAGCGTATGCAATGAACGCAGCAGATCATCCAGAACACCGCGATCGTCAGGAGCCTGCTGCCAGTCTGCCATGCGACTGTCCAGCTCGTGCAGGATTTCGGCAGCCTCTTCGACAAAGACGGCCAGCAGGGATTCTTCCACCTGCTCCTCTGCCATCATGACCTTCTCCGTGGTCCTGACGGCGATCTGCTGTCCGATGCTCTGCTTCAATTGCATCAGCAAGTGGTCGGGTACGGGTGCCGGAGCGGCCGCGCCGTCTTCCAGCATCTGCATGCCCGCATTCACCCAGGCATGCAACTGATCCAGCAAGGTGATGAGCGTATCGTTGATTGAAAACAGCCCCTCGGCATATTGCTTGTAAAGAATCGACAAGGCATGACAAACCGAGGCAATGGCGGCCTGTTCAGCCAGACTGGCAGCACCTTCAAAATGAGCAAACTGATCCTGCAACTGCTGCGCCCTGTCATGCTGGTGTTCTACCCGAAAGGCCTGGTAAAGATTTCCGATGAGCGCATTGATCGCCCGGGATTCCCGCAGAAAACCGGATAGTAACAGCGCATCGTAATCCGTAGTCTCCAGGGAGTCGTCAGCATCTGCATAATGATTATCGGAATCCGCGTCTGTGCTCATGGTCGAGACAATTGCATCAATCTCCACAGCATAGGCATCGGGCGGCTCATGTCCCGACAATTCATCCCTGACCCTCGCCAGCGACGACAGAAACTCATCCAGCTCCTGGCGCAGTGCATCCGTCAATGCCACGGCAGTGGTGCCTGTGATGTCATGGGTGACCCGGGCCGAAATTTCACAAAATTCACTCAGCAGGATTTTCAGGCTATTGTTGACCTTACGGTAGGGATGGTCCTGCAACAGCCTCTCCAACTGACCCACGACATGTCCGAATTGCTGTAGTTCCGCTACTGTGCAATTGCCATACAAGGTGTGTACAGGAATAAGATAACTGCTGGTGGTGATGGCCTGTTCTTCTGCATCGGCAGCAAGGTCATCATCCAGATATTGGCGGATGCGCCCTATCTGCCGTTGAGTTTCAATGGCAAACACCTCGGACAAACTCTCGCCGTCGGCCTTGCTGGCAGACTCCGATGCCACATCATCTTCCGCAGCCGCCCGTTCAAGGTCGCCGCTTTCATGCACCGGCGTATCAATGGCTGTGTCCTGCTGCTTTGTCACAATGTACAGCGCCGGCTTTTCCCTGGCCGTGCCTGCTGTTTCTGCAAGCACCCCTGTCGGGGCCTCGGCCACTGAATTCGCCGTCACAAAACTGTCCATCCAGGCGACCTCAGCCGCAACACTGTCGGCCACGACGGCAGCATGTTCATTGTTCCGGAATCCGTCAACCAGAAACGGCAGTTTCTCCTGCACCTGCCGCAGGGCGCCCAGCACTGTGTTATCAAGAACCACGGCGCCACCGATCACATGATTCAGCAGATTCTCGACACTCCAGGCCAGTGCTGCAAGGGCCTCCGCACCAACCATCCGGCCACTGCCCTTCAAGGTATGATAACTGCGGCGCAGATCGGCCAGAGCTTCGGCGTCATGCAGGTTTTGACACAGCAAGTCATGGCTGTCATGAATCTGGGGCAATATTTCTTCAGCTTCCTCAATAAAGATGGCCTGAATGTCTTCATCCCCCTCGAGCACAGTGGTGTCCGGCTCAGGCTGACTGACAGGCCCTGTGTCATCAGAAGAATCCTGTTCAGGGCCTTCTTCAGAGAATCCGGCAGTGACATTGCCGGCCTCAGCCATCGCCGCTGCCTGCCGCTCAGGTTCATTCGCAAGCGCGGACTGCACGCTTTCCAGCAGTTTGTCGGACTCCTGCACGATGCGTTCAAATTTTTCGGCTCTGCCGATACTGACCTGTTCCAGGTATAAAATGGTATTGATGATCAAATGGGCAAAGGCATGAAAGGACGCGTCCGCGCCCCGTTCCCTGACTGCAAGCCCCTGATGCGGCAAAAGATGCTCGACGAACTCCCTGGCACCGGCACAATAGGCAACCGCTTTCTCAAGCGGCACCGCCATCAGCGCCACACGCGCACCCTCGAGTTGTCTGATGGCATCTGACAGCTTGCTGCCATCGTAGTCTGCATCCACATAATTGTTGATCGCAATCACGACCTGTTCAAGATTCTTGATGGCTTCGAGTACAACGCTCAGTTTGACGCCGGTGAAGGCCATACCCGCGTCCTTTCCGGCCCTGGAAACAAAGACGGCTCTTTCCAGTTCTTCCGCATGACTCAGCAGGCTCAGTTCGCACTGATAGAGTATCTGTGCGCATTGATTGAGAAAGTCCACAATGCTTTGCCGTGACAGTGAGTCTGAAACCTTGGCCTGCCGGGGTGCGCAGGCAAGGCACTGCTCAATCAGTTCCACCGGTGACATGATGCCCAGTACACGAATCGATGCCTGAATGGATTCAAGTGCCTGAATACAGTCTTCAATCTGCCCCGGTGAAAAATCCGTGCCGGCAATCTCCCCGTTGATCCGTTCAGACAACTGGCTTATACGTTCTGTCAACAAACGGATGGTTTTGGTGAAGGCATCCTTGCGGGAAAAACT
The DNA here is from genome assembly GCA_032250895.1 of Pseudomonadales bacterium. GTDB lineage: Bacteria > Pseudomonadota > Gammaproteobacteria > Pseudomonadales > Pseudohongiellaceae > JAVVEZ01. The sequence continues at coordinate 90,726 of JAVVEZ010000001.1, read as the reverse complement.
GACCAGCAGGTCCTGCTGTTTGAGGCGCTGCGCCCTGGCCAGTTCCAGGTCCAGATTGAACCAGCACTTGACTGCCAGCAAGCGGCTGGTTTCATGCAAGGGCATTGTCAGCGCATCCAGCACTTTCTCCAGAATATCTTCAGGAATATTCTGATTCAGAGCCCTGGCGCCATTATCCCTGACTCGCTGCATGACAGTTGAGAAAGAGCACAACAATTTCAGCACTGGATGCTCGTGCCGCATCTGTTCTTCTGACAATGACTCGGCCAGAGTGGCACACAAGCCCCACAACGTGGACAGTCGAAAATCCCGACCCATGACTTCCAGATTGGTAAAGATATTCTGGAAGGCATTGATGCCCTGACGGATATCCCGGTTCTGCAGAATCTGTGTTTTGGCCTCGTTGTAATGAGCAACATGCTGGTCCAGCAGCCGCGTCATTTGCTGCGGATGTGTCGCAAACCTATCCTTGAACGGGATGTGCGGCTTGGTCAACAAGGTCTGACTGCTGAACACCAGGCTCATGTTCCTGGCCTTGCGGATCCGATTGAACAACTGATTGTATTCATACCAGTGTTGAATCTGGCCCGACAACACACCTTCCAGAATTGCCGGAAAGTCCGTGGCCGCCACAAAAACCAACTGCCGGCTTTCAACAAGCCGTGCGGGTTCTGCCTGCATCGCCGCGTTGGCTGAGTCCTTCAGCAAGCCAAGCATTTCATCCACCAGCAAGGCCAGTTCCTGATATTCCATTACCCGCAGAACACCGGCAATCTGTTCGAGCCTGGCGCTGCACAGTGAGAACTGCTGTGGCGACATCAGCGCCGCCTGTTCTTCCTCCAGACAGGCTTCAAATGTCATTGCCACTTCCTGCACAAGGTGTTCAATGCAGGTTTTTACCTTACTGAAGGCATAAAAATTTTGCCATGGCTTCACACGGGTCTCCATCAGGCTGTAGCCATCCCTCTCACCTTGAAATTGCGCTCTTTGTCCTGTTGCGGATAAGCCACCACCACATCCACATCAGCCGCCATCCTGTCTTCGTCATCCGTACTGCCGGCTGCCGCACCATCCTGGGCAGGCAGCGCTGATTCACTGTTTTTTGGGGACAGACTGAAGCCGGCAACGGCATTGTGCAATCTGTCGGTAAGCTTGCCGAGGTTGAAGATAAACTCGCTGGTAGCCTTGGTACCGGATGAGGTTTCGGTGGTGATCTGCTGAATGATTTCCATTGATCCGGTAATTTCAGACGCGGTCCTGGATTGACTCTGGGCTGCATCGGTAATTTCCTCGACCAGGGCGGCGAGCTCCCTGGATACTTTCTCGATGTCATCCAGAGCAGAGCCGGCACCCTGGGCAAGATGGGTACCCTGCACCACCTCGGTGGTGGTTTGTTCCATCGAGGATACCGCCTCGGTGATATCGCGCTGAATCACCTTCACCAGACTTTCGATCTGACGGGTGGCATCCCTTGAACGCTCCGCCAGCGCGTGCACCTCGTCGGCAACCACACCAAAACCCTTGCCGGCCTCGCCCGCCATCGCGGCCTGAATGGCGGCATTCAGTGACAGCGTGTTGGTATGGTCGGCAATGTCATTGATCAGCGACACGAATCCACCAATTTCCTGCGAGCTTTCCCCCAGTCTTTTGATGCGTTTGGCGGTTTCCTGGATCTGCCCACGAATGATATCCATGCCCTGGATGGTATTTTTCACCACCTCGGCACCCCCTGAGGCAATATCGACCGAATTGCGTGCCACATCCAGTGATCGGATCGCGTTGGCCGATACACGGTTGATGTTCTGTTCCATTTCGCGGATGGATTCGGACACCGAGCTGATATTGCTGGTCTGCCGCTCAGATGCATCCGACAAGTGCCTGGCAGTACGTTCGGAGGAACGGGTGGATTCGCTGACCTGCACAGATACCTCGATAATTGCCGACACCAGTTCCCGCAACTGACCCACGGCGTAGTTGATGGAGTCGGCAATCGCACCGGTAAAATCTTCACTGACCGTGGCCTCAACGCTCAGATCACCTTCCGCCAGATCGGAAATTTCCTCCAGCAGGTTCATCACCGCGTTGTTTTTCTTCTGGTTCTCTGTGCCGGCCATTCTTTCCGCCAGACGTGACTGTCTGATCACTTCGATACCGTACAGGACCATCAAGAACAGGATGCCGAGCAGCAGACCGTAAGCCAGCACTGGCGAAGCCAGATGCTGACCCCTGGTTTCAGTAAAGAACTGGTACAGTTCTGTGACGTCCACCTGCAATAATTCTGCATCCCTAACGATGGCATCCACGGCCTGTGTGGCTTTGAATATCTGCGGTGCAGCCGCGATAATGTCAATGGACCGGGCTTCAAGCGCCGAGAACAGCTCGGAAATATTGTCCAGAGCAGCGCGGGCAACGCTATCCGCGACCCGGTTGATACCGATTGAAACATCCCCTTCCAGCAAGGCTTCGTGGTTGCTCGAGAACAGACTGATATCACGCTGCAACTGTTCCACTGCCGCTTGCGCCTGCTCATCACCTGCAGCAATGCGGTTCAGGTTCAGCGCAATGCGTTCCGACAGCCAGGTCTGGCGTTGAGCAACGGCGATAGTGGCCAGCGACTCGTTGTTATCCAACAAGGTATTCACCACCTCATCATAGCTGCGCTGCATTTGCGGAATGTTGGCAGCAGCCGTGGTAATAATGGCGTTCAGACTTTCAATGCCTTCGCGATTGGCCAGAACCAGTTCTGCGTTGCCGCTTATCCGGGTCCACAGATTCTGGGCATCGGGCTGGCGCAGAGTGATGATGTTGCCACGACCAGGCAGATTTGTTTTCAGCCCGATACCCGAGTCGACATAGGCCTTCCGACCGTCAATGATCAGATTCCAGGCAGCGTCAAAATCGCTCCTGGCCCGGGACAACTGGTCGAAGGCTTCATCAGAGCCGGCAATGGCCTCAGCGGCGCGCTGCGGAATCTCCTGCGACAGCACCCGCAAGTCCGCAGTGCGCTGAATATAGATCTGGTCTTCACCCGAGTGAATATTGACGAACACCAGATTTATCACCAGCAAGGCCAATGCTACAACGAACAGGGTCATCAAAATACGGGTTCTTGGCTTGCTCAGCTTGGCCATCTTTTTATCTCTTTTGGTATTCATTGTCGTTTCCTTTATTCGCTACATTTATTCGTTGCGCTGTCGATCAGGCGCCCTTGAACAATCAGGACTCAGGCTGCCACGTCTGTGTTGTCTGCAACAGAAGCTGGACTGGTCTGACTGATGCGTGATGCCAGTCTGAATATATCCAGCTGATACCAGATTTTTTCTTCCATTTCTGTCACCAGGCTGACAAACTCTCTGACCGGCCCGACCTCGGCTTCATGGCATGAATCCAGTGCATTGAAATCATCCTGATAGAACTTCTGCATGCCATCTATCCTTTCTACTGCAATGCCACAAAAAACGCTGTCCTTCTCAACAACCATCACCTGATACGAACTGCTTTTGCCGTCATCAGTCCCGAGGAATTCACTGACATCGAATATCGGCAATAAACGCCCACGCAGATTCAGCAAACCCTTTAACCAGTCAGCGCAAGCAGGGACAAAAGTTACAGCTTTCTGTTCCAGAATTTCAGAGATGGCAGACAAGGGCACAATAAAATCTTTGCCGGCGATATGACACATCACTCCTGACCACTGTTCGCGGGTATCGACTGTCTTCGGCAATGAGGCGCTACTGAGACGAACCCGTTCCTCCAGATTCCACAATTGTTCAAAGGCATTGTTGCTTATCCCGGATATGGCGCTCATGACATGAGATCTCCAATGGTATCAAGCAAGATTTTTTTCTCGATGGTTTTGGTCAAATAGGCCTTTGCGCCCTGTCGCATTGCCCACACCTTGTCTGTTTCCTGATCCTTGCCGCTGACCACTATCACCGGAATGTTTCTCGTGACCTCATCATGGCTCAGTTGCCGGGTGGCCTGAAAACCGTTCAGGCCGGGCATGACGATGTCCATCAGAATCAGATCCGGCAACTGCTGTTTTGCCATCGCCACACCTTCCATGCCATTGCTGGCAACGATCACCGCATGACCGGCATTTTTCAGTAGCAATGCGGCTTTTCTGGTGTCTTCTGCCGAATCATCCACGATCAGCACTTTCAGTTTTTTCATATCTGCCTCTTTTTTATTGTCCGCCCCACTGGCCTTCATGAGCACAGCGGGTCAGATGCTCACTGCCATGACATTGTCAGCATTACCGGTGTGTTTGCTTATCGCACCAAGCAGCTCATCCTTGCTGAAGGGCTTGGTCAGATAGCTGTTGGCACCGACCACCGCTCCCCTGGCCTTGTCGCAGAAACTTGACTTGCTTGACAACAGTACCAGCGGAACATTCTCGAATGTCTTGTTGCTGCGGATAATCGAGCAGGTCTCATAGCCATTGAGCCTCGGCATCATGACATCAATAAAAATAATATCCGGCCTGGTGGCGACGATCTTGGCCAGTGCATCAAATCCATCCTCTGCCGTGATTACCGTGCAACCGGTTTTCTTCAGCAAGGCTTCGGCGGTTCTGCGTATGGTGTTACTGTCATCTATCACCATGACTCTCAGTTCACTCATATCTGTTTCTTCCATACCTGTTCATCCTGCTGACAATTGGCAACGATTCGTGCCTGACAGTTTGTTGAAAAAGTCCATTCATGGCCCGGGCTGGCAGGCTGTTTTTCAACAGCCTGCTAAATTACATTTCGCAGCACGTCGATCTGTTCCGAGAACGAGCTGGCATCGAGTTCCTGCACCTCATGCTGGAAATAACTACCCTGCACCAGATCCACGCCGGCTTTCCACAGGGTCCCCAGCTTCTCGGGAGTGGCGACATCAAGGGCTATGGCCTTGGTTTTGTCGGCGTGCAGGACGTCAATGATGGTCTGCAGACTGAGCAGGCCGGCACCATCCTGCATCGCTTTTTCGCTGAGTGGAGCGGCCAGCCGCACAAAAGCTGTCCGACAGCCATGCAGCAGACTGCTTATCGCCTCACCATGGCTGTAATCGCTGATGCACACCTCGATACCGAATTCTTGCAGCTTCCCGATCAGTGCCCTGCCCGCTTCCCTGTTGGCAAGTACATCCGCCTCGCGCATATTCAGAATCAGCGCATGCCCGCCGAGCTGCCTGCCTGACATTGCGCTTGACAACCACCCGGAAAAATTCCGGTCGCGGATAGTCTGGGCCGTAAGCGTCAGCAGAAACTGCAGAGCCTGTCCCTGCTTGTAGCGTTCAGCCATTACTTTCAGTGCCTGGGCAATGGCCCACTGGTCGGTTTTCTGACCAATGGCAGTGTCATTGATAGGCCCCGGGAAGTCTTGTAGCGTGTATGTTTCCCTGTTCTGACCATAAATTCTGAGCTCAACCTCATAAAATTCCGGTTCAATGTCGGCGGTAGAGATGACCGGCTGATAGACCAGCGTGATTTGCTTGCCTGCCAGGGCCGTACTGACAGCTTCTTTTGTCAAAACTGTTTTGGCTACAGGACTTTCCACATCCCTTTTCCTGCGTTTGTTTGTGTCCAGCGATGCAATGATCGTCTCTGAAGGCAGGACCGGCGTTTCGCCGACAACCACATCTGTATCCGTATCCCCTTCCATGTCCTGCCCCGGCCTGGCAAGCACAGGCCTGCTTTTCAGCTGCCTGGCGATCAGCAACTGCAGGCAGCGTTCCCCTTCATACAAGGTGGGTTTCAGTACGAGCCGGGCCGGGAAGCCCTGCTGGCTGGCATCGAGCGCCGTCGCTGTCAGCACTTTTTCCTCATCTGCGCCGTTTTCCCGCTTTCTGCGTTGGATATTCGTCAATGCGACTTTCAATTCCTGTCTGTCGCCTGGCTCAATCATGTCGATAAATGGGATGCTGAGTAGATCATCCATATCACTATAACCAAACAGCTTCAGATAGGAATCATTGGCATAGATATGCATACCATCATGTATATAGGCAATGGCATCTCTCGAACTGCTGAGCAGCAACTGACAACGCGCCATCAACTCCCGGGTTTCCTGCTCGAGTCGCAACTGTTTGCGTCTTTCCCGGACAATGCTGAATTCCTTCACCATGGTATTGATCGAGTAGTCCCTGCATTCCAGAGAGACCATTCCAGCCAGCCCCTTGCGGGCAGCGTCTGTGAGCTGCTGAATATCAAAGGCATCTGGAGTCAACATGATTACCGCCGTATTCGTTGCATTTTTTCTGATGAAGTTTATGCAGGCCGTAACATCCTCAGCGTCCTGATTCAACAGCAAAATATCCCACTGTCGGCTATTCAGCGATTCGAACAGACTATTCCTGTCACTGATGCGTTCACAACTAGTGGCTATGCCTTGTTTGTTCAGCAGGCTGATGAATGCTTCTGTCGTATTTTCAGCCGTATCCAGTATCAACAGCTTCATCGGTGATATTTTCGTTTCCATTGCTACTGTGTCCTGCACACCTTTCCCTGTGGAAATTTACTGCAAGTGAATATTGTCCGAACTTGACTCGCCAACATTACAAGTAAAAATTTACCGGCATAATGAACGTAAAGGTTTCGCCGACCAGCGCTTCCGGCATTTCAGGCAGGGGTTTGCCACGCTCCAGCATTCTCAGTGCCGCCCGATCCAGCATGGAATTGCCTGAACTGCTGACGATACTCTCAGCGATTATTTCACCCTTGCGATTGCTGACGACAGACAGCTCAACCCGGCCGGTCTGACCCCGGTCAACGGCCCGTTGCGGGTACTCAAGATATTCGCTCAACCAGCGCACCAGGGTTTCCCGATAGGCAAAAATCAGCTGTTCCTGTTCTTCTTCAAAGCGTGCCCGCTCTTCTTCAGCCTTCTCTCGCGCCAGTCTCTCTTCTTCAGCAATTCTGGCCAGACGCTCCGCTTCAATGCGCGCGGCTTTCTCTGCTGCGGCAATCCTGGCCCGCTCCGCCAGTTCTTTCTGCCGCTGCCCTTCGAGTGCCGCCAGCCGCGCTTCTTCAGCCAGTCGTTCGGCTTCTTTCTTGCCATCGTCTTCCAGGGACTTGAGCCCCAGCGCTGAGTGCTTCTGTCCGGACGCAACGGAATAACGACTCATAACCGCATGATGCCGCTCCGATGAAAAGACAAGATCGGCAAAAAGCTCCTCGGTATGGCTTGTTTTTTCCGGTGTCACCTGCTTCAGAAGGCCCGCCTTCAGTTGCCCGCTCAACGGTATGTCACCAATCCAGGCATTGAGCAATATATGGTAGAAATCCGCACCGGGAATCTCACCAAGCGGCACCTCATCGAGCAATACCACTGTCTGCTCACGTGATGCCAGATAATCGAAGCTTACCCGGTCACCGCGAACCAGACTGTCCTGGAAAAGCCGGCCAAACTGCTGTATCTGATCGGCCTGGGCATTTCTTTCCTCACGGCTGCTACTGAGGGTTATCGCATCTACCCATAGCTGGGTGAACCGGCGCGCGGACAGATTATCGGTGACGATTCTCATTTCCATGCGTTTGGAAGTACCCGGCAGAATATTCACATCCAGCAACGCCAGATAAACCGCACCAATATAAATGCTCTCTCCCAGGTTCTCGTATTCGCCCATGCCGAACAGAATGACATTGGTGCCATCCGGCAAAGGGGTGGGGATATCTTCCCGGGCACTGATTCCGCCATCCGCAATGCACAGTGCAAGCACTATTGTCAGTATCTTTTTCATCACCATTCCCTGATCGTTTTTTTTCTTTTTTACCTGGCTATTACATCTTATCGGTTCCATAATTACGCCAATATGGCTAAGGAAAACAACGTTTGTCGTCGTAAAGGCTGCCGGTGGTCTATTTAAGTGAAATATACGCCATCAAGCTATTGAATTTTTTTCAGCTTGTGATACACATCTCAACTGATCAATCATTCCAGCTTACCAGCCACGGGTTTTTGATATTATATTGATATCATTTCGATTCTTATTGGCGTAGACATGGATGTCATTCGCAACATATGAACCGATGGTATGGCACGGCTTACACAATGAGCGTCACTGACTCTCCCTTGACCTTGATCGCCAGACCACTTTCAAATTCCAGCATCAGATGGGTTGATGCCTCATCAGGCTGGTGCGAAAAACAGACGCCCATTTCTTCAAACAAACCATGCCACAGAAAGCCGACACTGCTGAGACGGTCATGTTCAGTGTTTTTCATATCCCTGCCCTGTTCGACAAGTTCAAAAAAGTAGGCTTCATTTACCACCAGGCATATGACATCTGCGCCATGGGTGGATTTTGTTTCGGAAACCTTGATTTTCCAGTCAAAGCTCAACTGTTTTTTCAGGGCTTCATAATGAAAACCAACGAAGTCATAGCAGTTGTGCAAATCATAATATTCACCCTCTCGTTCAAACGCCGTACGGTCGGCGGCAATCTTGAAATTCTTCAGGTTCATTGGTATTCCCGGGATGCTGTGAACTATGCCCATGCTCCCACAAAATCAATCAGGAAAAGGTTGATCAGTTCTTGTTTTCAGGGATTGGTGTTCAGGAAAGATGACAGCACGGAGGAATCCATGCCATTGGGGCTGGTTCAGATTGCGGTGCGCACATAGCCCGGGTGAATGGCGTTGACCCTGATGTTGAAGGGCGCCAGTTCCAGGCTGGCACCCGCTCTACATGGAAGCGGCAACACCACCATCGATGTTGAAGATTTCGCCATTGACGAAGTACATTTCCGGGCTCAGCAGCATGGCGATGGCATTGGAGTTGTCTGCCTCGGTGCCCAGCCGGCGCAGCGGAATGGTGGCGATGCGGCGCTCGTATTCTTCCCTGGGAACGATGCCGAGGGCACCCGGTGTCGGTACCGATGCGGGCGATACCGCATTGACACGAATGCCCTGCGGACCGAGTTCTGCGGCCAGCACGCGGGTAAGCCCTGCAATCGCGCACTTGGTGGCAGTGTAAGCCGAGGTATTGGGATAGCCACGGTTCACCACCGGCGACGCCATGTTGATCATGACCGCGCCACGGCTTGCGTCCTTGTGTTTCAGCAAGGCCTGCGCTGCCCAGAATACCGGCTTGATGCCCACATCGAGCATGGTGCTGAGCAGCGTGTTTTCCACATTCTGCACCGGTCCATATTTCAGCACCATGGCGTTGTTGACGATGACATCGATACGGCCAGCCTGCTGCGCGAAACCATCGGCGATGGCCATGAACACGGCAGGGTCGGCCACATCACCACCATAGGCTTGCGCCTGCCGGCCGGTGGCCTCGATGCGTGCAACGGTTTCTTCACAAGCCGGACGGTCTATGTCCACCGCCGCGATGACGGCGCCACAGCCAGCCAGATGCTCGGCAACATGGCGGCCCAGCCCCCGGCCCGCGCCGGTGACAAGAATGTAGTGATCTGTCAGATCAGGTTGCATGCCAATATCTCCTGTCAAAATTAAAGAGGCCGCCCTCACAATCATCCCCGCATAAAACGGCCGTCATCGCCGTGCAGGCGGGAGATCCATTGGCGCCGGTGCCGGGCGTCCCAGGATGATGTCTGCCGCCTTCTCGGCCACCATCACCACCGGGGCATTGGTATTGCCACTGATCACCCGGGGAAAGATGGAGGCATCCACCACCCGCAGGCCATCGATGCCGCGCACTTTCAACTCGCCATCCACCACGGAGTTTTGATCATTGCCCATGCGGCAGGTGCCCCCGGGGTGATGGACGGACGTGCACATGCTGCGGATATAGGCCCGCAGCTCATCATCACTGTCAGTCGCCGCACCCGGCAGTATTTCCGTGGCGGCGTATTTTGCCATGGCCGGGCTGCCCAGAATGCGGCGTGCGATACGCAGGCCGCGCAGCAGCGTGTTCACGTCTTCTTCCTCGGCGAGGAAATTGGTATTGATCAGCGGCGCCTCATGCGGATCACGGCTGGCCAGGCTCACACTGCCGCGACTCTCGGGCCGCAGCAGTATCGAGTTCACGCCAAAGCCGTGGCCAATGGGAAAGGGAAATTTTGGCGTCGGACGTGTGGCCGGCATGAACACGAACTGCACATCGGGCCGGTCCAGACCTTCTTTGCTGCGCACAAAGCCGGTCACTTCAAACAGATTGCCGGCCAGCTGACCGCGGCGCAACAGCAGATACTGGAACACGCTCAGCGCATTGCGCGGCAGTGCCTTCCAGCTGATGCCATAGGACTCACTGTTGGAGGTTTGCATCTGCACCACCGCTGAAGGATGGTCATGGAGGTTCTGGCCTACGGCGGGCAGATGCCGGTGTACATTGATGCCGAGCGGGTTCAGAGCCTCGGCGTCACCAATGCCCGAATGCAACAGGATGGCGGGGGAACCGTAGGTGCCGGCGCTGACGATGATTTCCCGCCTCGCCCTGATCTTGACATGTTGCCCCTCGAGCAGCGCGTCGACGGCCACCGCCCTGCCATGCTCGATATCCACCCTGTTGACGAGGCACCCGGTCAGAATGCTCAGATTGGGCCGCTGCAGGACCGGGTTCAGGAAGGCCGTCACGCCCGACACCCGCCGCCCCTTGTACAGCGCATTCTGGCGCACATCGAAACCGGCCGGGTCCAGGCAGCCGTTGAAATCCTCACAACGTGGATAACCCAGGCTTTCAGTAGCCTGCAGAAAGGGTTTGATCATCGGATTGTATTGCCGCACATGCGCGATGGGCATCTCGCCGGCGCTGCCGTGCCAGGGCGAATCGGGGTAGTCCACGTTGTTTTCGGAGCGGATGAAATACGGCAGCAGTTCGCGGAAGCTCCAGCCTGGATTGCCCATGGCCGCCCACTCGTCGTAATCCAGCGGATGGCCGCGGGAATACACCATGCCATTGGTGGAAGAACAGCCGCCGAGGATGCGGCCACGCGGCAATGGCAGCTGGCGTCCGCCCAGGGCCTGCTGGGGCGTGGTCTTGTAGCCCCAGCCATAACGCTTGTGAAACATCAGGGTGCCGACAAAGGATGGAATCCGCACCAGTGCTGTATTGTCCTTCGGACCCGCCTCGATCAGACAGACCGAGGTCTGCGGATCCGCCGACAGGCGATTGGCCAGCACGGTGCCGGCCGTACCGGAACCAATGATGATGATGTCAAAGTCCATGCGCCTTACACCGCCGCCGACGCCACAATGTCCGACAGACGCTGAAAGCGTTCGATATTGGGCGCCTGCTGCATCACACCACTGGACAGATAGACGAAGCTCAGCTCGCTCACCGGATCCACCCAGAACAGTGTGCTGCCGGAGCCATAGTTGCCGAAGGTGCGCGGCGAGGTCAGCGTGCCGAACAGGCCGGGGCACATCTGCTCCCCGCGCAGGCAGAAACCCAGCCCGATGTAGGCCGGATACGGTTGCCAGCCGTGGTTGATGGCCACCGCCTTGTAGAGTTCATTGGGCTTGTCGCCGGTCCAGTTGAGGGTGGCCTTGTCGAGCATGGCCGGAGACAGGATGCGCTGACCGTCGAGCTCACCATCACGGCGAAACATTTCCGCCAGCCGGAACAGATCGGGCACCGTCGAAATGCCACCCACCCAGGGCATTTCAGCCTGCTCTTCCATGAAGGCACCCTGCGGGCCATGATTGCTGTGGCCCAGATGCTCCTGCGGCGGCTTGCCGCGGAAATCCGGGAACACATGGCGTGCGGCCAGATCCTGGCGCCGGCCGATGGCCGTATCGTTCATGCCCAGCGGTGTCAGCACCTCATCCTGCAACAACTGACGATAGGAGCGTCCCTTGGGATCGCAGCGGCGCACCGCCTCTCCCAGCAGGGCATGATTGACCAGTGGAGAATAATGCACTTTCTCACCCGGCTTTTCTGCCGAGCGGATGTTCTGGCAGATGGCCTCGATGATGTCGTCGAGGCGGTCGATATACATGCCCGGCTTGGGAATCCATACCGCCGGCAAGCCACTCTGGTGAGTCAGCAGATGGAAGACGTTGATTGCCTCACGCTGGCCGCCACTGAATTCCGGGATGATCTCGCTGATGCGGGTGGTCAATGCGAACTGCCCCAGTTCGATGGCCCGCAAAGCCAGTACATTGGTAAAGCACTTGGTCAGCGAGAACAGCGAAAACACCGAGTCCCGCTGCAAGGGCTTCTGTTCATCCCCGCCACTGTGGCCGAAGGCCTCATGCAGCGCAACCCGGCCCTGCCGCGCCACCAGCACCACCGCACCAAAGTAGCGGTCTCTGGCAATATCATCACGAATGACCTCACACAAATGGTCGAGACGCTCCTGGTTCAGACCCCTGGCTGCTGCTGACATACTTCCCCTCGGCGCTGCTGCTGATTGATATTGACACACGATGCGCTATCTTATGCTGTTTGGGATGGCAGACTCAACCTGCGCCTGCACTCATCATTCCAGCACCAACTGAGATAATCATCCTGAGTTCGACAGACTCCCAGAGGAGAAAACCCGTATGACCGAAACCGAAACCCTCGCCATCGAATGGCACTGCGAAAAACTCTGCCGTCTGTTTGCCAACTACGGCGACCAGCACGATTTCAAAGCCCTGTGTGCACTCTTTGCCGAAGATGGCAGCCTGTATCGCCCCTCGGTACCCGAGGTCGAGATCAAGGGCCGCGAGACCATCTACCAGGCATTTCTCAAGCGTCCACCACTGCTCATCCGTCATCTCGCCAGCAACTGTGTGATCGAGGTCGTTTCGGCCACCGAAGCCACCGGCTTCAGTCTGCTCAGCTTCCTGGCGGCTCCGCAGTCGGATGCGCCCCTGCCTCTGCTCGCCGGCCCCTTGCAGATAGGCGAATTCAGCGACAGGTATGTGAAAACCGCGGAAGGCTGGAAATTTCAGGAGCGCAAAGGCCGCATGACTCTGAAAACCGGCTGATCAGCAGGCTCCTCCATCGTGGTTGTTATTTTGACAAGGCAGGCTTTTCAGCGTACTCAGGGACAGCGTAAAGGCCATTGCCGCGCAGATGACAACCGCAATCACCAAGGGTACGGGTGTGTTATCAAATACGGCGCTGACGATGGCAATGGCGGCGGCACCGACCATCATCTGCAGGGTTCCTCCCAGTGCCGAGGCGGTGCCGGCAATCGGGCCATGGTCTTCCAAGGCCAGCACCATGGAGGTCGGCAGCACCAATCCGAGAAAAGCGTAGGTCGTCAGCAGGAGCACGACCAGCACGGGGAACGTCCCGGCACCCAGCATCACCACGGCAAACATCAAACAGGCACTGCAGAAGTATCCGGCCACGGCAGACTTGATGACCTTGATGGCGCCGAAGCGTGCTTCCAGATTGGCGGCCAGTTGGCTCGCCATGAAGAATCCAAAGGCATTCAGCGCAAAGGCAAGACTGTACTGGAAGGAGCTGAGCCCATAATAATCCATGTACAGAAATGAACTGGTCGCCAGAAAGGCAAAGAAGCTGGCCATGCCCATGCCGCCGATCAGGGTCAGGCCCATGTAGTGCTTGTCCCGAAACAATACAGCAAAAGCCCGCAGCAGTTGTTCAGTTTTGAACGGTCTACGTTTCTCCTTGCTCAGGGTTTCCTTCAGGCCGAAGCGCGTCATCAAAAAACCCATGACCGTTGCCAGCGCAACGGCAACGAACACGGCGCGCCAACCGAAGGGCACGATCACGGCGCTACCCAGCAAGGGCGCGAACATGGGTGAGATGGCGATCAGCAGCATGATGGTGGACATCAGACGCGTGGCGTCGTTGCCGGTATAGCAATCGCGAATGACCGCCCGCGGAATCGACATCACCGCTGCGGCCCCGAGCCCCTGGAAAAACCGCATGGCAATCAACCACTCGATGCCTGGAGACAGCGCACAGCCCAGCGAAGCCAGACCAAACACCACCAGACCGAAATACAACGGCGGTTTGCGACCGAAAACATCGGAGGCCGGGCCATAGATCAACTGACTCAGACCGAAGGACATGAAGAAGGCCATCAAGGTCGCCTGGGAAGCCGCCACGGATGCCCCCAGGTCCTGTGCAATGACCGGCATGGCAGGCAGGTACATATCGATGGCAAAAGGACCGATCCAGCTCAATGATCCCAGGACCAGAGCCAACTTGACAATATCCGATTTCAAACTCAATTCCAGACAGAGGGCCCTGACGAAGCCGCCAGTGGCATGATGAAGGTCGGCATTATACCGCTTCAGCGCAATCTGTGTTTGCTGAAAAATGCCCAGATCAATTCACTGGCATCGATATCCTGGTTGCCAACACCCAACGCTGGCACCGTGTCATCAATATCAGAGCCAGGCCAGGTGTGGCCACCATTATCAATTTGATAAAAGTGAATGTCTGCCCCGTCGTCACAATCAGTCCAGCTGTAGAACATGACATGCTGTGACAGGCGGTCAGCGGTGTTGATCAGAGAACAGCCATTGGCCTGCCGCCATTTGTCCAATGCCGTTTCCACACCCATGCGCCAATAGGGTCTGGATTTTTCGCTGACAAGGTACTGGTTGACGGCGTCGGCCATACCATGAAAGGTGATAATGGGCACAGGGCGCTTGAGCAGACAACCGTCAGGATATTGCAATCCGGCCACCGGCGCTGCCGCCGCCAGGATATCGGAAAGTTCACAGGCCAGGCGGCTACTGATGCGGCCACCGCCAGACATGCCTGAAACATAGATTCTGGAGCGGTCTATATTCACATAGCCGGCGACATCCTCGATGATGTCCCGTACCAGTTGCACGTCGTCCACACCGGCTTCCCTATTTGCGTTCCAGCTGCGGGCTGTAACCGTATTGGTAAAAGCCCCGGCAGGAAAAACCGCAACAAAACCGTGTCGTTCCGCAAGTATATCGAAATGACTGGTATCGACTTGATTCTGTGGTACACCACCTGATCCGTGAAAACTGAAGACCAATGGCACAGCCTCACGCTGATGACTTTCCGGCAGATACACCCGGTAAGTGCGGGTCTGACCTGCTGATTCAAGCCTGTGTTCCGAAAAACCGCTTTGTGCCTGGCTGTTGAATGCAAGCAGCAGCAAGGCAACAAAACAGAATTTTGCTTTTCCATTCTTTTTCATTGTCATCCACTTTGCCGCGAACACGCGGCGGCGTTCGAGATTTTTTTCACGGTGATAGCCCGCTACGTGCGTTTTTCAGGTACCGACTTCATTCGGTAAATTCATACACCGTAAACTGCGTGCCGTTCTTGCCCACGAAATCCAACTGGCAGCGACCCAGAGCTTCTGGCAGGGTCCAGTCCACATCCGCCTGATACTCCAGTTGCAGGTTCTTGCGTTCACAGCGGGCATCGATGCGGCTGAGCCTGCCATCGACATTGGTCACGGTGAAGATGCGCCGGACGGGTGTGTAGGTCCACTTGTCATCGTCGATTTTCGCGAGCAGCGGCAGTGGCTCGGGAGAGTCCAGCAGGGACCGGATAGTTCTGGCCTGCTCATGAATCTTGTCATCCGGTGCCAGGGAAAACCGGCTCTGGAGCAATTCATAGGTTTCCCAGGCAAGCGCTGCTTGCCTGAGCGTGGCGGCCAGCAGGAACTTCTTGCGCAGGGCATCCTCGAGAATATCCGGCGTCAGGAAATGGTCGAATCCACCCTGGGCATTCTCGGCACCCACGGTCGCCAGTTTACTGGCCTCCAGGGCTTCAAAAGGCTTCTCCATTGCCATCAGAATGCTTGATTTCATCTCCTGGGCCAGGCAGTAATCAAAGACGCTGTGCAGTTCCCTGCGTATCAGTTTGTCTACTGCCTTCAATGCCTTGTCATGGTCTTTCTCGGCAACCATGGCAGTGATCTTGTCAAATTCTTCCCTGACACCGGATGACAGCGCCAGCTCGGGAGCTGGGACCTTGCTCAAGTCCAGGATCTGAGAGGAAGGAGAAGCCTCGGCGTTTTCTCCAGCAGCCGTATTTTGGGCAGGCGGCGCGCCACGTCGTCTGCCTCCGGGCGGCAATGCGGGTACTGCGGGGGCATTCGGATTGACACGAATGCTGAAGGTATATTCCTGGTTGTAAAAATCTGCTGCTTCACCATTGACGGTGCCCGGGGTAAAGGTCCAATTGCGTATGGTCTGACGCAGCGTGTTGTCCAGGGACTGATTGCTAAAACCACCAAGAATCTCAATGTCGTCCGTGGTGCCATCCGCCTTGACGGTATAGCGGGTTCTCACAATGGCTTCATTGCCCGAGCCCGGCATGAAACGGCCTTCTTGTGACAGGGCTTGCGGCTGGACAAAAACCGGCGGCTGTGCCTCCACCGTAATAGAGAACATAGTGGCTGCCGCGAGGATGACATGAAGGCTGGCTTTGAGACCGTTCATCGTGTAATTCCTCCAATATAATTGTTTTTTTACAAGGATGTCAGAGTTTAAATCCAGAAGAAAAAGGAACACGCGGGTCGACGTCGTGCTCGACCCGCGTGCCGGTGCTTGCTTACTGCTTCTTGTTGCCCGCGTCGACGAAATCATGGCCTTCACGGAATTTTGTCTTGTATTTCTCCATCTTGTCGCCCAGTACCTTCACCGCCTCCCTGACCGGATTGGGATCTTCGAGGAAAGGCGTATTTTCGGTATATTCGAGCGTCGTGACTGAATATTCAAGATACAGGCCATTGGGATCACGAAAATAGATCGACTTGCAGAAAAAATGGTCTATCACATTCGACACTTCAATATCATTGGCTTCCAGTTTGGCCTTCATCGCATAAAGCTCCTCCTCGGAGCCTATATTGAGCGATACATGGTGCATCACACCGAGCTCCGCGCTGGTATCACCGAAGGTTTCGTTCCATGAAAAAAACGCCAGGCAGGCGCCTTGACCACAATCGAAGAAATAGTGGCGGGTGCCAGCGACATCACCGCGCACCTTGATCTGGCCAGCAAAGGGGTCCGGCGACGGCAGCGCCAGGGTCACCACCAGTGGCATATCGAGCACCTTGTTATAAAACTGGACGGTCGCGTCCATGTCTTTGGTAAGATAAGCGGCGTGATGCAGACCCTGGGTCTTCACCTTGAAATTGGGATCATGCGTTATTTTTTGTGCCATTGCAGTCATCGGACCCTCCATTGATGTTATGAAATCAGAATGCAGTCTGCCGAGCAATGACGCTTTTGTCCAGTGCCCTGTCTAGGATGCGCCGGTCTGTGGGCTCCCGAACTTTCGAAGTCCGGTTTAGCCACAACGGTACAGGGCATCGATCAGCCTTGCCGCACGTGGACCGTTGGTGCCCACCGCATGCATCTTGTTGCAGGCATAGGAAAAACCAATGCCGGCATCGGGATCACAGAAACCAATGGAGCCGCCGATGCCATGATGACCGAAACTGCGCCTGTTGGGTCCCATATACACCGCTTCCGGAGTATTGAGCAGAATGCCCAGGGCCTGGTGGTAGGGACGGTCCTGCAACAATTCCATTTGATTGTGCTGCTCGGTGATCATGGCTTCGATGCCTGCCTTGCTCATCAGCCGCACACCATCGAGTTCGCCGCCATTGCCCAGGGCACCATAGATGCGCGCCACGCCACGGGCATTGCCATGACCGTTGCCACTGGCAATTTCGGCCTCGCGCCAGATCCGGCTGTTCATCGTGGTGGCCCAGGCTTCATCCGGATTCTGTTTGAAGGCCAGTGCCCGCAATGAACTGTCTTCCTCATGATCCTTGGCGGCGAACAGGCGCGCGTTCATGTTTGGCATCACTTCCGCCACCAGCGCCTGCTCGGCAGCACTCATGTTGCCAATGTAGTACTCGGCTCGCAGGGGGCCGGCCACTTCCTGGCGCAAAAAGGGGCCCACGGTCATGCCGGTGATGCGGCGCATGATTTCTCCCAGCAGGAAGCCCTGGTGATGCACATGATAGGCGGCCTGGGTGCCAATTTCCCACAGCGGCTCCTGTTCTTCCAGCGCATGAATGATGGCCTCGCGATCAAACATGGCGCCCGGCCAGAGTTTGTTGGTGGTCAGCACCGGTACCGCAGCGGTGTGATCGAGGAAGTGCCGAATCAGGGTCTTTTCCTTGCCATTGTGGCCATATTCCGGCCAGTACTTGATGACCGGGTCATCCGGATGCACCAAAGCACGATCGATCAGCATGTTGAAGCAGATCGCCGTGATGCCCTTCGCCACCGACATCATGCACACCAGTGTGGAGGCATCCCAGACTGTGCTCATGGCGGCATTGCGCCAACCGCCGTAGAGATCCACCACCGTCTTGCCCTGCAACATGATGCTGACCGCCGCCCCGACTTCATCCTCCTGTTTGAAGTTTTCGATAAAGGCCTCCACCACCGGGCGGTATTCTGGTTCAAAATGGCCCTGCAAGGTATGGCTGGCGCCGTGCGCAGTAATGATTTCGTTGAATTCCATCGGGCATCCTCGGGTTCTGAGCGCCCAAAGATAGCGGGATTGTTTTTATAGAGCAACTTTTACGGACTACCTTCCACCGGGCGGTTTTACCTGCTAGCTTATCTATCCATAACCGGTCTTCGACCGTCCCCCATTCGCGATACTTTACTGTATGAGCCCGGCACGACAGCAGCACATCACGACCTACGATTACATCGTCATTGGCGCCGGTACTGCCGGTTGTGTGCTCGCGGCACGGCTTTCCGGGCAGCCCGATATCCAGGTCTGCCTGATCGAGGCCGGCGCATCGGAGCAGCATCCCTATATCAATATCCCCGCCGCCGTCGGCGCCGCCATCATGAGCGAGCGCTTTGGCTGGGGTCTGGTGAGCACGCCGCAGCCGGCACTGGGCCAGCGTCAGATTCCCCTGCCGCGCGGCAGGGTGCTGGGCGGCACAGGGTCCATCAATGGCATGGCCTATTACCGTGGCAATGCCCGCGATTTTGATGACTGGGCGGCGCAGGGCAACAAGGGCTGGAGCTATGCCGAATTGCTGCCCTACTTTCTGCGTTCGGAGCACAACCCGGATTATCCACACTCACCGTATCACCATCAGGGCGGGCCCATGAGCGTGAGCTTCATGCAGCGCACCAACAGACTCTGTGAAGCCTTCAATGCGGGCATGCAGGCGCTGGGCTTTCCCCATTGCCAGGATTTCAACACGGCGGAACCGGAAGGTTACGGTTATCGCCAGGGCACCATCAGCCGGGGTCGCCGGGTCTCCACGGCCTCTGCCTATCTGCGTCCGGTGCTGGATCGCCCCAACCTCCACGTGATGACGACTACCCAGGCACGCCGCATCCTGGTGGAAAACGGCCGTGCCAATGCCGTGGAAGTGCAGACACAAAGTACCCGCCTGACACTTGCTGCCAGACGTGAAATCATTCTCAGCGCCGGGGCCTTCCATTCACCCCACATCCTGCTGCATTCCGGTATCGGCGACCGCAAGCAACTCGACAATGCCGGCATCAAACCGGTGCATCATCTGCCGGGTGTGGGCAAGCACCTTGCCGATCATCCCGCCACCTATGTGGCCATGGACATGCGTGACAGCACGTCCTACGGGCTGTCCTGGAAGGCCAGTCTGCGCAACATTTATAACGGGTTCGAATACCTGCTGGCGCGACGCGGCCCTCTGAGCAGCAATCTGTTTGAAACCAATGCCTACATCCGTTCCATGCCGGGCCTGGACCGTCCCGACATGCAGGTGGTATTCCAGCCGGCGCGCCGCAATACCAGAGCCTTTCCGCTGCCGCTGGGGCATGGTTTTGCCATCAGCCTGGTCTGTCTGTACCCGGAAAGCCGGGGTACGGTGAGTATCAGCAGCAGCGATCCACTGTCTGCACCGCTGATCGACCCGGCACTGGGCAGCGCCCAGACCGACATCGACACCTTGGTGCGCGGCCTGAAACTGGCGCGCAGGATCTGCGCACAGGATGGCTTCAGGGCCTACCAGGCTCACGAACGCCTGCCCGGTGCAACAATCAGCTCTGATGCCGCACTGCAAGCCTATGTGCGCGACACCCTGGCCACTGTGCATCACCCCGGCGGCACCTGCCGCATGGGCAGCGGCGCGGATGCGGTAGTCGATCACGAACTGAAGGTACATGGCATCGAAGGCCTGCGCGTGGCGGATGCGTCCATCTATCCACGCCTGGTCGGTGGCAATACCAATGCCAGTGTGGTCGCCATCGCGGAAAAGGCCGCCGATATGATACTTTCCCTGCCGGCACCGGCAGCACTGAGCGAATTGCGTTGAATGCGGCGCTTCCTTGAATCATTACGGTCGTGACAAAGGAGAATGACACATGGCAATAGAAACCATGAAAACCTGGCAGATCGGCGATGTCGAAATCACCCGCATCGTCGAAGTCAACAACTGGGAAGACGACATCAGCATGCTGCTCGCAGATGCCACACCCGAAACGGTGCTGAGTTATCCCTGGCTGCAACCCCATTGGGCCACCCAGGACGGCAGGATGATCATCTCCTTCCAGTGCTTCGTAATGCGCACCAGGGATCGCCGGATCATGCTCGATACCTGTATCGGCAATGATCGCGAACGCGAGTTTCCGGTGTTTACCAACATGCATACCAGTTTCATGGAAGACCTGGCGCATGCCGGTTTCACACCCGAATCCATCGATACGGTGCTGTGTACGCATCTGCACTTCGATCACGTGGGCTGGAACACCCATCGGGTCGCAGGTCAGTGGGTGCCGACCTTTCCCAATGCGCGTTATCTGTTCGGCCGCCAGGAATACGAGCACTGGATGATGCTGAAGGAAACCAAGGGCTATCACGACCTCAACCATATGTACGATTCCGTGCAGCCGGTGGTCGATGCCGGGCTGGTGGACCTGATCGAGCCTGAACACAAGGTCTGCCCGGAACTGAGCCTGATGCCCAGCCCCGGCCATACCCCGGGCCATGTCAGCGTCATCATCGAATCCCGGGGTGAACGCGCCGTGATGACCGGCGACATGCTGCACCATCCCATCCAACTGGCGCTGCCGGAAGACAGGGTTCGCTTCGATATGCTGCCCGAGGTCGCCTGCCAGACCCGCAGCAAATTTGTTGCCGACGTGGTCAACACGGACACCTACATCATCGGCAGTCATTTTGCCGACCCCGGTGGCGGCTACGTGGTGCGTGATGCCAAGGGCACACGTTTACAGCAAAAAAAATAGCTTTCAAGGACTGTTCTCAACCGCCATTCCTGCGCAGTTCCCTTGCAGAAAAGCGTTTTTTGATGCCAGGGCCCTATTGCCATGAATCGATGAGCGCCTGCACCGACAGCTCTCTGGTCTCGGTCTGGACCGCACTCGCCGTTGCACTGAACCTGGGAGCCGGTGCCGGCTGGGTGATGCCGGCAGCGCTGATGAAACTCTGGCGCGCCTGGTTGTGCGGATGCTGGGGTGCTTCCGTCAGACTCAGCACCGGCGTTACACAGGCGTCATATTCTGCAAACACGGCACACCATTCATCCCTGCTGCGGCTCCGGAACAGGATTTCCAGAACCTGCTTCTGCGCCGGCCACAGGCTTTCATTCCACTGCTCACGAAACAGCTCATCGCTGATTCCCGCCGCCTGCAGAAAGGCCTGATAAAACGGTGCTTCGATACAGGCGACACTGAGCCACCTGTCGTCGCGGCACGGATACACATTGTAGAAAGGCGCCGCGCCATCGATGACATTGCTCTCGCGCTGATCGTGCCAGCGTGCTGCCGCGAAATCGCCATAGATCATGCCCAGCATGGAGATGACCCCTTCCGTCATTGCGCAATCGACCACCTGGCCCTGGCCGTTTTGCCTGGCATGGTGCAGCGCAGCCAATACGCCCATGGCCAAATAGAGGGCACCACCGCCAAAGTCGGCGATGAGATTGAGCGGAATCGCCGGTTTTTCCCTGCTGCCGATCGCATGCAGCGCACCGGTGAGTGCCAGATAATTCAGATCATGTCCGGCTTTGCCGGACAGCGGCCCGGTCTGCCCCCAACCGGTCATGCGGCCATAGACCAGTTTCGGATTCAGTGCCAGTGCAGTCTCAGGCCCCAGGCCCAGGCGCTCCATAACACCGGGACGGAAACCCTCGATCAGGATATCGGCCCTGCTGACGAGTGCCATGGCCTGCTGCTTCTGCTCCGGATCTTTGAGATCAAGGCGAACGGACGTCCGTCCGCGCGCCTCCACATCGGCGGCCTCATAACGGCTTTCAGGGCGATCGATACGTATGACATCGGCGCCCATGTCCGCCAACAGCATGCCGCAAAACGGTGCCGGGCCGAGGCCGGCGAATTCGAGAACTTTCAGGCCACGCAGGGGGCCGGTGGTTTTCATCTGTGCCAATTGTGAGCCCTTATCTATTGGACAAATCCAGTCTTGGCAATTGGATGCCGGCCGCTTCGCGGTCCCAGGTGTCGTCAGTAATCCCTTGCGCGCGCAACACGTGCTTCTCGATCTTCTGAGTCGGCGTCAGCGGCAGTTCCGCGATGATGCGCACATAGCGTGGAATCATGAAATTGGCCAGGCGTGGCTGCAGAAAAGCAATCAGTGCCCCCGGGTCGAGCCGTGCCCCGGCCAGCGGAGACAAGACCGCCAGCACCTCGTCCTCGCCGCCATCACCGGGTACGCCAAGCGCAGCCGCTGCCTTGACCCCCGGGAACTGCAACAGTTCCGCTTCCACTTCAAAGGAGCTGATGTTCTCACCGCGGCGACGCATCATGTCCCTGGCGCGATCGACGAAGAAATAATTGTCATCTGCATCACGATAAAACAGATCACCGGTATGAAACCAGCCCTCGCGCCAGCTGCGCGCAGTGGCTTGCGGATCGTTCAGATAACCATGGCTGAGTTCAAAGGGATCCTGCGTGCGCAATATCAGTTCCCCCACGCTGCCGACCGCCACCTCCCGGCCTCCGGTATCGACCAGACGCAGCTCCACCCCTGCCCGCGGTTTGCCGCAGGTCCCACGCAGCGTCGGATTGGGACCGCACCACAGGGGTACCGAAAGCTCCGTCATATTGAATTCGGTAAACACATCCACGGCAAAGCGTTCGGCGAATAACAAGGCCTCGTCACCGAAAGGAGCAATCACGGCAGTTCTGATACTGTGCTGTTTTTCATGTTCCCGTAATGGCTGCTGCACCAGAAACTGTACCATGGTGCCCAGCAAACCCACGGCGCTCACCTCCAGCCTGGCGACGGTCTCCCAGAAACTGGCCGTACGGAAACGTTCCACGATTGCCGCCGTGCCCCCATGAATCAACGCAAAGTTGATGCCCAGCACGCCGCCCATGTGAAACATCGGCAGGGCCACCAGATTGCAGTCACCGGGGCCGACATGCCGAAATTCACAGGCCGCCCGGTAAGTATGCCGATAGGAACACAGCACGCCTTTCGAGGGCCCGGTGGTCCCGGAGGTGAAGATCACACACTGGGTATCCCGGGCCTGTATCGCCCGCACCGGCTCGCGCAGTGTCGCCGGATCGGCCTGCAACACGCTGTCGGGCAGCAACTCGATCCCCGGCAGTTGAGGACGTTCCGGACCCGTCACGACGATAGTTTGCAAGCTGCCGGTATCCACGCCGGCCAACTGTGTCAGCAGCCGGCCATCGGCAATCATCAGCCTGGCGCCGACATTGTGCAGCACATGCTGCAACAGGGAAGCCTTGTAGGCGGTATTGATCGGGACATAGATGGCGCCAATGAAATTCAGTGCCAGAAGATTCAGCACCGCGAGCGGGCAGTTGGGCAGCCAGCTCAACACATACTCACCCTGCTGTACGCCGAGTTGCTGCAAGGCGGCAGCCCGGCTCTTCACCGCCTGCAACAGTTCGGCACAGGTGAAGGCCTCGCCATTGTCAAACCTGAGTACGCTCAGCTGTGGCCACTGCCGGGCATTGCGTTCCAGAAGACTGCGGGTGACACACTGAGAATCATCTACGGCATCATTCACGGGATCATTTACGGAATAGTTCCGTCCTGGCTTGAGTGTCGGGCAAAGGTTGTTGGCTCAGGCGATCGTCTTCAGACCTCGCCGTCAATGGGGGTCAGGGGAACCCTCAGCAGGGTAAAGGCCGCAATGATGACCGGCACCGCCATGATCAGACAGGTCAGTGCCCGGCCCAGATCGGCACCCAGCAGATAGCCTGCCATCAAGGGACCGACGAAGGCACCAAAGCGCCCCGCGCCCATCGAGATACCGACACCGGTCGCCCGTACCCGTGCCGGAAAGGTCTTGGCGGCGGTGGAATACAGTACGACCGCCGCCCCGAAAATACCAAAGCCGATCAGGAAGGAAACGACTTCCACGAACATGATGTTGCCAGCCACCCTGCCAAAAATCATGATGAATACGCCCATCAGAATCAGGATGGCCGTGGAAATGGCACGGAAGGCCATCTTGTAGCAGATGAGGCCGATGATGATACCACCGGCAATGCCACCGATATTGGTGAGCCTGGACACCGACAGGCCCACGGCATCGGCAAAACCGGCGTCAACGGTCAGCTGGTTGGCCCAGCTCAGGAAAAAATAGGATGACATCATGTACAGGCAGTAGCTCAGGCCCATCATCAGGGTGCGCGGCAGAATCGGCTGGCGCAGCAGATCCATCAGGCCACCCTGCTGTGCCCGTACGGACGGTGTCGGCATCGTAGTCAGTAGCGGAATGGCCAGGCGTTTGAGCACCTTGTTTATTTGCATCAGAGAATTCGCTTTCGGCCTGGCGACCAGATAATCCAGGGACTCCGGCAACAGAAAATACACCACTGGAATCAGCAGCAGGGTCAGGACGCCTCCCAGCACAAAGATGGCCGGCCAGCTGTAACGGCCCAGGAACCAGGCGGCAAACAGGGTTCCCAGCACCACGCCGACGTTGTAGCCGATGGTGACCAGCCCCAGGCCCAGCTCGCGCGTATTTTTAGAAGAATATTCAAACACCAGGGTACCCACTGCACTGGCCATGGCGCCCACACCCATGCCGGTCAGCACGCGCAGAACGGTCAGCATCCAGATGGATTCAGCCCTGGCGGACAGCATCATGCCGACCGCCATCAGGCCCAGATTGAGCATGATCGAGGTGCGCCGTCCCAGCACATCGGCCAGCGGCGACAGCACGAAGGCGCCGATGGAAGTGCCCAGCAGGCTGGCACTGAGCAGCATGCCCAGCGCCTCCGGTTGCAGACCCCATTCGCGCGTGATGATGGGTGCAATCAGGGAAGCTGCCAGCAGGTCGAAACCATCGAGCATGTTGACCAGGACGCCAATGGCGACCACCTGCCATTGCAAGGGCCGCATCGGACCTTCGAGAATGTGTTGCCGGACCTGCAACAGAGACATACTACCCCCTGAATGGCCAGGGCTTCATGACACCTGGCAAGCATCGCTATTGTTGTTGTGGCTTGCAGTCAAACCGGCAGTCTACTGAATAAACCGCCATCATAAAACCATTGGATGAACCTGGGCATCGGCGCCCGCCTGCCGTATTGATCAGGCTCAAGCATCCCACCCGACAGCCTTGCCTGCCAGAGGGCACAATGTTATAAGACCCGCATCGTCAACCAACACTCTTGAGATTCATATTCCATGACAGCACAGGCTAATGCCGGACCCAAACAAATTCAGGCCCCCATCCGTTATGTCGTAAAAGGGGAAGCCACGATCTTCTATCCAGCGGAACGCGAAAAATCCTACTGGCCGGCCGATGATCATATCATGACCATTACCGACATGCGGCCCTTGAGGCATGAGATCAGCGTGGAGAAAAACGGTTTTGCGCTGCTCACGCACAACACGGCTGTCAGGAATTTTTTCGACCCCGAAGAGGTGAAAACTGTTTTCATGCCGGAGGTGATCGAACTTGCCCTGCGCATCAACGGTGCTGCCAGGGCCATTGCCTTTGGCCCGGTCGCGCGCAGTGATGACCCGACGATCAAACAGGGCCGTCTGCCCTCCTTCGGTGCCCATGTCGATTACGGCAGAAGAACGATAGAAGAACAGTGCCGGGAGATCATGGGAAAGGAAGAAGCCCAATACTGGTTGCAAAAGCGCGTGGTACTGATGAATTTCTGGCGTCCGATCAACAAGCCCGTGTACCGCTCGCCATTGGCCCTGTGTGATGCCTCGACCGTACTGGCATCCGATCTCAACGACAGCGAGATTCGCGGCGGTTTGGACGACCCCTCGCGGCCGCCGCTGTGGGGCTTCAATCTCAGTTACAACCCGGACCATCGCTGGTACTACGTGCATCACATGCAGCCCGATGAAATCCTGGCCTTCAAACTGTATGACTCGGACAGCAGCCAGCCCCAATGGACTGGCCACACCGCCATCAATGATCCCGAATCTTCAGAAAATGACCCTCCCCGCGAGAGCATGGAAGTGCGAACGATTTCCTTCATAGAGGAATAAAGCATTATTTCACCTGTCTCTCAGGCAGCAAGGTTGCCAGGCAGTTAATCCGCATAATCCGGTCCTGCTCATTACATTATTTTATTCTTCAGATTCCGATCCAAGACCCGGCGAAAAATCCGTTCTGTGATCGGGAACTGACAGGGGGGGACTGTCCTTGCAGATATTGTTGTCCATATCGATCATGCTGTTCTTGGCCATGGCAATTGGCTACCTGGCCCAGATAACCGGCCTGTGCATGGTGCGCGGTATCACGGACTGGATGCAAGGCAGGCACCTGCGCCTGATCGCCATTGTCAGCAGTGGCTTCTGGATCTACCTGTACCTGCCCCTGATGCAATTCGCCCAGCTTCGTTCACACCTGACAAGTTATGACTTTCACTGGGGATTTCCGGCAGGCGGCGTCATTTTCGGGTTGGGTGCCGCCATCAATGGCTCCTGTTCGATTTCCACGGCCAGCCGGCTGGCCAGCGGCGACCTGCGGATGCTTTTCACCATGATGGGCTGGCTGCTGGGTTGGCTGGCTTCCGAATACACGGGCCTGGACTTTGTCTACCGTGAACTGGACCCGGCCAGTTTATGGCTGTGCTGGGTGATCATCGTCTGCCTGGCGCTTGCCAGCACCCTGATTTACTGGCGGCAGCGTCAGAACTGGCGCCTGTGGAGCGGTATCATGCTGGTCGGTATTCTGGTGGGAGCCTTGTTTCTGCTGCAGCCCGCCTGGTCTCCCAGTGATTTCATCAGGGATCTGGGGCTGGCGATCATAAAACATGATCCGGAGATTCTGCCAGCCCTGGACAGGGTCGCCCTGCTGCTGCTGATGCTGATCGGAATGGGCATCGGTGCCTGGCGCTACCGGCGTTTCCACTGGCATGTTCCCGGCCTGCAAAGCAGCCTCAAACATCTTGGCAGCGGCACGCTGATGGGTCTGGGAGCGGCCTTTGCCCTGGGCGGCAACGACTATCAGCTCCTGCTGGCCTTGCCTGCCCTGTCGCCGGCCGGCTTTTCGGCACTGCTGGGCATGCTGGGGGGCATCTGGATGGGTATCAGGCTGATCGGGTCACCAAGCCAGCATGGCAATCAACATCCTTGATCCCAATCCAGATTTGTACTACCCGACTACTTCGATTCCATTTCGGCTGTCCAGGTCGAGATCACCTTGCCGATATCATTGCCGTAGCGCTTCATTGCACCATCAAACTGATTGAGATAGGTCAGACCGAGATTGATCCCATCGACAATGATATTGCGCACGCGCCATCCATGCTGGGCATCAGAACGCATCGAATAGCTCAGTGAAAACACTTTTCCATCCGTTGTCGTCGCCTCGGCCTGTACCGTCGCCCGGCCCCTGGCCGGGTCAAAATCGGGTGCCGGATCAAGAATCGTCACCTTTTCAACTTCCAGTGCTTCAAAACTTTTTGCATACAACTGTGCCATGCTGTCCTTGAAAACCGTTTCGAATTTCTGTGTCTGTTCCGGCGTGGCAAGCTTGGCATGGCTGCCCATTACTCCTCGGGCAATGGCTGCAAAGTCAACGACCGGCTCCAGAACATCAAGCAATTCCTCGGCCATGCCATCGGCAACCTTCCCACCATTGCTGGCCTTCTGCTTTTCAATGGTCGCCAGCACCCGATCCGTGGATTCTCTGATGACCTGCTGCGGGTCCTTGGTTTCGGCCGCCATCGCAATCATTGTCTGCATCATGCCAAACACCAGAAATGTCATCAATCTGGCCAGATTCATCGTTTTCATAATCTCTCCGGGAAATTTTCATGTACATTACAAACAGCAAATCTCATATCGCTCTGCTACCTCATGGCCATGCTGCCGGTACCGCTTTTTTCTGGCGATAAACCAGCACCAGCAGGCTGGGCAGGACAGTCAGGTTGGCCAACAATGCCAGCACCATTGCCAGGGCCGTCAGCAATCCAAAATATACCGTGGGTATGAAGTTGGAAAAACCCAGCACGGAAAAGCCGATGACGACCGTCACCGAGGTGTAATATATGGCATCGCCGATACTGCTGTGGCTGTTGAGTACAGCGGTCTTCACATCCCCCACAAGAGCGTATTCTTCCTGAAAGCGATGCAGATAATGAATCGCATCGTCCACGCCAATGCCAATGATGATGGCCGCTATGGTAATCGTCATGATATCCAGGGGAATGCCGGCAAAGCCCATGAAGGCCAGTACAGTAGCCGCCGCCAGAATATTCGGTATCAGGCCAAGTACGGCCAATGTCACGGAGCGCAACAGCAGCGCAAACATGACCAGGGTGGCTGCAATCACGAATATCAGCGTGGACTTCTGCGAATCAAACAGATGCGCCAGCATGCCATTGAACAACACGGCCATGCCGGTGACACGAACATCACTCTCGGCAAAATCCAGTTCATCGGTAGCGAAGGACTCAATGTCCTTTATCACGTTATCCAGAGAATAAGGCGGCCCGGTTTCATGAATTCGCGTGGATACCCGCATCATCCCTGTCTCCGGAGAGGCATAGGGGTCAATCAGCTCCCTGCGAATCTGTTCCGGCATGGCACTGAGGACGGCTACCAATTCCACTGAGCCCAGCGGCTTGCCATCGTTGAAACTTCGGGCAACCTGTTCCAGGCTGGACAGCGACACGACCTTGCCGATCTCCGGCTTACTGTCAAGATAGGCCTGCAGACGAGCCAGATATTCCAGCTTGTCAGGTGTAAACCAGTAACGTTGCGGATAGGGATCGTCTTCAGCACTGAAGAAATCGCTGTCGGCATCCAGCTCCGGTTCTTCATAAGGCAGAAATTTCAGAATGATTTCCATGGGGATGGTGCCACCAAGGTTTTCATCGATGAAGGCCATGCCCTGATGAATTTCCGTATCTTCACGAAAATATTCAACAAAACGATTATCCAGGCTCAAGCGATTGATACCCACGGCAGCCACGATATAGGACAGTACCGTGGCAAGTAGTACCAGGGGGGCGTATCTGGCCGAGATATGGCCCAGAAACCGGGTCAACGCCGGCTCGTGATGCAATGTCGCGCTGGCCGCGCCCTTGGGAAGCAGCAGCAAAAGTCCGGCAAACAGGCTGTAGGTCACAACAAAGGACACCGCGATACCCAGGCACATGATCCAGCCAAAATCCATGACCGGGACGATTTCACTGGTTACCAGCGAGGCAAAGGCCACGATGGTCGTCAACGCGGTATAGACACAGGGGGCCAGCTTGTCCTTCATGGTCCTGAACACCAGGTCGGTGTGAGCAATATCCGGATTCTGTGCTCTCAACTCACGGTATCTGGCAATCAGATGAATGGCGAAAGAGATCGTGATGATGGTCAGCAAAGAGATGAAATTTGACGAGATCACCGTGGTTGCCTGGCGCAGAAACCCCAGTATCCCTACAGTCAGCAGCACGGTGATGGCGGTGCTGACCAGAGGCAGCAACACCCAGCGCAGTTGTCTGAAAATGATGAAGAGCATGATGGCGATCAGGATGATGACCGCAGAGCCAAAGATGGCAATATCATTCTTGACATATTCGATCATGTCGGAGGCTACCAGTGGCACTCCCCCCAGATGCGCAGTAATGTCGCTATCGAGACTGTCCCGGATCGTACGCAGTTCCGCCAGGGTTGTATCACGGCGCACCAGACTGCGGGCATATTCGCTCCGATAGCTCTGTTCCAGCTCTGCCAGTTCTGCTTTTTCCTCATCTGAAGGTTCATGCAGCTGCCGCAGACGATCGCGTCTGTCCTTCAGCATGTCCAGTTGCGGGTTTCCGTCGAGATCGATGCGCAGGGCCGTTGTCTGACCATCGGCCGATATCAGCAACTCACGAAACAGAGGGCTCTCGGTCAATTCCTTGGCTGCCAAGTCCAGATCAACGTCAGGGGAGTGCAGTGTCCGGTAACCCGTCGCCAGTTCAGTCAGAGGAACCGGTGGGCTGCTCAGCAGTGGCGCATCAAAAATCGAGGTCACCCCACTCACGCCTTCCACCTGTTCCAGTCTCTGTATCAGCTGATCGAGGCGCTTCAGGATTCCGGCAGAAAGCACCGGTGCGGAACGTGGCGTATAGGTCAGGAACAGAAATTCCTCGCCGCCAAAGCTCTGACTGACCTCGCGGTAGTAGGCCAGGTCTGGATCGCCTTCCGCCACCAGCGTATCTTCCGATGCGTCAAAACTGAAATCGTCTGAATACGAGATCGCAAGCGAACTGAGCAAGAGGATGGCTAAAATAATCAGGATCGGATAATTCAGGCATTCACGATAACGCCCGGACATGAATAGCCGGACATAGGCCAATATTTTTCTTTTTACCATCTAATTCAGTACCTGCTCATAAACATGCTGTTGTCCCGTCTTGAAGGGCACCTCTATATCAAGGGCACCTCTAAAAAGATGCCTCAAAATCAGTCATCCAGAAAGGGATCTGTTTCAGAAACCGCCCCATCGTTATTCAGGAACTCGCGCCGCTGCAGATAAGCATCACGAATGAACAGGTACCTGTCTCCCGAGACCAGTTCCTCTGCTTTCAGCAGTCTGGCACGTTGATCGACCAAAGAGGCTCCATATAATGAATTACGCAGGGAGACATCGTCAAAATAAGTCGGGGGGTAAGCAAAAATACCACCAATATCGCCTATCCCATCGCGGATGGTAACAGGTCCGAACAAGGGTGCCACCAGATAGGGGCCACTGGGTATGCCCCAAACCGCAAAGGTTTGCCCGAAATCCTCATCATGGGCCGGCAGCCCCCAGCCGGTAGCCACATCGAAAAGCCCTCCTATCCCTGCTGTCGAATTGACCAGCAGACGCGCCAAATCCTGCCCCCCGGTGGCCGGCTTGCCCTGCAGAAACTGGTTGACTATCACCAGCGGGTAACTGATGTTGTCAAAGGCATTGCTGATACCGGTGCGCAGTAAGCTGGGGATTGCAAATGTATAAGCCTGGGCAACAGGCTTGAGAAAGAAACGGTCCAGATAATCGTTGAAGGTATTCACCTTGCGATTGAAAGGCTCCAGAGGATCATTATGGCTGGTCGCGCCGGTTTGGGCACAGCCACTGAGGCCAAGTACCAATAACATAAAGATGATACCCGAGCGGAAAACCCGCTGTGTGGCCCGGCCTGATCCAAAATTGTCAATATTCATATTTTCCTCTGGTGACACCGTCATATGCCAAATTTCAAACACTGCCTCACTGACCGGATAGTCAGAACAAATATTTCCCCTGCAGCCGTGAGATTCCGAGAGTTCTGCACCAGTTCCCTAAACAGACCGGAAAATCCCTCTATTCTGACCTGCGCATTATGCCAGAAGCTTTGCCCTGACTCAGCAAGCTCTCAGAGTCAATCTGCACAGTGAAATAGTATATAATGCCGCCCCTTGACGCAGGGGCCATCACTCAACATGAATCTCAAGCAAGTCCTCGATAACAAAATCAGCCTGGTACTTTCCGCAATCACCGGCGAAGCCGATTGTCAGGCCCTCATCAACTATTCCAAATCCGAGCAGTTCGGAGACTACCAGGCCAACGGTATCATGGCACTGGCAAAACGATTAAAGCAGAATCCGCGTGAACTCGGACAGCAGGTGCTGGCTCAACTGGATCTGGGGGGAATCGCCGAAAAAGTGGAACTGGCCGGGCCCGGCTTCATCAATATCGCCATCTCCCCGGACTTTCTCGCCACCGAGGTCACCCGGCTGAACCAGGGCCGCCTGGTGGAACTCAGTACCGCGCCACAGACCATCGTCGTCGATTATTCCTCGCCCAACCTGGCCAAGGAAATGCACGTGGGCCATTTACGTGGCACCATTATCGGCGATGCCATCGCCCGCACCCTGGATTATCTGGGGCATACCCTGATCCGGCAGAACCATTTCGGCGACTGGGGGACCCAGTTCGGCATGCTGATCACCCATATGCTGGAACTGGAGCAGGACGAAGACACTGCCGCCAGAGAACTGGCGGATCTGGAGACCTTTTATCGCATTGCAAAACAGCGTTTTGATACTGACGAAAATTTTGCCAGAGTCGCTCGCGACAATGTCGTCAAATTGCAATCCGGAGATCCCGTCTGTCTGGCCCTGTGGCACCGGTTTATCGAGGTATCCATTGCACATTGTCAGCACTTGTATGAAAAACTCAATGTCACCCTGACAGCCCATGACATTGTTCCAGAGAGTTTTTATAACGACAAGCTGGAACAAGTGATTCAACTATTGGATCAGGCCGGATTACTCCGTGAATCTGAAGGTGCCAAATGTGTTTTCCTGGACGAATTCCGCAACCAGGATGGCAAAGCCCTGCCGACCATCGTGCAGAAATCCGGTGGTGGCTATCTATATGCGACCACCGATCTCGCCGCCATCCGCTACCGCAGCCAGGTATTGCAGGCCGATCGGGTGCTGTACGTGGTCGATGCCCGCCAGACCCTGCATTTTCAGCAGGTATTTGCCGTGGCGAAACGAGCAGGCCTGGCGTCTGCCCACTGCTCGCTGGAACACCTGTCCTACGGCACCATGATGGGCGCGGACGGCAAGCCCTTCAAGACCCGCACCGGCGGCACGGTAAAACTGATCGATCTGTTGGCGGAAAGCGTTGAACGCGCCTTCAAACTGGTCAGCAGCAAAAATCCCGATCTGGCTGAAACCGAGAAACGTCGTATTGCCGAAGTCGTCGGCATTGCCGCCGTCAAATACGCCGATCTCTCCAAAAACCGCAACAGCGATTATGTATTTGATTGGGACAGCATGCTCTCCTTTGAAGGTAATACCGCGCCCTATCTGCTTTATGCCTATGCCAGAATCAGCAGCATCTTTCGACGTGAAGAGATAGACACTCGCAGCAGCCTTCCAATCCTCATCAGAGCAGCCGCAGAAAAGAACCTGGCACTCAAACTGCTGCAGTTTACCGATGTGGTCGAGACCGTGGCACGCGACGGGTTCCCCAATCAGCTCTGCCTCTATCTTTACGAACTGGCCGGTGTCTTCATGAAATTTTATGAAGCCTGCCCGGTCCTCAAGGCTGAAAACGCCGTGCGGGAGTCCCGTCTCAGATTGTGCCTGCTGACGTCCAGAACCCTGCAACAGGGGCTGGAACTGCTGGGTATCGAAACCCTGGAACGGATGTAAGGAGTTTTGCCATAAGCCTGTCTCTTGGGTTCCCTTACTCTTTGTCGTCTTGCTGCTATAATGTCGGTTTTGCGTGTGCCGGCGGGCTTGACGCCTTTTCCCTGCACCTTCTGACACTTCAATCCAGGTATGAGCATGTCGACTGATAAACCTACCATCATCTACACCCACACTGACGAAGCCCCCGCATTGGCCACCTACTCCCTGCTTCCGATTATTCAGGCCTTTACTGCCCCGGCCAATGTCAATATCGAAACCCGGGATATTTCTCTGGCTGGCCGTACGCTGGCCCTTTTCCCGGACTATCTGACACCGGCACAAAAAAAGTCCGACGATCTCGCCGAGCTGGGGAAACTGGCGAAAAACCCTGCCGCCAACATTGTCAAACTGCCCAATATCAGCGCCTCCATGCCGCAACTGGCAGCGGCCATCAAGGAGTTGCAGGAAAAAGGCTTCAAGCTGCCGGACTATCCTGAAGAAGCGGCAAGCGCCGAGGAAAAGGACATCAAAGCCCGTTACGACAAGGTCAAGGGCAGTGCTGTCAATCCGGTGCTGCGCGAAGGCAACTCAGATCGCCGCGCCCCGCCCTCCGTCAAGCAGTATGCCCGGATCAACCCTCATTCCATGGGAGCCTGGCGGGCTGACTCCCAGACCCATGTCGCCCATATGGACAGTGGTGATTTCTACGGCAGTGAAAAATCACTGACCCTGGCTGAAGCCACCGAATACCAGATTGAGTTTGTCGCAGACGATGGCACTGTCACTGTCCTCAAGAAAAAAGCGCCCTTGCTGGCCGGAGAAATAATCGATGCCTGTGTCATGAGTGCCAGTGCCCTGCAAGCCTTTCTGGAGGCGGAAATGCAGGATGCAAAGAAACATGATCTACTGCTTTCAGTGCATCTGAAAGCCACCATGATGAAGGTTTCCGACCCCATTATTTTCGGGCATGCCGTTTCCGTCTATTTCAGGGAGGTCTTTGCCAGGCATGCTGAAACCTTTGCGGCTCTGGGCATCAACCCCAATTACGGTCTGGGTGAAATCTACGCCCAGATTCAACAACTGCCGCCGATGCAACGGGCAGAAATCGAAGCCGATATCCAGGCCTGCTATCAGCGGCGCCCGGCACTCGCCATGGTCAATTCCGACAAGGGTATTACCAATCTGCATGTCTCCAGCGATGTCATCATCGATGCCTCGATGCCGGCAGCCATTCGTGCTTCAGGAAAAATGTGGGGACCTGATGGCAAGCTCCATGATACCAAGGCTCTTATTCCGGACCGCTGCTATGCCGGGATCTATCAGGAGACCATCCGTTTCTGCAAGCAAAACGGCGCCTTTGATCCCCGAACCATGGGCAGCGTCGCCAACGTGGGCCTGATGGCACAACAGGCGGAAGAATATGGCTCCCACGACAAGACCTTTGAAATACAGGGCGAGGGCCGGGTGCGGGTCGTGGATGCATCCGGCCAAACCCTGCTGGAGCACCCGGTCAGCAAGGGCGATATCTGGCGCATGTGCCAGGTGAAGGATGCCGCCGTGCAGGATTGGGTCAAGCTGGCCGTGAACCGTGCCCGTGCCACGGGGACACCCACCGTGTTCTGGCTCGATCCGGCGCGTGCCCACGATGCCGAGCTGATAAAAAAGGTCAAATCCTGTCTGAGCCACCACGATACCGAGGGGCTGGATATCCGTATCATGGACCTCGAGGCCGCCACCCGTTTCTCCCTGCAGCGCATGAAGGAAGGCAAGGATACGATTTCGGTCACCGGTAATGTGCTGCGGGACTACCTCACCGACCTGTTCCCGATTCTGGAACTGGGCACCAGCGCCAAAATGCTGTCGATCGTCCCGCTGATGGCCGGTGGTGGCATGTTCGAAACCGGGGCTGGCGGTTCCGCACCCAAGCACGTGCAGCAGTTTGTCGAAGAGAACCACCTGCGCTGGGATTCCCTGGGGGAATTCCTGGCACTCGCTGCGTCCCTGGAGCATCTGGCCAACGCCACCGGCAACGAAAAAGCCAGGATTCTCGCCGTCACGCTGGACGCCGCCACCGGAAAATTCCTGCTCGAAGACAAGTCTCCATCCCGCAAGGTTGGCGAACTTGACAACCGTGGCAGTCACTTCTATCTTGCGTTGTACTGGGCCGAAGCGCTGGCCGCTCAGGATCAGGATGCAGCGCTGAAGGAATGCTTCAGCAAGCTCGCCCAGGTGCTGGCCGACAATGAGGTCGACATCGTCGCCGAACTGAATGCCGTACAGGGAGCAAAGGTTGTGCTTGACGGTTACTACTGGCCCGATCCGGACTTGTGCAGCAAGGCCATGCGTCCCAGCACCATTCTGAACAAGGCACTGGAGATGATTGTCTGACCCTGGGAACCTGTCGGGCTCCTGGCAACCTGAATCCTCGCAAACAACAATGACAACATAAGAAGGAAAGCCCATGAACATCAACACCAGCTTCGCACTTTTTGCATTGCTCGCCATTCCCGGACTGAGCCAGGCCCATATCGACCTGGAGCGGGCCGGCACGCATGTCGCCAAATTTGCGCAGGGAGAACGGGGAGCGGATACCAAGATGGCCCCCTGCGGAAATCCTGATGGCATCGCCACCGGCGCGTCCTACACCTATCAGCCCGGTGAGACCATCACGTTGAGTGTCGCGGAATATGTTTCTCACCCCGGTTATTTCCGTATTGCCTTCGATAACGACGGTGACGATGATTTCCTGGATCCACGCTGGATCGTGGCCCAGGATCCGAATCGTGACGGCGGTTGTCCCATCGATGAAAACGATCAATGCCGCCCCGGCAACCCGGCAGAGGATGGCGACTTTTTCAATAATGCAACGGTGTTGATGGACTATCTGAATCCTCATCTGCGCGGCACGGCAGCCACCTATACCTGGCAGCTTACCCTGCCGGATGTGGAATGTGACAACTGTACCTTGCAAGTAATTCAGGTCATGGAAGACCCTGCACGGGGATTCCATGGTGTCTATAACACCTCACCCGGCGACAACAATGACGTGTATCACCAGTGCGTCGCGATCAAATTGCAAAGAACATAAATAGCGTGTTGCCCTGCAAAGTCAGGACAGGCCTGGTCTTGCAGGGAGATCATGTCGGCCGGCAAGAACAGCAGCCAGGAGCCTGTCGGACTCAGGTGTTCGTAGCGAGGCGAGTGGGAAATCGAGTCCATTTTTTCGGTCTTTTGAGGCGAATAGTGGGGTCTATTTAACGAAAAAGAGCGGAAAAAGGGGCCGATTTCCCGCCGCCGCAGTAGAACTATCCTGAGTCCGACAGGCTCCTAGGCAGATAAACCTTGACTTCGTGAAAAACGGGCGTAGACTGCGTCCAGCCTAGAAATCCGGCTGTATATTTGTACTACACTTCGAACACTTCTTCCCGGTTTTTCGTCCTGTAAATCACTTCTATAAGCAATTTTTACGCTAATACCAATTATTTTTATTACAGGATATTGCTATGTCTGATACAGCCTTGGGCCGCGTTAAATTTTTCAATGAATCAAAAGGTTTTGGTTTCATTACCCGAAATGACGGCCAGGATATTTTTGTCCATTACAGCGCCATTCAAAGTGCTGGTTTCAAAAGTCTGGCCGAGGGCCAGGAAGTCAGCTTCACTGTTGGCCAGAGCCAGAAAGGTCCTCAAGCCGAAAACGTGGTGGTTTGCTGATCAGCCCAAGGCTGTTCAACACTGTCAGACAAGGTTTGCTTCCAAGTGAATTCTCATTGAAAACCTTGGCAGCAAACCCTTCTACATGGCTGTACTCACACGGCGGATAAAAGCCAGAACCGGCCCCGTCAGTGTTTCATCCGTGCTTCCTACCGCATAAGTTTCTGACATATGGGAATGCCCTCGCAGATACAGGGCATCGACTCTCTTTGCTGCACTATCCATTGCTTCCAGCAACAGTTTGAACTGTTCCTTGTACATGTCTCCATCAAACTCCGCATAACTCACGAAGATCGGAGTATCCGTGGACAAAAGTCCTGACAGGGCATTGCGGGAAGGGTACAGCGAAACATCATCGCCATAGTAAGCCTGCCACACAGGCTCCTGACCCAGCAAATAGAACCCTGAGCTCAAAATGGCGCCGGCCACCTGCTCATCTTCACCTTTGCGTTCAATATCAGCGATGTAATCAGCGACATGGGAAGCCCCCGTCGACTTGCCCCACAGGAATATCTGATTGGGATTTCCCCCATACTGGGCGATATTCGTTTTCAGCCATGCGACCAGCGCACGCATGTCCTCAATACCCGCAGGCCAGGTGTTCGCGGGCGCGTAACGGTAGTTTATGTTGACGCCCACCATGCCCTGCGTGGCAACCCAGGCTGGAATATTGTCGTAAAAAGGTGAGGTGGCAGAGTTTTTATTCCCGCCGCCAAAACCACCGCCATGCACGAAGACCACCACCGGCCGATTCTGTGCTGTACTGTTGGTGGTAAAGACATCCAGTACATTGCGTGGCGCCGGACCGTAGGCAATATCCCGGTTGATGTTGAAGCCGGCAAAATAGCTTTTTGTAAACGTGGGCGCATACAAGGCGGCAGTGGCGGGAATATTCGTGTTAGCACCAATCTCACGCAGACTGCTGACCAGATTCCCAGGGATTCCATCCAGAGACGTTTCCACCACCTTGTTGCGGAATACCTCAGAAAGCGGGGCCGCCGTCGTATCGTTCGGGCGGTCTTCTTCGGAAGAACAGGCCAACAATCCAGCAGCAAACAGCAGGCAGGCAACACGCAAGGCAAAAGAAAATTTATCAGCCATGACAGACCCGTAAATGGGCAACAGGAGCCCGCAGATTAAAGGATTATACCGGCGAGACACCCCGCCGCGCGCAACACGGAAGCCTCCCGACGGCCCAGGAGGCCTGTCGGGAGTAATGTCAGGCGTTCAGTGGCTCAGCTCCAACAGCAGTTTGTTGAGACGTTTGATGTAAGTGCCCGGGTCATCCAGTTGCCCCCCCTCAGCAAGGCTGGCCTGATCAAACAGGATGGCGGCCAGATCATTGAAATGGTCCTCGTCACTCTCCTGATCGAGTTTCTGGATCAAAGGATGACCGGGATTGATTTCAAACACTGGTTTCGACTCTGGCATTTTCTGCCCCGCCGCTTCCATGATTTTACGCATCTGGGCTCCCATATCATGCTCACCCAGGGCCAGGCAAGCCGGTGAATCCGTGAGTCTGTGGGTGGTTCTGACATCAGTCACACGCTCGCCGAGACTGCTTTTGATCCTTTCCAGCAGTGGTTTGGCCTGTTCATCCTCGCGTTTTTGTTTTTCCTTGTCCTCATCGCTGTCCAGGTCGCCAAGATCCAGTTCTCCCTTGGTAATATCCTGGAACGGCTTGCCATCAAATTCGGTCAGGTGACTCATCAGCCATTCATCGACACGATCTGTCAATAACAAGACCTCCACGCCCTTTTTGGTAAAGACTTCGAGATGCGGGCTGTTTCTTGCCGTATTGTAAGTTTCGCTGGTGATGTAGTAAATTTTCTTCTGTTCAGGCTTCATTCGCGCCACGTAATCTTGCAGGGATTGATCCTGTTCGGCGGTATTGGTATGAGTGGTAGCAAACAGCATCAACTTTGCTATCTTTTCCTTGTTGCTGTGATCTTCGGAAGGCCCCTCCTTGATGACCGGCCCAAACTCCTTCCAGAAGGATTTGTATTTATCGAAGTCCTTTTTCTTCATTTTTTCAAGCATATCCAGCACCCGCTTGGTCAGGGCACTTTTCATCGAGTCAACGGCAGGATCCTGCTGAAGAATCTCGCGCGAGACATTCAGGGCAATATCCCTGGAGTCGACAATGCCTTTTACAAAACGCAGATAAAGTGGCAAAAACTGTTCGGCATCATCCATGATGAACACTTTCTGTACATACAGTTTAAGACCTCTCGACGCATCGCGATTCCATAGATCAAACGGCGCTCTTGCCGGAATATACAGAAGGCTGGTGTATTCGAGCTTGCCTTCGACTTTATTGTGGCTCCAATCCAGAGGATCACCAAAGTCATGGGAGACGTGCTTGTAGAATTCTTTGTATTCCTCGTCTTTGATATCCGTGCGGGGACGTGTCCACAGGGCTTTTGCAGAATTGACTGTCTCAAATTCCACTTCAGTTTTCTTTTTCTGCGCTTCCTCGTCGGCACCGAAGTTCTGCTTCTCCATCATCACCGGCAGGGAAATATGATCGGCATATTTTTTCACGATACTGCGCAAGCGATACAGTTCCGAAAATTCTTTCTCATTTTTTTTGAGATGAAGAATAACGGTAGTGCCACGCTCCTTTTTTTCGATATTTTCAATACTGAACTCCGCTTCACCGGCAGATTCCCATCTCACACCCTGCTCCGGAGCATCGCCTGCGTGACGCGTCAGTACCTCCACTTTATCGGCCACGATAAAAGCCGAGTAAAAACCAACGCCGAACTGGCCAATCAATTGTGAATCCTTCTTTTCATCACCACTGAGCTTCGCGAGAAACTGTGCCGTACCGGATTTGGCAATCGTTCCCAGGTGATCGATCACCTCCGTCCGGTTCATGCCAATGCCATTGTCGCGGATGGTCAGGGTCTTTTTCTTGCTGTCAGCTTCCACGACTATCTTCAGATCGGTGTCATCTTCATACAGTTTGGGATCTGCCAGAGCTTCAAAACGCAGCTTGTCTGCCGCATCAGAAGCATTTGAAATCAGTTCTCTCAGAAATATTTCCTTGTTGCTGTACAAGGAATGAATCATCAGATGAAGCAGTTGTTTCGCTTCAGTTTGAAACCCCAGGGTTTCCTTTCCTGCTGTCGCGGTCATTGGTGGTTTGTCTCCCATGAATGGATTACGAAGTGCACAGACAGCATTATTGGGCCAAAATCCTGATATTCAAGGCCAAAAAAAACGCATCCGAAGATGCGTTTTTTACAAACCCCCTGCTAAGCCGGGTCATGGACGGACTTTTTCAACAAACTGTTGCCCTCAGAAAAAACCTTTGTAGAGTTCTCTCCTTTCTTGCAGAGAGTCCTCCCTGGCTTTCTCACTTTCCACCACCTTGATCCAGGTATTGGCAAGCGTTTTGCTGCGTTGATCTTTTGCAGCTTCTTTCAGGACAGTCAAGGCTTTGTCGAATTCCTTGGCATCCATCAAGGCTCTCGCCTGCGTGATACGCACCTGATCCGGACGGTCCAGTTTACCTTCCTTCAAAGCCGTCTCGAAAGCATCAGCAGCCTTTTTAAACTCCGACAGGTTGAGATAGGCCCGGCCCAAACGTGCATACAGCTCGCCGGCATCCTCTTCCGAAATTTCCGCAGCCTTTATCAAGGGCTCGATGGCCTTTTCATCTTCACGGGCAATCTGCCAGCTCTGTGACAGGAAAGACAGGTTGCTTTCCGTTTCCTTGATCACGCCAGCGGCAATGCCATCGGCCACCAGTTTTGCCGCACCGTAAGGATTATCGTTGTTGAAAAGCTGAAAAGCCAGATTCATCAGCTGATTCTCCGATTCCAGATAACCCATGGCGTTGGCGACATAGTAGGTTTGAAGTTGCTGCGGAAACTCTTCCATCTGACCGTGAATGGAAGCCAGAAAACCCCAGTCCTCAGGCTTGTTGAAGAGCACGACCATCTCCCGCAGGACCTGTTTGGCCTTGGGATAATCCTCCACCGACAGATAGAGAGCCCTCAACAGGCCATAAGTGGATTCGGGAACGAGATCACCGGAAGCGAGCTCAAGTTCCATATTGCGCAAAACGAAGGGAATGGCTTCCTGGAACTCATCGAGCTGATAATAGGCCGTACCTATGCGCAGATACATATCCGGGCTGGGGTCGACTGCCACTTCCAGATATTTTTTCAGCGCATCGATGGCTTTCCGGTAGTCTTCCAGCACATAGTAGAGCTGCCCAATAATTGACAGGGCCTGCTCGCGCTGGTCTGGTGTCAGGTTCGGAAGCTTCAGTATTTGCTCATAGGAGAGGACGGCTTCTGCATAGCGTTCCTGGGCCTGGTCGATACTGGCGTAGAACAGCCACATGGTGAACTGTTCATAATCATTGAGCCGCCCTGCGTCATTCATGGCCTTGATTTCATCCAGTGCCTTGAGAGCACCGGCATAGTCTTCCTTCTCGTCGCGCAGTTCCATGACATTTTCAATCACACGGAACACTCTCTGGCTGAGAGTCTGCGCCTGCCGGGTGGCTGGCGGGGGCCTGGTCTCATCGGCGGCTCTTTGTGCCAGCACCTGGGTATGGCTGAACATATTCAGGTTGATGGCCGAATCGACTACCGGCAAGACCGTCAGAAAGGCGGCGGCGAGTGTCAGGGACGTAAAACCCGCACATAAATTCCGGGACATTTTGAGCTTGTTTATATTCTCTTTGTTCATGTCATTGGCCCTTTTACTGATCCTGATCAAGATTGTAACGGAAAACGTATTGGACACCAGGCGTTCTGACAGGCTGACCATCCTTGGTCCGTGGATTGAATTTGAAGCGCTGTACAGCCCTTATCGAAGAGCTGTCAAAAATATTCGGCGGTTCCGCATCCACCACGACAGGGTCCACGACCGTACCATTTTCAGTCACTGTAAACATCACCTGGCACCAGCCCTCGATGCCCCTTGCCAGCGCTCGCTGTGGGTATTGGGGGGCAATCGTTACAATGGGCAGATATTCGGCATCCGCTGCCGAAATAGTGGCACCATTGCCAACGTCACCCAGATCAATATTCACTCTTGCCAGGCTGATCCCGGGGCCGGTGGGAGCCGTCAATTGAATGGTCTGATCAGGCAGATCGGGTATCTCCTCGGGTTCCTCCACCTTTTCAGGTTTCGGTTCCTGACGCTGGATCACCACTTCCTGTTGCGGCATCGTGATATCCGCAATCTTTCGCTGCTCACCGCGCTCCGGCTGAGTCAGCCCCGAAGCAATCAACAGCTGCATCAGAAAAAACAATGAAGTGGTAACGACTGCCGCCAACAAAACTGCAATACCAAGATTGACAATTCTGATCATGACCTATTCCTCCGCTGCAATCTGTACATTGGTAACCTCAGCTTCCCTGGCTGCATTCAGTACGATCAGGACAAACTCATTGGGTGCCCCCTGATCTGCCTGTATGACAACGCCGGCATTCGGTGATTCTGCCACCCGCTGCTCAATTCTCAGCCGGACATTCCGTGGCAGTACGATATCGCCATCCATCCATATCTCACCGGCCGGAGAAATCGCAATGAGAATGGGTTCCATGGTCGTCGGCTCACTGGTGGCAGCAACCGGCCTCAAAACATCGTAGCCGGCTTCCTTGACAAAAACCGCCGTCACGATAAAGAAGATCAGCAGAATAAATACTACATCGAGCATGGGGGTGAGATCGATCTCACCCGCCTGCTCTTCATCTTTTGCTTTTCCAAAACCTTTCATAGTTGACCTGCTGCTTGGCTCGTTTTAGTGTCCATGGTGAATGGTGAGGTGGTCTTCCAACAACTCCATTTCCATAGTAGCCTTGTGCTTTAACCAATTACTGGCAAAAATTCCGGACAACGCCCCCACCATGCCTGCCATAGTGGGAATGGTCGCCTTGGCGACCCCCCCGGACATCTGCTTGGCATCGCCACCGCCGGTCACGGCCATCACATAAAAGACCTCGATCATGCCGGTCACGGTACCCAGCAGACCGAGCAGGGGACAGATCACCACGAGGACTTCGATCACCGGAATGGTGGATTTGAGGTCGAGGGAAACGCCTGAAATCAACTGCTGCCTGATGGCATGGGCATTCCAGGAGCTCTTGTCAGACCTGGCCTCCCATTCGCTCAACGCGGCTCTGACATTTTTCTTGTGCGTGGTTTTGAGAAACCACGCACGTTCAAACAACAGGGTCCATTTTACAAACAGCAGCAGCGCAATCAGCCAGAGCACCTGCCCACCCCTCTCCATGAAAGCAGAGATGGATTCGATACTTTCCATTAAAGCAAAATACATAAGCTCTTCTCCAAAAGTAGATCCAGCTTAAGTTAAGCTTTTGATTCACCAGCCTCGGATTTTCTGGCAATGATACCGGTGGCCTGTTCTTCCAGCACATGGATGATGCGGTCACTGCGCCCTTTTACCAGGGTATGCAGCAGTACCGTCGGAATCGCCACAACCAGACCCAAAACAGTTGTCACCAAGGCGCCGGAAATACCACCCGCCATGATCTGGGGGTCGCCGGTACCGAACAAGGTAATGGCCTGAAACACCTGGATCATACCGGTTACCGTTCCGAGCAGACCCATCAAAGGAGCTACTGTGGCGATAATCTTCAGCAGGGTCAGGAATTTCTCCAGCTTTGGTGTCTCTTGCAGGATGGCCTCACCCAGCTTCAGTTCCAGGGTTTCGATGTCCATGGTTCGGTCACTTTCATAGACCATCAGGACCCGGCCCAGCGGATTGTTCTTGTTGGGCTTGCCAGGGTGCTTGAGCTGTGAGCTCACCTTGGAACCGATCATGCCCAGTGTGAACAACCTTTCCAGCGCAAACAACAAGGCCACGATACCCAGCGCAATGATGATATTACCCACCGTACCACCTTGCTCAACGCGCTCCTGCAGGTTTGGACTGCTGATCAGCGCTGCCAGATAGGAACCGCCGGTGGGACCGGTAGGGTCGATACCTACAGTGGTGAATCCGGATGTCGCATTCTGGATGGCCACGGCAGTATCCGTGTATCCAGCAGGCTGCCTGGGCAGTACGCTCAGACGCTTGGTGTTGGGATTGAAGGTCAGGTACTGGCCATTGGAGACG
Source organism: Pseudomonadales bacterium (assembly GCA_032250895.1). Classification (GTDB taxonomy): domain Bacteria; phylum Pseudomonadota; class Gammaproteobacteria; order Pseudomonadales; family Pseudohongiellaceae; genus JAVVEZ01. The sequence continues at coordinate 46,513 of JAVVEZ010000001.1, read as the reverse complement.
ATATTGTAGGAGCCGATACGGACCACTGCCTGCTCACTCTGAGTGCCATCAGGCTGTGCGACATTGGCGGTGAATTCGGACACCCGGCCAGATTCGGTCATTTCCTGCAAGAGGTAGAACCACAGTCTTTCCAACTCTTCAATGCTGGGCAGATCAGAGTCGCTGGTAGCGGTTGCCGCCAGTTCATCCAGAAAAGCTTCCCGGCCCGGGAACTGGGCACTGACCAGGGAGGCTTCAAAATTGCTGCGGGTATCGCCTACCACACCGGCAATGGTACCAAACAATTCATCCAGATCACCCAGGCGCTCTTTCAGCGTGGCATCCCGCTGGGCCTTGATGATTTCATTTTCATTGTATTTGCTTTCCAGATCCACACTGATCCGTTCTTCATTCGCACGTCGTTGCCGCATCTCATTCAACAGAGACTGCTGCTGACTGACATTGGCCCGGAACTGGGCTTCTCTTTGTTTTTGTTCTTCCGTCTCATTCAGGCGCGCCTCTTCGACTTTCTTCAGCAGGTCATCGAGACTGCTCGCCATTTGTGGAACTGCAGGAGCTGGCGCCGCTGCGGGTTGCTGGGCCAGGACCTGCTGCATGAACAGACACAGGAAGCCAGCCGAAAAGGTTAATGCCGTTTTTCTTATAAAATTCATTGTACTGACTCCGGAGCAATAATCGGTAATTCAAGAATCTCGGTACTGGCCAGATTCTTCGCCATACGAATGCCATTGGCCACAGGCCTTCTGTAACTGTCCGGCAAGGCAAGCCACTGCTTGGCATTTTTGTCCCAGACCCCGGTTGACGTCTGATCACTGGTTTGATAAATCAGGGCGATACGACCCACCTGAAGAATATCCACGTCTCTTTCAACACCATTTATTTCCAGATTATCGGTATAGGAGGACATGGTGCGGCCATAACCGCTTTCTATTTGATAAGCCTGCAGAACGAGACGGAATTTTTCTGCAATGGAAACGTTGGCCTCATCAAAGGCACCACGGATCAGATCGAGTCTTTGCTGTCTGGCTTCTACCTGGAAAGGCAGATCAAGTGCAACAAACTGCTCCAGCGCCACCATCATTCTTTCCATCAGAGGGGGGATCTGCCTCTGCAGCTCGGCGGCTTCAGTGATCGATTTGTCATAACGGGCAATGGTTTTTTCCTGCTCCGCGATGGTTCTTCGCATGCCGGCGTTGTAAACCACCAGGCCATCGACGATTTTGGCTTCATCCCGGTATTGGCCGAGCAATTCATCAGCCTGGTCGGATAACTTATTGATCCTGACCTGGGATTCTTTGGCGGCTGCAAAAGCCTTTTCTGCTATTTCCCCTGCCCGGTCCAATATCTGGGTATTCACCACGGTATCCTGGCCGCTTGCCGAACCCGTCAAAAAAAACAGAGTCGGCATTACCAGTAACGGAACAAAAACCTTTTGTTTAAAACGATGGTAGCTCATGTGTCATCCCACTTTGTCATAAAAACCAGGCCAGCTTTGCCAAGAATGAAGAACCGGCAAAGACAAGGCCCAATCTTAAGTTAATCCCCATAAAACACTTTGGTAGAACAGCTTGTCAAAACAGCGAAAACCCTGCCATAGGCTGTATCAAGCGTTCCTGTCTTCAATCAATATCATGTCCCTGAATACCTCTTGCAGTCCGTTTGGCTGGCGAGCATAACATACTACTTGCGGCAGTTTAAACCTCCTGAGAGATAAAAAACCCGCCCAAAATCCGCTTCAATTTTCTTTTTCCAGGTCCAGCCAAAAACGGCATCCATCAGGCCTTTACCAGCCTGCCGCCCGTTTCAGACCATTGCCGATCTCGGCAAGACTTCTCACGGTAAGCACCCCCGCCGCCTGCAGGGCCGCAAACTTCTCGTCAGCGGTTCCTTTGCCACCGGATATGATGGCCCCGGCATGCCCCATACGCTTGCCTGCCGGCGCCGTGACCCCTGCAATATATGAGACCACCGGCTTGCTGACGTGTTCCTTGATAAAGGCCGCTGCCTCTTCCTCGGCGCTTCCCCCGATCTCTCCGATCATCACAATCGCCTCGGTCTGCTCATCCTGTTCCAGCAGGGCAAGAATGTCGATAAAGCTGGATCCTGGAATGGGGTCTCCTCCGATTCCAACACAGGTGGACTGGCCAAAGCCGTAATCCGTGGTCTGTTTGACGGCCTCGTAGGTCAGGGTTCCCGAGCGGGAAACAATCCCCACCTTGCCCCGCAGATGGATGTGGGCCGGCATGATACCGATCTTTGACTCGCCCGGGGTAATGATGCCGGGGCAGTTGGGACCAATCAGCCGCACGCCCATCTCGTCGCATTTGACCTTGACCGTCAGCATGTCGAGGGTCGGTATGCCTTCGGTAATGCAGACGATGAGCCTTATACCGGCATTGACCGCCTCGACGATGGAATCCTTGCAAAAGGGAGCCGGCACATAGATGACCGTGGCTTCGGCGCCGGTTTCCTGAACCGCCTCTGAAACCGTATTGAATACCGGCAGTCCCAGATGGGTCTGCCCACCCTTGCCAGGCGTCACGCCACCGACCATTCTGGTACCGTACTCCATGGCCTGCTCGGAATGATAGGTGCCCTGAGAACCGGTAAAACCCTGACAGATTACCCTTGTATCCTTGTTCAGCAAAATGCTCATTATAGCCCCTCCGCTGCTTTGACAACCTGTTCGGCTGCATCCGTCAGATTCTTCGCGGCAATGATGTTCAGGCCGCTTTCTGCCAGTACCCGGGTTCCCCGATCGGCATTGTTGCCCTCCAGCCTCACCACCACCGGCACTTTCACACCCACTTCCTCGACGGCACAAATGATGCCTTCAGCGATGAGGTCACAACGCACGATGCCTCCGAAGATGTTGACCAGTACGGCCTTGACCTTGCTGTCGGAAAGAATGATCTTGAAGGCTTCAGAAACACGCTCCCTGGTCGCACCGCCACCGACATCCAGAAAATTGGCGGGTTGCCCGCCGTGCAGTTTGACGATGTCCATGGTACCCATGGCCAGGCCTGCACCATTGACCATGCAACCAATGTTGCCATCCAGCGCCACATAATTCAGATCCCACCTGGCCGCATTGGCCTCTCTCTCATCTTCCTGACTGGGATCATGCATATTCCGGATTCGGGGCTGGCGAAACAAGGCATTGCCATCGATATTGAGTTTGGCATCCAGACAGTGGAGATTGCCCTGTGCGGTGATGACCAGTGGATTGATTTCCAGCAATGCCAGGTCATATTCCTCAAACATTTTGGCCAGTCCCAAAAAAATACGCGTAAACTGCTTGATCTGGTCCCCGCTCAAACCCAGTTTGAAGGCCAGCTCGCGAGCCTGATAGGGCTGTGCACCCAGAAGTGGGTCAATGGTGGCCTTCAGGATCTTCTCGGGCGTGTCATGGGCTACTTTTTCAATCTCCACCCCCCCTTCGGTAGAGGCCATGAAAACGATACGACGGGAAGTACGATCGACGACTGCGCCCAGATAAAGTTCCTGGGCAATATCCGTGCATGACTCAACCAGAATTTTGCTCACGGGCTGGCCGTTCCTGTCGGTTTGATAGGTCACCATGTTCTTGCCCAGCCATTGTCGGGCAAAATCCCTGATTTCTTCCTTGCTGGAAACCAGTTTTACGCCACCGGCCTTGCCCCGGCCACCGGCATGCACCTGGACCTTGACCACCCACCGGCTGCCGCCTACGCGGTCTGCGGCTGCGGCAGCTTCCTCCGGGGTATCGCAGGCAAAGCCGGTGGAAACCGGCAGACCGTAGTCGGCAAACAATTGTTTTGCCTGATATTCATGTAAATTCATTTATGCATCCTTCGTCAGATTGTAATTTCTGGCTGAACCGGGAATTTCAAGCTGCCCCAGCCCGGAAATACCTGGCATCGACGCACCCGAAGATACGGGCAAGGTCAGGTATTCATTGGACATAGGCAGAAAATTGCCCAGGACAACTCAAGCCCTTAACGCTTCTTCCTGTTGGCAATATGGATGGCATGGCCATTGACGGCCAGGGCGGCCTCATGCACGGCTTCACAGAGTGCAGGATGGGAAAATACCGTCAGCCCGATATCCTCGGCACTGGCACTGAATTCCATGGCCAGCACGACGGCCTGGGTCAGGTCGGCTGCCGATGGCCCGATGATATGACAACCCAGCACCCGGTCGGTTTTCGCATCCGCAAGAATCTTGACCATGCCATCGGCATCATTGGCTGCCAGTGCCCGGCCGCTGGCGGCAAAGGGAAAGACGCCACTATTGTATTCAATACCGGCTTCCTTCAGTTGCTCCTCGGTCCTGCCCACGGCCGCAATTTCAGGATGGGTGTAGATCACCGCAGGCACCAGGTCATAATTCATGGAGGCCTTCTGGCCGGCAATGTTTTCCACCACCATGATGCCTTCCTCTGAGGCCTTGTGCGCCAGCATCGGACCCCGCACCAGATCTCCCACCGCATACACACCCTTGACGCGGGTGGCGCAATGTTCATCCACCTGGATAAAGCCCCGTTCATCCTTCTCGACGCCGGAGTCGTCGGCCAGCAAGCCTTCACTCAGGGGCCGTCTGCCCACACAAACGATCAACTTGTCGAAAACCTCTTGTTTGGCACCGTCCTTGTCATTGTAGGACACCGTCACATTCGCGGACTTGCCTTTTTTAACCTGGGTCCCGGTTACCGTGGCACCCAGCCGAATGTCCAGCCCCTGTTTGCTGAGAATCTTTTTGGCTTCCCTGGCAATCTGCTGGTCAATGGCCGGCAGAAACTGATCCATGGCTTCCAGAATCACGACTTCCGATCCCAGGCGCGACCACACACTGCCCAGTTCCAAACCGATCACACCGGCGCCAATCACACCCAGACGCTTGGGCACCGACTGGAATTCCAGCGCGCCGGTGGAATCCACCACGATACCCTCTTCCAGGGGGGCCGGCTTGATTGCAACCGGCACCGAACCCGCCGCCAAAATAACGTTGGCGGCAGTCAATACCTGTTTCTTGCCATCAGCAGAGGTGACCTCGACCTTGCGATCGGCCAGCAGGCGGCCGCTCCCGGAGATACCCGTCACCTTGTTGGCCTTGAACAGGCCGCTGATGCCGCCCGTCAACTGCTTGACCACGCTTTCCTTGCGGGCAAGCATCGCGGGCACGTCGATTTTCACATTACCCGTACTGATGCCATGGATGGCGAAATGGTCTTTGGCTTCGGCATATTTATGCGAAGAATCCAACAGGGCCTTGGAGGGAATACAGCCGATATTGAGACAGGTACCGCCATAGACGGGCTTGCTGTCCTGGTCCACCCATTTTTCGACACAGGCGGTTTTCAGTCCCAACTGCGCAGCTCTGATCGCAGCCACATAGCCGCCGGGACCTGCTCCGATAATTATGACATCGTAATCAACTGACATATTTTATTCCTGATCGTCTGGTTAAACTTCTAAAAATATTCTGGCTGGATCTTCCAGTAATTCCTTGATAGTGACCAGAAACTGTACTGCCTCGCGGCCATCGATCATTCTGTGATCATAGGACAGGGCCAGATACATCATCGGCTGTATTCGCACTTCGCCATTCACCGCCATGGGCCGATCCTGGATCTTGTGCATGCCCAGAATGGCTGTTTGTGGCGGATTCAGGATGGGCGTGGAAAGCAGAGAGCCAAACACACCCCCGTTCGAAATAGTGAAGGTGCCACCCATCATTTCTTCAATGGCGAGCTTGCCGTCCCTGGCTTTGATGCCATAGTCCATGACAGCACGTTCGATATCTGCAAAACCAAGGGTATCGGCATCACGCAGCACCGGCACCACCAGCCCTCTGGGAGAAGAAACCGCAACACCAATATCCTGATAACCATGGTAGATCATGTCATTGCCGTCGATGGAGGCATTCACAGCCGGAAAGCGTTTCAAGGCCTCAACGCTGGCTCGTACAAAAAATGACATAAAACCGAGCCGGACGCCCTCGTGTTTTTTCTCGAACATTTCCTTGTAGCGGCTTCGAAGATTCATGACTTCCTGCATATTCACTTCATTGAAGGTCGTCAGCATGGCTGTGCTGTGGGTGGCTTGCAGAAGCCGTTCAGCGACCTTTGCCCGCAGGCGTGTCATGGCGACACGCTGTTCTGGCCGATCACTACCCATCATGGGAGGCCTTGCCTCAAGTGGTGCCGCTGTCGAAACCGCAACACTACCTGTTTGTTCTGCTGAGGTCTGATCAAGAAAGGCGAGCACGTCCTCCTTGGTCATACGACCATCCTTGCCGGAACAAGCGACCCGGGCCGGATCGATGCCATGTTCATCGATGAGCTTTCGGGCTGCCGGGCTCATCAGTATTTCTGCAGCCGCCTTATCCTCTTCTTCCATTTTGTCCGTACCGGCCTTGCCTGTCTCGGCCTTGGCGGGACTCGCTGTCGTAGCTGCAACTGTCCCACCCTCCTCGAGAACCGCCAGAAGCTCATGACTGACAACAATTTCACCGGCATCTTTTGTGATGCTTTTCAACACGCCATCAGCAGGAGCCACCACTTCCAGCAAAACCTTGTCGGTTTCAATATCCACCAGCAGTTCATCGCGGGTGACAGCTTCGCCTGCCTTTTTATACCAGGTGGCAATAGTGCCATCAGGCACAGATTCAGGAAATGCAGGCGCTTTGATCTCAATGGACATATCCGTTCCCTTACTGTTTATAGTTGTATGGTAATCAATGTTTGCAGCATCTGCCCGGCTCAGCGTTTATCCAGAGCCAAGGCCTCTCCGATCAATTTTTCCTGCTGGGCCATATGCAGAGCCGCATACCCGGCCGCCGGAGACGCAGAAGCCTCCCTGCCGGCATAGGTCAGCATCAGGCGCGGATTGAACTGGGTAATCACGTTGCGCATATGGTGCTGGCTGGAATACCAGGCTCCCTGATTCTGGGGTTCTTCCTGACACCAGACCACATCCCTGAGGCCCGTATAGGGGGCCAGTACCTCTGCCAGTTCGTTTTCGGGAAAAGGATACAATTGCTCAAGACGGACAATGGCAATATCCGTGATATTTTCTTCCCGCCGTTTGGCGCGCAGTTCATAGTAAACCTTGCCGCTGCACAGAACCATGCGTTTGACTTTCTTAGGTACAAGCTCGTCCGTCTCCGGCAACACATTGCAAAAAGAACCATGCGCCAGTTCTTCCAGTGAAGATACCGCCTCTTTGTGCCGCAACAGACTTTTGGGCGACATGACAATCAGCGGTTTTCGCAGGGGCCGGATGATCTGGCGCCGCAGCATATGGAAAACCTGGGCAGGTGTGGTGGGGATACAGACCTGAATGTTTTTCTCCGCACACAATTGCAGGAAGCGTTCCAGACGCGCCGAAGAATGTTCAGGCCCCTGCCCCTCGTAACCATGAGGCAACAGCAAGGTCAGACCACACAGGCGTTCCCACTTGTATTCGCCACTGGTCAAAAACTGGTCTATGACCACCTGGGCGCCATTGGCGAAATCGCCAAACTGGGCTTCCCAGATCACCAGGGCATCAGGCCGGGTCGTGGCATAACCGTATTCGAATGCCAGCACCGCTTCTTCGGAGAGGATCGAATCGTAGATGACGAAGGTGCGCGCTTGCGACAGCGTCTGCAGCGGAACAAAGGTCTCGCCGCTTTCCTGGTCATGCAGCACGGCGTGCCTGTGTGAGAAAGTGCCACGTCCCACATCCTGCCCGGTCAGACGTATCTGATAGTTATTGTCCACCAGGCTGGCATAGGCCAGCAACTCGGCACAGCCCCAATCCACCAACAATTCACCTCTGGCCATCCGGCCGCGATCCTCCAGAACTCTGGCAACCTGCCGGTTTACAGTAAAGCCAGGTGGCAATTCCACCAGCTTTTCCGCCAGTTTCTTCAGATGATCAAGATGCACAGTCGTATCACAGGGCATGGTCCAGTCGTGCCCGAGATAGGGACGCCAGTCAACAAACAAGGCGGTATTCGGTTCATGCACCAGGCTTTTCACCACATGAGTGCCTTCATCAAGTGCCTTGCGGTAACTCTTGTTCATGTCTTCAGCCTGTTGCTCACTGATCAGGCCTTCCGATATCAATTTTTCGGCATAAAGAGTTCGGGTGGTCTTCAGGGCACGGATGGTTCTGTACATCAACGGTTGCGTAGAGGCCGGTTCATCGGTTTCATTGTGACCTCTGCGCCGATAGCAGATAAGATCCACCACAACGTCTTTGCGGAACTCATTCCGGAAGTCCAGGGCCAGTTGGGTAACAAACAGAACCGCTTCCGGATCATCTCCATTGACGTGAAAAATAGGCGATTGCACCATTTTTGCCACATCGGTACAGTATTCCGTGGAACGGGAGTCATCCTGACGGCTGGTGGTAAAACCAACCTGATTGTTGATGACAATATGAACCGTTCCACCCGTGCTATAAGCCCTGGTCTGCGACATTTGCAGGGTTTCCATGACCACCCCCTGCCCGGCGAAAGCCGCGTCTCCATGTATGGCAATTGGCAACACGGTTTCACCGCTCTGATCGTTACGGCGATCCTGCCTGGCTCTGACGGAACCTTCTATCACCGGCGTTACGATCTCCAGATGAGACGGATTGAAGGCCATGCTGCAATGAACTTCGCCACCCGGCGTCATGACATTGGAGGAAAAACCCTGGTGATATTTCACATCACCTGAATTCAGGTACTTGGCCCGTCCTTCAAATTCATCGAACAACTGTGATGGATTCTTGCCCAGCGTATTCACCAGAACATTCAGGCGCCCTCTGTGGGCCATGCCAATGACTATCTCCTTGGTACCCTGCTCACCAGCACGTTGAATGATGTCATCCAGTGCATGGATCAGGCTTTCGCCACCCTCGAGGCCAAAGCGCTTGGTGCCTGGGTATTTACCGTCCAGGTGTTTTTCCAGGCCTTCCGCCGCACTCAGCCGTTCAAGAATATGCAAGCGGGTAGCCATCGAAAAAATCGGCTTGCCACCGATGCTTTCAATTCGCCGCTGTATCCAGTGTTTCTGCGAAAGATCAACGATACCGGTGTATTCATAGCCGATGGAATTACAATAAACATCCTCCAGGATAGAGATGATTTCCGCCAGCGGTGCCGCTTTCTGCGGGATGAAAAGCGGCTGAGTCCTGAACATGGTCGAGCGGTCCGCTTCCGACAGGTGATGGAACTCAAGTTCCAGATCAGGCACATTTTCACGGGGCATCAGGCCCAGCGGATCGAGATTGGCATGTTGATGCCCACGCACCCGATAGGAACTGATCAGTTGTACGACATTGACCTGTTTGGCTTCATGTTCCAGGCTGCCAGGCAACTTGCTGTTGGGGACACTTTGGCCCAGGTTGGTCATTCCCCTTTTCGGCAAGCCCTTGAACTGTTCGACAATTCTTGCATGGGAAACTTCGGGTAGACCACCGTTGACGAGTGGCAACCCGGCAAAATACCGGCGCCATTCCTCAGAGACTGATTTGGGATCGCTCAGATAGGCGTCGTAGAGTCCCTCCACATAGTCCAGATTGCTGCCGGAAATATGTCCACTTCGTAACATTATTTCCCTGAGGTTGTCCTGCATCTATCTCTATCCTCTTGTGTATTTCAGACTCTACCCGAAACTTTACAGACTTATCATTCTGTAAAGTATTCCTTATGGCGATTTATCCTGCCTGTTCAGATGCCCCTTTCCAGCAGCATGCTGCGAATATGGCCAATGGCCCGTGTCGGATTCAGCCCTTTCGGACAAACGGCAACACAGTTCATGATGCCCCTGCAACGAAATACGCTGAAGGGGTCTTCCAGATCGGCCAGACGTTCGTCAGTATGGGTATCACGGCTGTCAATCAAAAAGCGATACGCCTGCAGCAAGCCCGCCGGCCCGACAAACTTGTCCGGATTCCACCAGAATGACGGACAATTGCTGGAACAGCAGGCGCACAGGATGCATTCGTAAAGACCGTCCAGCTTTGCCCGCTCCTCCGGTGACTGCAAGCGTTCTATTGCCGGTGCCGGCGTGTCATTCTGCAGATAGGGTTTTATTTTTTCGTACTGCCGGTAAAACGCATTCATATCCACCACCAGATCCCGAATGACAGGAAGCCCCGGCAAGGGCCGCAGGACCAGTTTGCCATTCTTGACGATACTCGATACTGGCGTGATGCAGGCCAGACCATTACGGCCGTTCATATTCATACCGTCCGATCCGCATACCCCCTCGCGGCAGGAACGCCGATAGGCAATGCTGGGGTCCTTGTCTTTCAGCTGCTGCAATACATCCAGCACCATCAGGTCACGCCCCACGGGTAGCTCTACCTGAAGGTCCTGCATCCAGGGTTCCTTGTCCGTTTCCGGGTTATAACGGTAAATACTTACTAGCACAGTACTTTTACCTTTGGCTGATTCAGAAATAGTTATCAATAGCTTCGTATCGTTGGCTCAAATTTGGCGACTGTTTTGGGTGCAAAATTCACGGCACGTTTAGCCAGTCTTTTTTCGCTCGGAAAATACAATGAATGGCACAGCCAGTTGACATCATCACGCTCGGTAAAATCCTCCCTGGCATGGGCGCCCCTGCTCTCTTCGCGGCCTTCCGCAGCAATGGCCGTGGCTTCCGCCACTTCAAACAGGTTTTCAAGTTCCAGGGCCTCGATCCGGGCAGTGTTGAAGGTCATGCTCTTGTCTTCCAGCTTGATATTGGCGGTGCGTCCACGCAGTTCTTTCAGCTTTTCTATACCTTCGCGCATGAAGTCACCCCGGCGGAATACCCCGAAATGACTCTGCATGATCGCCTGCAGTTCCTTTCTCAGCCCCGCCACGCTCTCGCCGCCGGAACGAGTATTGAGCCGGTTCAGGCGCGTCATGGCCTGGTCTATATCAGTATCGGCCGCTTCACGCTGTTCGAGACCCTGACTGAGCATTTTTTCGATATGAATACCGGTGGCGCGACCAAAAACCACCAGATCCAGCAGCGAATTGCCCCCCAGCCGATTGGCGCCATGCACCGACACACAGGCGGCTTCACCACAGGCAAACAAGCCCTCGATAATGCGGTCATTGCCATTGGCATCCTGGGTGATGGCCTGTCCATGTACATTGGTTGGAATACCACCCATCATATAGTGACAGGTGGGGATGACCGGAATGGCTTCCCTGACCGGGTCGACATGGGCAAAGGTGCGTGAAAGATCGAGAATGCCTGGCAGTTTCTCGTTCAGTACTTTTTCTCCCAGATGATCCAGTTTCAACAGCACATGGTCGGCCTCCGGACCACAACCCCTGCCCGCCAGAATTTCCAGGATCATCGAGCGCGCCACCACATCCCGTCCCGCAAGATCCTTGGCATTGGGCGCATAACGTTCCATGAAACGCTCGCCATCCTTGTTGATGAGGTAACCTCCTTCGCCACGGCTGCCTTCCGTTATCAGGGTTCCCGCCCCATAAATACCGGTGGGATGGAACTGCCACATTTCAATATCCTGAACCGGGAAACCGGCCCGCAGGGCCATGCCGATGCCGTCACCGGTATTGATCAGCGCATTGGTGGTCGAGGCATAGATCCGGCCGGCTCCGCCGGTGGCAAAAACAGTCGCCTTGGATTTCACATACACGGTTTCACCCGTTTCGATGCACAGGGCAATGACACCGACCACAACGCTATCCTGGTTCCTGACCAGATCGGTGGCATACCATTCATTGAGAAAGGTGGTCTCATTTTTCAGATTGGCCTGATACAGGGTATGCAGCAGGGCATGGCCGGTTCTGTCAGCTGCCGCACAGGTACGGGCAGCCTGCCCGCCCTTGCCGAAATTTTTCGACTGTCCGCCAAAGGGACGCTGATAGATGCGACCGGACTCGTTTCTGGAAAACGGCAGCCCCATGTGTTCGAGTTCGAAAACCGATTGCGGGCCCTCGCTGCACATGTATTCGATGGCGTCCTGGTCACCGATATAATCGGAGCCCTTGACCGTATCGTACATATGCCAGCGCCAGTCATCATTGGGGTCTTCACTGGCGATGGCACAGGTGATGCCCCCCTGGGCTGAAACCGTATGAGAGCGGGTGGGGAAAACCTTCGAGATAACGGCGGTCCGGTAACCCGACTGGGAAAGCTGAAGAGCGGCACGCAGGCCGGAGCCACCGCCGCCCACGATCACACTGTCAAAGGAAAGCGTTCTGATTTTAGCCAAGATCTATACACTCCATAGAATCTGCACGCCCCAGACAAAATAGGCAAGCAGCACAATCAGGCAAGCACTTTGAAACCCAAAACGAATGCAAGTCGCCGCAGAACCCAACATGGCGCCAGTCAGGTAATCTGTTGCAATCGTCCACATGCCGACCCAGGCATGGGCACACAGTGCCAGCAGCGTGATGAGACTGAAAATTTTCACCCAGGTCAGCGCAAAGATGGCCTGCCAGTCGGCATACTGCATGTCCGGCGTCCTGACCAGCACGATCACCAGAAACAGGATGTAGGCCAGCATCAACACAGCAGAGACCCGCTGCACCATCCAGTCATACAAGCCGCTGCGACCCAGGCTGCTTACACTGCTTACACGGCCGGCCATAACCACCCTCCCAGAACAAGAATCAGCAAGATGCCAACCACCACAACCAGCCGGGCACTGTTCGTACCGGATGCCTTGCCGTCGGCAATACCCATGTCCATCAATAAATGTCTGATTCCGGCGACGAGATGGTAGGCCAGCGCAGAGAGGATGCCCCAAAGAACAAGCCGGGCCATGAACGAATCGAGAGTCTGCCTGATGGTATTGAAGCCGTCCTCGGAACCCAGGGACAGATCAAACAACCAGAGCAGAATGGCAATACCGATAAACACAATCACACCTGAGATCCGGTGGAGTATCGACGTGTACGCAGCCAGAGGTAAACGAATGGTGCCCAAATCCAGATTGACAGGCCTTTTATCTTTCACAGCGTTATCACAGCCTTCCTGTTTGCAAGTTTTCAGACCCCCGCCCCTGGCCGTCACGTAAGGAGTTGCCAGCTTTGGAGGAAGCATTACCACTCAGGAGACCCAGAATTTGATAAAAACTTATCAAGTTCCCTATAAAGGTCTCCAGCAGCCAAAAATAGGCCATATTATGCCTTAAAAATAGCGGGATTAGTAACTATTTTCCGCCGGATTTCTGAAGATTTCAGCTTCGGACATGGCGCTCCTGCCTTCAGGATTCCTTCAGATGAGAAGTTCAAAAGGGTCAGGTTCGCCTCATTTCGGCGCCTTCCCCAAAATCCGTCTATCGTCTTTCAGGACCGTTCTGCTCTAATCGAAATACGAATAATGGCAATCATGCCAAAGCGGCTGTCAGCTTATTTGACAATTCAGGTCTCACCGGATAGTGTTGCCGCTCTGTATCAGGGTGGGTTGTCCGCACTCGTTCCTCACATGTTGTCAAAATAATCTATAAGGAGTCCCTATGACTGAGAAAAAAGCTCAGTTGTCCGTTGATGGCGTCAATGAAACCCTGGAGTTACCTGTCTACGAGGCCTCCCTGGGCCCGGATGTAGTCGATGTCCGGGGACTTACCGCCAAGGGCATATTCACCTTTGATCCGGGGTTCATGTCCACTGCCTCCTGTGAATCCAAAATTACCTATATTGACGGTGACAAAGGGGTTTTGCTGTATCGCGGCTATCCCATCGAACAACTGGCTGAAAAGTCCGATTATCTCGAATGCTGCTACCTTCTGCTCAATGGTGAGTTGCCGAGCACCGAGGAAAAGGCGGAATTCGTCAACAACATCCGCTACCACACCATGGTGCACGAGCAGATTCATCACTTTTTCAACGGCTTTCCACGACAGGCACACCCCATGTCCATCATGGTGGGAGTCGTCGGTGCATTATCGGCTTTCTACCATGATGCACTGGTCATCGATAATGAACAGCATCGCAAGGTTGCCGCGCTGCGCCTGATTGCCAAAATGCCGACCCTGGCCGCCATGTGCTACAAATACTCCATCGGCCAACCCTTCATGTATCCACGCAATGACCTGGACTTCAGTGCCAACTTTCTGCATATGATGTTCGGTACACCCTGTGAAAACTACGAAGCCAGCCCCATCCTCGCCGATGCCATGGACAAGATTTTTCTGCTGCATGCCGATCACGAACAGAACGCCTCCACCTCCACCGTACGCCTGGCCGGTTCCACCGGCGCCAATCCCTACGCCTGCATTTCCTCCGGCATTACCGCTTTGTGGGGGCCTGCCCACGGCGGCGCCAATGAAGCCGTGCTGAAGATGCTTGGCCAGATTGGCGATGAATCGAACATTGGCAAGTTCATTGCAAAAGCCAAGGACAAGGACGACCCTTTCAAGCTGATGGGCTTCGGACACCGGGTTTACAAGAATTTTGACCCGCGCGCCAAAGTGCTGCGCGAAGCCTCACAGAACGTTCTGGAAGAACTGGGCATGGAAGATGATCCCTTGTTGAAGATTGCCGTCAAACTGGAGAAGATCGCCCTCGAAGATGAATACTTCATAGAACGCAACCTTTATCCCAATGTGGATTTCTACTCCGGCATTATCCTGAAAGCCATTGGCATCCCCACCAATCTCTTCACTGTTATTTTTGCCACCGGCAGAACCCCTGGCTGGGTGGCCCACTGGCACGAAATGATCAGCAATCCCTTTAAAATCGGGCGTCCACGCCAGCTTTATACCGGTCCCACGCTCAGAGACTATCCGGATAAGTGAGTGATAGGGGCTTCTCAACCCACGCGGGGCGCAAATAAAAAAGCCCAGCGCTGCTGGGGAACTTGGTAACTTTCATGATGACGGCTGAAGGGGTTTGATTCGGTGCTGCGCACCTCACCCCTTCGGGGCGGCCTAAAAAACGGCCGTCCTGCGAGGCGGCCTTACCAAATTAACTTTGACTGAGAAAGGGGTTTGATTCGGTGCTGCGCACCTCACCCCTTCGGGGCGGCCTAAAAAACG